>NZ_JARTVT010000007.1:213960-267037 GCF_029625685.1 Mesorhizobium sp. WSM4976
TTTGGGTTTTTTTGGTTGGGGGTGGGCCTTTGCTTGGGGGGGTTTTTTTTTATATTGGCGCCCGGCGTTTTTTTTTTCCCCCCCCCCCCCCCCCCGGGGGGGGGGGCGGCGCCCCGCCCCCGCCGCCACGGAGAGGGGAGGCCCTCTGCGAAGCCAAAACCGGCCGGGGACTAGGCGCAAGAAAGATAAAGACAGTCCGGGGCCTCAGCGGTGTCCAACCGCCGCGAGTCCCCTTTCCACCCCGGCTTCCCCGGGCCACCTCTCCCCACTCTCGTGGGGCGAGGAACCCAAGCTTATTCCGCAGCCACCTTGGCCATCGGATTGTTGGGGTGCGTCGTCCAGTTGGCGTAGATCGGCGATACCGGCTTGCCGGTGCGCTGGTCCAGCACGCCGGCGGCCAGCGGCTCCATGGTGATGCAGCCTTCGACCGGGCAGACATTGACGCACAGATTGCAGCCGACGCATTCGGCCTCGATCACCTCGAAATGCCTGACGCCATTGACCATGCTGGTGATCGCCTGGTGCGAAGTGTCCTCGCAGGCGATGTGGCAGCGGCCGCATTTGATGCAGGCATCCTGGTCGATATGCGCCTTGGCGACGTAGTTGAGGTTGAGATACTGCCAGTCGGTGACGTTGGGCGTGGCGCGGCCGATGATGTCGGAGAGCGACGCGTGGCCTTTCTCGTCCATCCAATTCTCCAAGCCTGCGATCATCTCCTGCACGATCTTGAAGCCATAGGTCATGGCCGCGGTGCAGACCTGGACATTACCGGCGCCGAGCGCCATGAATTCGGCGGCGTCGCGCGAGGTGGTAATGCCGCCGATGCCCGAGATCGGCAGGCCATGCGTCTCCGGATCGCGCGCGATCTCAGCCACCATGTTCATCGCGATCGGCTTCACCGCCGGGCCGCAATAGCCGCCATGCGAGCCCTTGCCGTCGATGGTCGGCTGCGGCGCGAAACTGTCGAGATCGACGCCAGTGATCGAGTTGATCGTGTTGATCAGCGATACCGCGTCGGTGCCGCCGGCATGCGCGGCTCGCGCGGGCTTGCGGATGTCGGTGATGTTGGGCGTCAGCTTGGTGATGACGGGCATGCGCGTGTACTGCTTGCACCAGCGCACCACCATCTCGATATATTCTGGCACCTGGCCGACCGCCGAGCCCATGCCGCGTTCGCTCATTCCGTGCGGGCAGCCGAAATTGAGCTCGATGCCGTCGGCGCCAGTCTCCTCCACCAGCGGCAGGATCGCCTTCCAGCTCTCCTCCACGCAAGGCACCATGATCGAAGCGATGAGCGCCCGGTCCGGCCAGTTCATCTTGACCTGCTTCATCTCGCGCAGGTTGGTCTGCAGGTCGCGGTCGGTGATCAGCTCGATGTTATTCAGACCGAGCAGGCGGCGATCGGCGCCCCAGATCGCGCCGTAGCGCGGACCGTTGACGTTGACGACCGGCGGGCCCTCTTCACCAAGCGTCTTCCACACCACGCCGCCCCAGCCCGCCTTGAAGGCGCGCTCGACATTATAGGCCTTGTCCGTCGGCGGCGCAGACGCCAGCCAGAACGGATTGGGCGACTTGATGCCTATGAAATTGTTGCGGATGTCTGCCATGCTCATGCCCTCCCGTTAGAGGCCAGTGCCCGGTGGATGCTCTCGGCAGCATCGCGCCCTTGCGCCACCGCCGATACGGTCAAATCGTCGCCGCCGAAGATACAGTCGCCGCCTGCCCAGACTTTTGCCAGCGAGGTGCGCCCTTCCGCATCGACCTTGATACGGCCGCCTTCGAGTTCGATCGCCTCCGCGCTGCCGTTGAGATGCGCCGGCACGAAGCTCTGGCCGATCGCCTTGAACACCTGATCGGCATTGAGCCGCAGCGTTTCTCCGGTGCCGGCAAGCTTGTCGCCATTCATCGCCGTGTATTCGAGTTCGATTGCCGAGACCTTGCCGTTCTCGGCAATGACGCGCTTCGGCTGCAGCCAGTGGCGGATGGTGACGCCGTTGGCGGCGGCCAGATCCTGCTCGAACTCCGAAGCATTCATGTGCTCTTGGCCGCGCCGGTAGCAGATTGTCACCTCTTCGGCGCCGAGCAGCTTCGATTGCACGGCGGCATCGATCGCCGTCATGCCACCGCCGATGACAACGACGCGCCGGCCGACCGGCAGGCTGGAGAGGTCGCTTGCCTGGCGAAGCTCGGCGATGAACTCGACCGCATTGGCAACGCCGTCGGCGTCCTCGCCCTCGGCGCGCAACGCATTGACGCCGCCAAGCCCCATGCCGAGGAACACCGCGTCATAGTTGCGCATCAGATCGCCAAGCTGGAAGTCGCGGCCGAGCGCCTTGCCGTTCTGGATGTCGATGCCGCCGATCGAAGTCACGTAGTCCACTTCAGCCTGGGCGAAATCATCGACGCTCTTATAGGCGGCGATGCCATATTCATTGAGGCCGCCGGCCTTCGGCCGCGCCTCCAGGATCGTCACGTCATGGCCATGGCGGGCAAGACGATGCGCTGCCGCAAGCCCCGCCGGCCCGGCGCCGACCACGGCGACTGTCTTCCCGGTCGCCTCGGCGCGCTTGTAGAACTGCTTGCCCTCGCTCATGGCGACATCGGTGGCGTATCGCTGCAGCCGTCCGATCTGCACCGGCTTGCCTTCCGCCACCTCGCGCACGCAGACCTCTTCGCACAGCGTCTCGGTCGGGCAGACGCGGGCGCACATGCCGCCAAGGATGTTCTGGTCGAAGATCGTCTTGGCCGAGCCCAGCGGATTGCCGGTGGCAATCTGACGGATGAACAGCGGGATGTCGATCGACGTCGGGCACGCGTTCATGCACGGCGCGTCATAGCAGAAATAGCAGCGGTCGGATTCGACCAGCGCCTCGTGGTGATCGAGCGGCGGGTGCAGGTCGGAAAAATTGTCGGCATATTGCTCGGAGGACAGCCGGCCGCCGGCAATGCCTTCGATGAAATGACCATTCGCCATTCCAGTTCCCCTTGTTGTCGTTTTGGGGAAGGCTAGCACGTTTTATTTTTTTATCAATTGGTCAATTTTCGGCCAAGCCACTGTAATGATTGCGCAAAAACATGACAAATGTAGTCATATTATAACCGCCTCGATATTCTCTGCTGCGTCACGATTTGCGATCCTGTGGTATGGATCGACCGGATCTCGTCCGCCACCAGTTGCTGCAGGCGCCACAGGTTGCGGTCATGGATGCCGAAGGTCTCGAGGTGGCTGACGGTGTTGTAGAGATATTCCGCGCCCGAGCCGACATGGCCGCACGCGCGCGCCAGCACCCAAGCCACCTTCTCCAGCGGCTGTCCTAGCGACGTCCCCCTGCCTGTCACGCCGACCCAGAAGCCCAGCGCCCGCAGCCGGCCCTGCGCCGCGCGCACCGGAACCCACCTGACGGAGACAACGGCTTCGTGATCGTCGATCTCGCGTCGCAGCAGTCTCTCGATCTGGGCCGGCTTTTCGCCCTCCGGTAGGCGGTAGATGACGCCGTCGCAACGCCCGCCGCGTTCTAGAGCCATCATCAGCCCCGGCTGCGCGGCGCTGCCTCTCCAGCGCACGATATCCAGGCAGAACGACCGATGCCAGCCATGCGCCGAAGCGCGCTGCTGCTCGACGGACTCGAAGGCCGGTTTCCAGATCAGCGAGCCATAGGCGAACACCTAGAGTGGCCCCTCATCGGCTTCGCCGGCAAGACGCGTGGCGAGCGCGCCGAAATCATCGTCGCCGAGCTGCGTCCACTCCCCGCTCGGACCGGGATCGATCTCCTCGCGATGGCAAAGAGCGACAAGCTCGGGCGTGAGCGACATCTGGCGCATGGAAAACGCGAACCCCTCTTTGACGGCAGCAAAGTCGAAAACAGTGGGCTATGCAAGATCAGGAGCGAAGCGCCTTGCCGACCGGGATTTTCGGCCCATGTCGGATTTCTGTCGCGAGGATCGTCCTACGACGGATCGAACCGCGATCGCTGCCTGAACCGGTGAGGAGACCGACCATGCCGAAATCCCACAACCTTTCTTCTGGTACGAACTGATGACCACCGACCTCGACGCCGCCGAGGCTTTTTACGCGGCCGTGGTCGGCTGGAAGGCCGAGCCCTTCGACAAGGCGCCTGGCGTGCCCCGCTACATCGTCGTGAACTCCGCCGTGCGCGGCGTCGGGGGACTGATGACGATGCCGGAAGAACCCGCCAAGATGGGCATGCCGCCGGCCTGGATGGGCTACATCTACACCAAGGATGTCGACGCCTCGACGCAGGCGCTCAAGGACGCCGGCGGTAATGTGCACCGAGCGCCCGACGATATTCCGGGCGTCGGTCGCTTCGCCGTCGTTGCCGACCCGCAGGGGGCTGCCTTCATGTTCTTGCAGCCCAACCAGCCTGAACAGCCGCCGGTGCCGGCGACCACGCTAGGCCATGTCGGCTGGCATGAGCTCTATACGTCGGACTGGAAAGCCGCCTTCGATTTCTATTCCAGCCAGTTCGGCTGGGAGAGCGCCGGCGAGTTCGACATGGGCGAGATGGGTACCTACAAAACCTTCAGCGCCGGCGCCGAATCCGGCGGCGGCATCATGAACAAGCCGCCGCAGATCCCGGTTCCCGTCTGGCAGTTCTATTTCAACGTCGACGCCATAGATGCCGCGGCCACGCGCGTCACCGACAATGGGGGCAAGATCATCATGGGGCCGATGGACGTGCCGAGCGGCCAGTGGATCATCCAGTGCCAGGACCCGCAAGGCGCGTATTTCGCCCTGCTGGCGCCGGTGCGGTAGCATCAGTTACCGGCTGGCTGGCGCCGGATCATTCCGGCGTCAGCACCGCCACCTTCAGGTCAGGCTTCTTCGCGCCGCTGAACTGCAACGTGGCCGGACCGGCGGTCAGCTTGAAGCGCACGCTTTTGCGGATGCCTGGGCAGGTTTTGACGCCGCTCACGCCCGCCGATTTCACGGAACGGCCGTCCTGCACGACATCGATCCAAGCCTCGTCGGATACGGTGACCTGGAGCTCCGCATCTTGCGGCACGGTCACACTGGCCGTCGCGCCGAAGGTGCCGGCTGCCGGTGCGCGTTGCGGCGGAACTTCAAAGCTGACCATGTCGGCAGCTTCAAGCGAGAAATCCACGGCTTGTCCGATAGTCAGCTCAACGCCGGATTGGGCTGCCGGCGCCTCTGGGAACAAGGCCTGCTCGCGAGCAACCGGCCATCTGAAGGCTTCGCAGCCTCCGTCCGCGGCTACGGCGAAGCTGTTCCCTGCAAGGATTGCGACCAGGCTGATGACGACTTTTCTCATGGCAATGAAGCTCGCGTGGGTTGATAACGTCCGCCAACTAATACAACCATAAGAATAACAATTCAACCATGACGGGAATCTTTCTGAGAGCTGAAACCATTTGCACTCACAGATTGTTGAAAGACAGCCAAGGGGAAGTGAGTGGCTCATCGGCGGGCGATGATCTATGGCCGGCCTGGGCAGGTGGAATGGAGTTTTAGATGAAGCTTTTCGAAACCCTTGCTCAGTACCGCCCCCAAGCGCTGGGCGTGTTGCGCATCATGACCGCCCTGCAGTTCGTCGAACATGGTTCGCAGAAGCTGTTCAACTTCCCGGTAAGCGCCCAGCCGCACGCCCTCACCGGCCTGACGACGGCTGCAGGTATCCTCGAATTCGCAGGCGGCATCCTTTTGGCGCTCGGTCTGTTCACCCGCCCGGTCGCCTTCCTGCTCGCCGGCGAAATGGCGATCGCCTATTTCATGGCGCACTTCCCGCGCGACTTCTTCCCGTCCAACAACGGCGGCGACGCAGCCATCCTGTTCTGCTTCGTCTTCCTCTATCTGTTCTTTGCCGGTTCGGGCGCCTTCGCCCTGGACAATCGCGACAGCGCCGAGGCCTGATGGCAGGCTGAGCGCCAGGAGGCTTTTTTGTTCTGACGCAATTCCGGACGGAAAACCGCTTCGCACTTTTCCTGGAATTGCTCTAGCCGCGCATCCGCTCGAAATTGGCGTCGAATAGCGGCGCCGCCTGGATGCGTGCCCCATGGCGCTTCCCGAGGATCTCGATCTCGAAACCGTCCGGCCTGTCGGCGATCTCCTTCGGCACATAGCCCATCGCGACCGATTTCTTCGCATGATGCGCATAGCCGCCCGACGTGACCCAGCCGCGCACGACGCCGCCATGCCAGATCGCCTCGTCGCCGATCACGTCGGCATCGGTGGCATCGACAATGAAGCTGCGCAGCCGAAGCTTGCCGCCCTCGCTGCGCTCCGCAAGTGCTGCCTGCTTGCCGATGAAATCGGCATCCTTGCCATAGGCGACGAAGCGGTCGAGCCCGGCCTCGACCGGTCCGTAAATCGGCCGGTACTCGCGCGCCCATGAGCCGTAGTTCTTCTCGAGCCTCAGCGCGTTGAGCGCGCGTGAGCCGAACAGGCTGATGCCGAACTCTTCGCCCGCTTGGACCAGCGCCTGGTAGGCGGCGCGCTGGTATTCCGGCGCCACCCAGATCTCGTAGCCAAGATCGCCGGTGTAGCTGACGCGGCCGACAAGACATGGCGCCATGCCGATATCCATGCGCGCAACCGCCATGAAGGGGAACGCCGCGTTGGAAACATCGGCGCGGGTCACCTTGGCCAGCACCTCCCTCGCCTTAGGACCGGCAATCGCAAGGCCGGTGAGCCTCTGCCCTAGCGCCTCGATCCGTACCGAGCCATCCTTGGGCAGATGCGCCTCGAACCAGCGCATGTGATATTGCTCGGCAATGCCGGATCCGGCGATGAACCACTCACGGTCATCGACATTGGCCAAAGTGAAATCGCCGATCAGCTTGCCGTCGTCCTTCAGCATAGGCGCAAGCGTCATGCGGTCGCGCTTGGGCAACTTGCAGGCGAATATGCGGTCGAGCCATCGAGCCGCGCCTGCGCCCGCCACCTTGTATTTGGCGAAGTTCGAAATTTCAGAAAGACCGACGCCGCTGCGCACCGCCGCGACTTCCCGGCCGACATGCTCGAAGTCAGTCGAACGCCGCCAGGAAAACTCGTCCCTGACGCCGTCCGGTGCATACCAGAGCGGTACCTCGAGCCCGTAGGACACGCCCCATTGCGCGCCCCTGACGGCAAGCACGTCGTAGAGAGGCGTCGTCTTGAGTGGACGCCCCGCCGGCAGTTCCTCATTGGGAAAGCGGATCGAGAAGCGGCGCGAATAATTCTCCCGCACCTTGGCGTTGGTATAGGCCATCGTCGCCCAGTCGCCATAGCGAGCCACGTCCATGGCCCAGATGTCGGCGCCGGGGTCCCCCTCGATCATCCAGTTGGAGAGCGCCAGACCGACGCCGCCGCCCTGGCTGAATCCGGCCATGACGCCGCAGGCGACCCAGAAGCCCGGCAGGCCGCGCACCGGCCCGACCAGCGGATTGCCGTCCGGCGCGAAGGTGAAGGGACCGTTGATGATCTGCTTGATGCCGGTCTTCTGGAAGGCCGGGAAATGGCGGAAGCCGACTTCCAGCGACGGCGCGATGCGGTCGATGTCCGGTTCCAGCAATTCGTGGCCGAAATTCCACGGCGTCTGGAATTCCGACCAGACCTTGTTGGCCTTCTCGTAGGTGCCCATCAGCATGCCCCCGCGCTCCTGGCGCAGATAGAGCTCGCCGTCGAAGTCGACCGCGTGGATGATCTCGGTGCCGGTCTTCTTGTTCCACTCGGCGACCTCCGGCATATCCTCGGTGATCAGGTACATGTGCTCCATGGCCAGCACCGGCAGTTCAAGCCCGACCATGCGGCCGACCTCGCGCGCCCAGAGCCCGCCGGCATTGACGACATGCTCGGCAATGACATCGCCCTTGTTGGTGATGACGCGCCACAGTCCGTCCGGCCGGCGCACGATGTCCTCGACCTTGGTGAAGCGTTCCAGTTCCGCACCCAGTTTCCGCGCGGCCTTGGCATAGGCATGCGTCACGCCGGACGGATCGAGATGGCCGTCCTCCTTGTTGCGCACCGCGCCGACGAATTGCTTCGGATCGATGAGCGGCATCAATTCCGCCGCTTCCTTGGCCGAGATCACCTCGAGGTCGATGCCGAGATAGCGGCCCTTCGACACCACGCCGCGCAGCCAGTCCATTCGTGCCTCGGTGGCCGCCAGAAGCACGCCGCCGGTCAGATGCACGCCGGTCGCCTGTCCTGAGAGTTCCTCGATCTCCTTGTAGAGCGAAATCGTGTATTTCTGCAGCTTGGCGACGTTGGGATCGCCATTGATCGTGTGCATGCCGCCGGCCGCATGCCATGTCGAACCGGAAGTCAGCTCGTCGCGCTCCAGAAGCACGACATCGGTCCAGCCGTGGCGTGCAAGATGAAACAGCACGGAGCATCCGACGACACCGCCGCCGATGACCACGACCTTTGCATGCGACTTCATGGGTTTTCTCGTTGGTTCAGTGAGTTGAGAGATTGAAATGATTGAGGTTGGTAAGCTGTTCCCTCACGGCTCGCCTTGCCCGATCGCTTCCTTGCGGCGGGCCATATAGGCTTCGAGCGCCTCGCGCACGGCAGGGTCCATGGCCGGCTGGACATATTCCTCCAGCGCCTTCTTCCAAAGCCTGGTCGCGCGCGCCGTCGTGTCGAGCGCACCGGCTTCCTGCCAGGCCTCGTAATTCTGCCAGTTGGAAAGCATCGGCTGGTAGAAGGCGGTGGCGTAGCGCTCCAGCGTGTGCGGCTCGCCGAAGAAATGGCCCCCTGTCGGCACCGCGCCCAGCGCCTCGACCGCAAGCTCCGCCTCGTCGACGACGATCGGCCGCAGGAATTCCATCATGTGCTGGATCATCTCGACATCGATGATGAGCTTTTCGAACGAGGCCGTCAGTCCGCCCTCCTGCCAGCCGGCGGCATGGTAGATGAGATTGCCGTGGCCGAGCACCGCGCCCCACAGCGCCATCATCGTCTCATAGGCGCCCTGCGCATCGGCGGCATTGGAGGCCGAGCCCGGCGTGGTGCGATAGGGTAGATTATAGCGCCGCGCCAACTGCCCGGAAGCGATGTTGGCCTTGGTGTTCTCCGGCGTGCCGAAGGCCGGCGCGCCCGACTTCATGTCGACATTGGAGGTGAAGGCGCCATACATCACCGGCGCGCCGGGACGCACCAGTTGCGTCAGCACGATGCCAAACAGCGCCTCGGCGTTCTGCTGCGCCAAAGCACCTGCGAGCGTTACCGGACTCATCG
This sequence comes from Mesorhizobium sp. WSM4976, assembly GCF_029625685.1. NCBI lineage: Bacteria > Pseudomonadati > Pseudomonadota > Alphaproteobacteria > Hyphomicrobiales > Phyllobacteriaceae > Mesorhizobium > Mesorhizobium sp. WSM4976. The sequence goes on from NZ_JARTVT010000007.1 coordinate 223,160, forward strand.
CGCCCATCAGCGTGAACGGCGTCACCGCCACCGACTGGCCGTATTCGGCCATGGTCATCAGCCCCTCCGCCATCATCTCGTCGAAGCGGCGCGGCGAGTTGACCGAAATGATGGTGGTGACGCCAGGGTCCCGCGCCATCTCATCCAGCGTCAGTCCGCGCGCGATCGCCATCATCTCGATGCCGTCCAGCGCCCTGCCCCGCCCGATCGCCGAGACATGGAAGCATTTGTCGGTCAGCGTCAGATTGGCGAAATAGGTGTCCATGTGCCTAGTGTTCGCCGGCAGCTCGATCGGCGCGCAGACCTGATTTCCGAGCATGTGGATACAGTTGAAATGCTGCGCCAGCCGCACGAGATCCTGATAGTCCGGCATGTTGCCGGCGCGGCGGCCTCGCTCCATGTCATGAACATTGGGCGGTCCGGCCACCAGCGTAAAGTTGATCGTGCTGCCGCCGAGATGGATGGCTCGAGCCGGATTGCGCGGGATAAGCGTGTAGCTGCTGCGCGTCGACGTCAACGCCTCTTCGACCATGCCTCGGTCGATGCGCACATTCATCGACCCGTGGTCGACCCTGGCGCCGGCGCGCTGGAACAGCGACAGCGCTCGAGGGCTCATCACCTCGATGCCGAAATTCTCCAGGATATGCATCGATGCGTGGTGGATCGCCTCGATCTGGTCGGCCGAGAGCATCGCCATCGGCGGATAGGGATTCTCCACCCGCCGCGGCGGCAGTTGCGGGATGGCGGCCGGCCCGCGGTTGCTGGTGCGCTCGGCGCCGCGCTTGCGTCTTGGTTCGCTCATGCGCGCATCAGAGCGCCGGCTTATCGCATGAGCTATCATGAATTCGCCATTTGCCGGCGTGATTTTAGCCTAGGCGGCATTTTTGAAAATCGATGGAAAGGATAGCGACGTACATAGTCGGAATATCGATACTCGACTCTTCGCGCTGCCCGCGTCCTCGTTAAGGAACCGCGCAAGACTCCTTTTATGATTTCGGCCTATTCGTCTTCCAATGCGTAGGTCGAGTTTTAGTAAAATTGTCGCTGTTTCCGTGCTGCTGGCGCTTTCGGCCTGCGCGACGGCCCCCAGCCATATCAACAATGTCTGCGCCGTCTTCGACCAGAATGACGGCTGGTTCGACAACTGGCAGTCCGCCGCCGAGCGGACCGAGCAGAAATACGGCATTCCCGTTCCCGTGCTGATGGCCACGGTTCGCAAGGAATCCGGGTTCAAGAGCAATGCCCGCCCGCCGCGCACCAAGCTGCTCGGCTTCATCCCGTGGACACACGTCTCGAGCGCCACCGGCTACTCGCAGGCGCTCGACGGCACCTGGTCGCAATATCAAAGTGAGACCGGCAACTGGGCGGCGCGCCGAACGCGCTTTGCCGACGCCATCGATTTCGTCGGCTGGTACCACTCCAAGACCGCCGACACTTTCGGTGTCGCGCGCAACGACACCTACAATCTCTATCTGGCCTATTATCTCGGCTGGACCGCCTATGGCCGCGGTAATCGCGGTGATGCCGGCGTCCAAAGCTACGCACGCGCCACCGACCAGATGGCCCGCGACTACGCAGCGCAGCTACGGCAGTGCGGCACCTGATCCTTCGCCTTGTCTAGTGCCGCCTTGTCGTGTCCTTCGGTCTTGCGACACCGGTTTCCGAATCCTCGTCGCGCACTTCGTGGCGGCGGGCCTTGAGCACGGCGTCGTTATCCTCGACGCCCTCTCCGGTCGCGTCGGCTTCCGCACTGGCGTTTTTGCCATCCGGTCGCTGCGGCGGCGAACCGGCAAAGCCCGGCCCCTCGCCATGCGACGCATCGTCCGGCACGCCCTCACGCGCCGCATGCTCTTTGTCGAACTTGATGACCGGCTCCATCTTGGCCAGCACGTCGTCCGAAAGCCAGCACAGGCTCGTATGGCCGCCGCCGAGATTCTTCACCGGTGGCACTTTCGTCTCGCACAGATTGTCCGGCACCAGCTTCTTGTAGCCGCAACGAGTCTGGAACGGGCAGCCGGTCGGCGGGTTCATCGCCGACGGGATGTCGCCTTCCAGCACGATGTGCTTCTTGACCACGCTGGTGTCAGCGATCGGGATCGCCGACAGCAGCGCCTCGGTATAGGGATGGTAAGGCGGCGAGAATATCTGGTCGGTCGTGCCCTGCTCGACGATATAGCCGAGATACATCACGACGACGCGGTCGGCGATGTAGCGCACCACCGACAAATCGTGGCTGATGAACAGCATCGTCGTCTTGTTCTTGCGCTGGATGTCCATCAACAGCTCGGTCACCGCCGCCTGCACCGAGACGTCGAGCGCCGAGACCGGCTCGTCGGCCACCACCACCTTGGCGTCGCCGGCGAAAGCGCGGGCCACGCCGATGCGCTGCTTCTGGCCGCCCGAAAGCTGGCGCGGCTTGCGGGTTTCGAAGGCTCTGGGCAGCTTCACCAGGTCGAGCAGCTCCAGCATGCGCTGGCGCCGCTCGGCGACATTCTTGCCGACTTTGAACTTTTCCAGCGTGCGGATGATCTGCGAGCCGACCGTGTGGCTCGGGTTCAGCGTGTCGAACGGGTTCTGGAACACCATCTGGATCGACGACACGGTGTCGACGCCGCGGCTCTCGATGCCCGTCGACTGGATTTCCTTGTTGGCCAAAGTCACGGTGCCGGAGCTGGCGGTCTCGAGGCCCAGCAGCACCTTGGCCAGCGTCGACTTCCCGCAGCCGGACTCGCCGACGATCGCCACCGTCTCGGATTCGCGCGCTGTGAACGAGATCGTCTCATTGGCCTTGACGACGCGGCCTTCGCTCGAGCCGAACACTTCGCTGCCGCCGACCTTGTAGTATTTCTTGAGATCCTGGATCTTCAGCACCGGCGCGCCGGGCTCGACCTTCTCGTTGACCTTCTTGGCACCGGGCGGCAGCGCCTCCCAGTCGATCTCGTTGAAGCGCACGCAGCGCGAGAAATGCCCCTCATGGCCCTCGACCGGGACCATCGGGATTTCCGCCGCGTTGCAGACGCCCTCGACGAAATGGTGGCAGCGGGGCCCGAAATTGCAGCCCTTCGGACGTTCATGCGGCAGCGGCAACTGTCCGGGAATGGAGATCAGCGGCCGCGAATTCTTATCGGCGCCGGGCAGCGGGATCGAGCGGAACAGCCCTTGCGTATAGGGATGGCGCATCCGGTCGAACACGTCCTCGATCTTGCCGGTCTCGACCGCCTCGCCGGAATACATCACCGTGATGCGGTCGCAGGTCTCCAGGATCAGGCCGAGATTGTGCGACACGAAGATCATGGAGGTGCCGAACTTCTCGCCGAGCCCCTTGACCAGCTCGACGATGCCGGCCTCGACGGTGACGTCGAGCGCGGTGGTCGGCTCGTCGAGCAGAAGCAGCGCCGGTCTCGACAGCAGCGCCATGGCAATCACGATGCGCTGCTGCTGGCCGCCGGAAAGCTGGTGCGGATAGGAGCGCATCATGCGCTCCGGATCGGGCAGCTTCACCGCCCGCACCATCTCCAATGCGCGGCTATGCGCCTCTTCCTTCGACACCTTGTCGTGGATCAGCGGCACTTCCATCAGCTGCTGTCCGATCTTCATCGCCGGATTGAGGCTCGCCATCGGCTCCTGATAGATCATGGCGACCTTGTTGCCGCGGATGGCGCGAAGCTCCTCGTTGGACATCTCGCCCATGTCCCTGCCCTGGAACTTGATACGCCCACCTACGATCTTCCCGATGTTGGAGAGGTCGCGCATGATACCGAGCGACACGGTCGACTTGCCGCAGCCGGACTCGCCGACGATGCCCATCGCCTCGCCGGGCATGACCGTGCAGGAGAAATCCATCACCGCCGGTATCTCGCCCTTGCGGGTGAAGAAGGAGATCGAGAGGTTCTCGATCTCGATGATAGGTTGAGCCGGATCTCGAACTGCCTCGTTCATGGGTCGCTCCAATCCTAAATTGTTCCAGCAGGTAGGGCCTGAGCCCTCGCCATCAATCCTTCATCGACTGTTCGCGCAGCGAGTCCGCCAGAAGGTTCAGCCCCAGCACGAACGACATCAGGGCGATCGTCGGCGGCAGCGCCGGATGGATGAAGGAACGCAAGAGCCGGCTGGCGTCCTTGATCGCGGTGCCCCAGTCGGGGCTTTCCGGCGCCAGGCCCAGGCCGAAATAGCCGAGCGTTCCGAGCAGGATCGTCGTGTAGCCGATGCGCAGGCAGGCATCGACGATCAGCGGACCGCGCGCATTGGGCAGGATCTCCCACAGCATGATGTACCAGGGCGATTCACCGCGTGTCTGGGCTGCCGCCACATAGTCGCGCGTCTTGATGTCCATGGTCAGGCCGCGCACGATGCGGAACACGCCGGGGCTGGAGGCGAACACCACCGCCACGAAGATGTTGAGCTGGTTTGGATCAATATGGACGATATGCAGCGGATCCCTGTCGAAGACCAGGCCTGCATAGATCCAGCCACCGACCACCAGAGTGATGCCGAGCAGGATATAGAGCCGGTCCGGACGGTTCTTGTAGCGGGTCCAGAACAGCACGCAGAAGAAGATGATCGGGAACAGAAAGAACAATCCCGCCATCGCATAGGGGATCGGCGTGTCCATGATGCCCGGCGTCACCAGCAGATAGAACAGAAGGATCACCGGGAAGGCCAGCACCAGATTGGCGAGGAAGGACAAGAGCGTGTCGATCTTTCCGCCATAGTAGCCGGCCGGCAGGCCAAGCGTGATGCCGACCATCAGCGCGAAGCCGGTGGCGGCCGGCGCGATGATCAGCACGATTTGGCTGCCATAAACCATGCGCGAGAACACGTCGCGGGCGAGCTTGTCGCCACCGAAATAATAGACGAGCTTCGAGGCTGGCTCGACTGCGCCGGGCAGCGTGTCCTTCATCACCGAAACCTGCGCCAGTGGGTCGAAGGGCGAGATGGTCGAGGCGAAGATCGCCGTGAACAGCCAGAACAGGCAGATGAAGACGCCGGCAATGCCGACGCCGCTGTCGAAGAGCTGGCCATAGAGGCCGAGCCGCTTCTTGTAGGTAAAGCTGGTCCCCATCACCAGGATGAGTGCCACCCACACCGGCCAGAACCGCCAGAGCACGCCAATGACGACGTCGAAGGCGCTGATATATTCCGTTTGCATCGGCCCTGCCCCTACTGAACCCTGATACGCGGATTGAGAAACGCGTAGCCGACATCGGAAATGAGTTGCGTGATCAGCACGATGAACACCGAGACCAGCGAGCAGCCTAGCAGCAGATCGATGTCGTTGTTGCCGGCGGCTTCGACCAGCGTGTAGCCAAACCCCTGGTAGCGGAACATCACCTCTACGATGACGACCCCGGTGAGCAACCACGGGAACTGCAGCATGATGACGGTGAAGGGCGCGATCAGCGCGTTGCGCAAGGCATGTTTGATGACCACGCTGCTGAAGGACAGACCCTTCAGCCGGGCGGTGCGGATATATTGCTGCGTCATCACCTCGACCATCGAGGCGCGTGTCATGCGCGCGATATAGCCTATGCCGTAGATCGCCAGCGTGATCACCGGCAGCGTGAAATTGTAGAAGGTGATGCCCTGGCTAGCGGACGCGGCCGAACCGTTCAGCCAGCCGAGCCAGGATGCGAAGATGACGGTGAAGATGACGCCCGAGACATATTCGGGTGTTGCCGTCGAGGCGATCGAGGCGACGGACAATGTCCGGTCCGTGCGCGACCCTTCGCGCATGCCGGCAAGAATGCCGATGAGCAGCGAGATCGGCACCATCACCGCCAGAACCCAGAACATCAACAAGCCTGTGGCGCCGAGCGCTGGAAAGAGCTTCGCCGCGACGGTCGTCTTGAATTTGGTCGAGCAGCCGAAGTCCCCCTGCAACACGCCGGAGAATTTCGGCTCCGTCGGATCGTTGCAGAAGGAAAAGCGCTGCGTCGTCTTGCCGGTCGCCGGATCGGTGATCGGATGCTTGGGGAGGACGCCCAGCCACTGGCCATAGCGCAGGAAGAAGTTCTGGCGGTAGCCGTGATTGACCAGCCAGCTTTCCAGTTGGTCGGCGGGCGTGTGCATCTCGGTCTGACTGATCGCGAGCTTCTTCAGATTGGGCTCGAGATTGACGAGGAAGAAGACGACCAGCGTCAAGCACAGCATCGTGAGAAGTATCGTGCCGATGCGTCTGGCAATGAATGAGAACACTTATGCCCCCCTGCCGGCCGGGTTGGGGTCAGATACGTTCAACCCTGTTTCGAAAAGCCGATGACGCCCCGCCACCGTTGCAGAATATGCAACGGCGACGAAGCTGCAAATACGAGGGGCTGTCGCCCCTCGCATTCATCGCACCATGGGTCACGCCTTATCGAGCCAGACCTTGCCGAAGTCGTGCTCGTAGGTGGGGTGCATCGAGTGGTTCTTCACCTCGGGCTTGATGTTGATGTAGAGCTTGCGCCAGTAAGGCTGGATGATGATGCCGGAATCCTGCAGCGTCTGCTCGATATCCTTCATCACGACCTTGCGCTTCTCCGCATCGGCGATGCCGAGCGCCTCGTTCACCTTCTTGTCGAAGTCCGGGTTGGAGTAAGCCGTCTCGTTCCAGGCCTCGCCGGTGCGGTATGCGATGGCGATCACCTGGATGCCAAGCGGACGCATGTTCCAGTTGGTTTCCGAGAACGGGTACTTGGTCCAGTCGTTCCAGAAGGTCGAGCTCGGCAGCACGGTGCGCTTCACCTTGATGCCGGCTTCGCGCAGCTGGGCCGCGATCGCGTCCGTGGTGTTCTTGTGGTAGTCCTCGTCGTTGCTGATTAGCTCATGCTCGAAATCGATCACGCCGGCTTCCGTCAGCATCTGCTTGGCCTTGGCGATGTCGCGCTTGATCTCGGGCAGCTTGACGTATTCCGGATGGATCGGCGCGACATGGTGGTTTTCCGCCGGCGTGCCGGCATTGCCGTAGCCCAGCTGCAGCACGGTGGCGTTGTCGACGGCCAGCAACATCGCCTGACGAACCTTCTGGTTGTCATAGGGCTTCTTGGTGACGTTGAAGCGCGACACCACGGTGGCCGCCGTCACCACTTCCGATGCCGGAGCGCCGACATCGGCAATGATCTTGATGTAGTCGGCGGTCGTTTCGTGGTTGGTCTGGACTTCGCCGGACTCGAAAGCCGAGACGGTCGCGGCCGGGTCGGTGCCGTAGTCGATGAACTCGACTCCGTCGAGGAAGGCCTCGCCCTGCCACCACTTGCCGGTCGTGCGGCGCTTGTAGACCACCTTCTGGCCGACATCGTAGGAGACGAGTTCGAACGGACCGGTGCCGATCGGGCAGTTCTTGAAGTTGGCGCCCTTCTCGTCGAACGTCTTGTGCACGACCAGCGCCGGATAGTCACACAGGTTCGGGATGATCGCGATGTCGGGCTTGGTCAGCTTGAGCTTGACGGTCATGTCGTCGACCTTGACGACCGAGCCTTCGCGCAGCTTCTTGGTCGTGTCGTCGACGAGGCTGCCGAGACGGCCAGGCATCGAGTTGCCTTCCACCGACTTGTCGGCCCAGCGGGTGAAATTGTGGATTACGTCGTCGGCGGTGAACTTGTCGCCATTGTTCCATTCGACGCCCGGCCGCACATGCAGCGTGTATTCGGTGGCGTCGTCATTGATGTCCCAGCTCGCCAAGAGGTAAGGCGCGAAGGTATATTCCTTCGTGTACTTCACCAGCGGCTCGAGCGCCTGGCGCTCCGCGTTGGAGATTTCGGACCAGTCGGCGGTGCGCGGATCCTTCGGATCCTTAATCGACATCGCGACCTTGATCACGCCGCCCTTCTTGCCCTGCACGTCCTCGGCTCTGGCCGGGGTCGGATCGGCGAGGCCAAGCATACCGTAGGCCATTGCCGTCGATGCGCCGAAGACGCTGGCCAAGGCCAGGAATTCGCGGCGGTCGACGCCGCCCGTTTTGGCTTCTTCGGCCATTTTCAGGATGTGATCCGGAACGCGATCACCGTTGCTTGTATAGATTGCCATGACTTACTCCCATTGTTGGCTTTCCGCCTTGTAACATTCCGCATCCAGACCGTGATGTCAAAACACGGTGTGGAGTGGGAACATGTTAGGGAATGTGCATCTTTGAGTGCAACCCGGTTCGCGCGATAGCGACAGTCTTGACGCAAATTTGTTAGCGCGACACGCATTTCCAAAAAAATCGCCGGGGGCGATTAAATCAATACATTTTATAAGGATAGGAGTCCCGTGCCGGCGGTCGACTCCTGGTTCGCCTGGCCCATGCGGCGCGGCACAACCTCAATATTCGCGTTCGTAAAAGACGCCGCCCTTGGCTTCGCCGGCGTCGTTGGCTTCTCCGCGCAGCTTAACGCCGCGACCGACATTGAGGTCGATCGTCGCCTTGCCGGAACCTGGTTTGTCGCCCTTCTGTATGGTCACATAGGTGCGGTCATTGAGGTACTTGCCGGCAGAAACAGCGGTGCCGCCCTTCTCATCCGTCGTCACGTCGAGATCATCGATGCCAATGGCGTTGCGCAAATTGTCAAGCAGCGAGGTCGTGCCGCCAGCGCCTGCCAATTGCGCGGCAGCATCGGCGAGCTGGGCAATCTGCAGCGGCGAAAGGTTAGACATCGAGCGGCCGAAGATAAGCTGTGCCAGCACCTCATCCTCCGGCAGCGCCGGAACAGAGGAGAAGTTGAATTTCGGATTGGTCGCCTCGCCGGACACCACGATTGTCACGGTGGCGCTGCTTGTCGTCGTCGTCGCTGTGAGATTGAGGTAAGGCACCAGCGATCCCTGGAACCCGACCGTACCCTCTGTGAATGTCAGCCGCTTGGCGAGAATCGTTAGCCGCCCACGCTGCAAGGTGAACGTGCCTACGGCCTGCGGCGACGACGCCGGGCCGGTCAGCTTGAGCGATCCGCCCAGTTCGGCATCGACGCCCCGGCCCTGGATGAAAATCTGGTTCGGCGCATTGACCGTCACGTCGAGCGTCAGGCCGCTGCCGCCCTTGCTGCTGCCGCTGGACGTCGCCGGGCGCAGCGCCTTGTCCTGCGCCCGCACGGACGCCGGCGCGTTCTTGTGTTTCACATCCAACGCCGAAAGCGACCCCGGCAGCCGTTCCGGCACGGTGATGACCGTCCTCGCCAGGCTGATCGTGCCGGCAATCACCGGCGCCGAGACGAGCGGCCCTTTGACGGTCAGGTCGCCGCCGAGATTGGCGGTCACCACCCGGCCGTCGGTATAGCGGCCGTCGGTGAGCTTGATCGACAGGTCGGCCGGGAAGCCCTGCGCCGGCGTGATGCCCACGGTGCCGCTCGCCGACAGCTTGCCGCGCGTCGACAGCGTGCCGGTCAGGCTGTTGATCCTGGCCACCCCGCCGCCGATCGAGACGTCGGCGGCGATGTCGTTCACCGCCAGGCCGGAGCGCGCATCGATAAGGCGCGCGCCGGATGTCGTGACTTTGCCGCTGATAACAGGCGCAGACGCAGGACCACGCACCTGCACATCGACATTGGCGGTGCCGTTGAGCGCCAGCCCTTGCGCGGCAAGCTTTGCGGCCAGGAAGGAGAACGGCACCTTGCCGTTGAAGTCGAGCGCCAAGGTCGGCGTGCCGGCCGTCGTCACCGAGCCGCCGCCCTTGAGGCCGAGGCCGGCGCCGTCGCTGATGTTGGCGTCGAAAGCAAGCTTGTTGCCGGCAAAAGTGCCCGACGACGACACATTCATGCCGCCGAGCCCGGCGCCACGCGTCTGCGAGGTCTGCACGCCGGCGGCATCGATCTTGAAGGCGACCGAGGGGGTCGAAGGCTGGCCGGTCACCTTGACCGTGCCCGAGATCGAGCCGGCCGCGTCGAGACCCGGCGAGAAACTGTTGGCGAGCGAGATCGGCACCCGAGCCAGGTTGGCGTTGATGTCGAGCGCCTGCGCGACTTTGCCCGTCACCGTCGCCGTGCCGCCGCCGAGGTTGAGCACCAGCCGGTCGAGCGTCGTCACGCCATTGGCGATGGTCACCGTCGAGGCCTGCGCGATCGCCGCCTTGACGCCCTGCACCGTCGCCTGGCCGGAGGCGAGCTCGATTGTCGTCGTGCCGTTCGCCACTTTCACCCGGCCGGCCGCCTTGGCCGGGATGTTCTTGACGGTGGCCCCGCCCGAAAAACCGGTCCAGTCGCCGTCGCGCTTGAGATCGACATCGATGCCTGTAATGGCGGTGCCGCCGGAAGTCACGCTCTCCGCCCGCACCGTGCCGGCGATCACCGGTGCTGCCGTATAGTTCGCGATCTGCGCGTCGATTGCGACATTCCTGGCGGAAAGATCGCCGCGCTTGATCTCCGAGCTGTCCGCTTTGACCGCGACATTCGGCCCGTTGGCCGCCTTGGTAAAGGCGATCGTGCCGCGCACATTGCCTTCGGCCTTTTCCAAGGCCAGCGCGGCGAGCGGCCCGATATCTGGCAGGTCGAGCGAAACGGTGCCGACCGGCACGAAAGCATCGTCGAGCAGGAGATCGCCGGAAATCTTGTTCGCTCCGAGCGACAGCAGAAGCCCGTTGATCGCGCGGCTGCCATTGGTCGTGGCGAGCACGGCGCTGCCTTGCAAATTCTGCCCGGCGACAATGCCGGTGAGCTGCACATTGGCTGCCGGATTGGCGGCATCGGCCTTGCCGGTGGCCGTCAGCTTCAGTCCGGTGATCTCGCGCGACGCCACGAGGAGCCGGTCGCTGTCCACCGTCATCGACAGGTCGGGCGCGGTGACCGGGCCTTGCGCGTTGAGGGCGAAAGCGATGGCGCCCTTGGCGTCCTTCGAGAGCCCCGAAACATCGCTCAACGCGCCCCTGATGCCGGCGGCCAGCTTGCCGTCGGCAAGGCTCGCCTGCCCATCGGCGCTGAGCGCGCCAGAATTGAGCTTCAGGCCGTCGATATTGACATTGCCATTGGCATCGCGCTTCAGCGCACCGCTCAACTGCGCGGTCTCGCCAAGCATGCCGCGCACCGCCGCCGGCAAGGCCGAAGACGCGACATCGGCCTTCATATTGAGGTCGATGGCGCCGTCGCCCAGCGATATCCGGCCGGCGACCTGGCTGTTGAGCGCATCGCTCGTCAAGGAGCTGCTGTTGACGGAGACCGAATCGGGTGCCAGCCGGCCGTGGACCTTGGCGATCACCTTGCCGGCGATCAGCGGCGCGATCAACGGATTGTCGAGGCCGATCCTGTCCACCGAGACCGTGCCGGAAACCGGGCCTGCCCGTCCCTTGAGGTCGAAGGCATCCGAATGCAGCGCCAGGGTGAGACCGTCCACCTTCGCCTGGCTGGCAACGATGGACGGCAGGATCGCGGACACATCCAGCCGCGCTTGCGCGCTTTCGCCCGCCATCTTCGCCGACAACGACTGGACTTCGACCTTGACCGGGCTTTCCGCGCTGCCGACCGTCAACGGCAAGCTGGGCCCCGATGATAAAAGGTCGAGGGAGAAGTCGCTGGCGCCATTGGGATTGAGGGTGCCGGCGGCCTTGCCTGAAATCTTGTCGCCCGAAAGCGTGGCGTGGTCCAGCGCGACGCCGCCCGCCAGCGTATAGCGGCCGGCGGCATCGAGATCGAGCGGCCCGAGCCCTGCCTGCCGGGTCTGACTGGTCTCGGCGCCCGCCACCTTGGCGTTGAACTGAATGTCGGGGTTGGACGATGGACCCGTGACGTGTGCGGTGCCCTCAAGCGTTCCGGCCCCGTCGAGGCCGGGCACGAAGTCATTGCCGAGCGCCAGCGGCAGGTTGGCGAGATTCGTCGTCAGGTCCAGCGTCTGGCCGGCGCTGCCGGAAACCGTCGCCGAGCCGCCGCCGAGGTTGAGCGCGAGCTTCTCGATTGTCGTCACGCCATCGGCAATGGAGAGGCTGGAGGGCTCGGCGATGGCCGCCTTGATGCCGCGCACCGTCGCTTCGCCGGAAGCGATCTCCACGCTTGTCGTGCCGTTGGCGATCTTTACCCGCCCCGTGGCAGTGGCCGGAATCCCGGACGCGGTGGCGCCGCCGGCAAAGTTGGTCCAGTCACCGTCGCGCTTCAGATCGATACCGATGTCGCTGATTACCGTGCTGCCCGAGGTCACATTGTCCGCCTTGATCGTGCCCGAGATCGCCGGCCCCTTGAGATAGTTTGCGATCAGCGCGTTGACGGTGATGGCCTTTGCCGCCAGTTCGCCGCGCGCGATCGAGGCGCTGGCCGCCTTGATGGTGACGGTCGGCGCATCGCCCTCCTTGGCGAAGGCGATCGTGCCGTTGATGTCGCCGGTTGCGGCCTGGTTTGCGAGCGCCGCGAGCGGTCCGATGTCGGGTACGGCAAGCGTCAGCGTGCCGAGCGGCAGGAACTTGTCGTCGAGCGCGAGATCGCCTGAAACCTTGTTGTCGCCGAGCGCCAGGCTGAGCCCTTTGATCGAGCGCTTGCCGTCGGCGGTCACCAGCGAAGCCTCTATGTCGAGCGCCTGCCCCTCGACGTTGCCGGTCAGCGAGACGTCGGCGGTCGGATTGGCGACATCGGCCTTGCCCTTGGCCGAGAGCTTGATGTCCTTCACCGTACGGCCGGCCGCCGTCAGGCTGGCGCTGTCGGCGGACACCGTGAAATCCGGCGCAAGGCGCGGACCGCTTGCGCTCAGCGCGAAATTGACCCCGCCCGCGAGCGGCGTGCCGGCGAGCGACGACAGCGGCGAGACATCGCCCAGCGTGCCCTTGACGCTGGCCTGGAGGTCCGATCCCTGCATGCTGCCGGTGCCGCTGGCGCTGAGCGAGCCGGAGCTGATCTCCAGCGAGTTGGCGGCAAACGCGCCTTGCGGATCGCGCGTGGCGGTGGCCGAGAATTTCACCCGCTCGCCGAGCAGCGAGCTGATCTGCGGCGGTAGGGCCTTCGAGGCGGCGTCGGCATTCATCTTCAGCGTCATCGACAGGTCGGCCAGCGCCACATTTGCCGTCAGCCCGGCATTGAGCGCATCGCTGCGCAAGCTGCCTTTGTCGATGGTCACGGTATCGCGACTGATCGTGCCGGAAAGATCCGCGGAGAGCTTGCCGGTCACCAGCGGCGCCAGCGTCGCTACATCGGTCTTCAGCCCGGCGGCGGCGAGCTGGATGCTCACCGGTCCGCTGCGGTTTTCGATGTCGAAGCCGTCGGAATGGATCGCGCCTGTAATATTGTTGAGCTGCGTGCCGCCAACGGCGACCGAGGTGAGCGACGCGCCGATATCGACCGTCGGCGCCTTGCCGTCGCCGAAGGCGCGCACCGTGGCCTTCTGCACGGCGACCAGGATGGGCACCGCGCTGTTGCCGACATCGACGGTGACCGGCTTGTCCTTGGCGGCAAGCTCGACGGCCAGGTCGCTGGCGCCCTTCGGATCGACATTGCCGGTTGCGGTGCCGTGCACCGTATCGCTCTCTATGGTGGCGCGCTCGATATCGACCCCGCCCGCTGTGGTCGCCGTCCCGGCGACGTCGAAGCTCGTCTTGCCGGCAAAGAGCGACTTTATCTTGTCCGGGAGGAACCCTTCGAACTGGCCGTCGCCCTGGGCCTCGATGCGGTGGCCCTTGTCGGTGAGTTGATGCCGGCCGGTCAGTTGGCTGATGATCCGGCCGTCGACCATGAAAGTGCCGACGCCGCTCCAGTTGGCCAAAGGCCCGCTTCCGGAAACCACGACGTTGACCGGCGGCGCATCCGGCAGCTTGAGCAGATTGGCGATGATGCCGCCAGCCGGCTCGGACGCCTTGAGATCGAGGTCGAGCTTGTTGTCGGTCGGCGCGAAGTGGATCTTGGCGTCGACATTGCCTTGCTTGCCGTCATGGCGGGAGACGTTCAGCACGCTTTCGATCGCCAGAGGCGACGGATCGGCCTTGAGCGAGCCTTTCGCGGCCAGCTCGGCGATGCCACTGCCGGCAAGCTCCTGTCCAAGCGCGATCTCCGGCAGGTCTATCTGCCTCACGTCGATCGAAACCGGCAGGCTGGACGAGCCGCCTTGCGATGGCTGCTGGCTCGGCTGCGGCAGCCGCGCCAGTTCGATCCGCTCGGCGGCGAAGCGGTCGGCGTTGAAATTCCAGGAGAGCAGCGCCGTCGGCGACCAGTCCAGCGCCACCTTACGTGCCACCATCCAGGGGCCCGCACGATCTTCGAGCACGACATGATCGACCCTGAGCGCGCCCGACCAGATGCCTTCGATACCGGCGACGGTGACCTTACGATCCTCGTTCGAAGCCATCTTGGAAATCAGGCCGGCGAGGTTCTGGCGTCCCCCTTCGGTGCCGGTCAGGACGACGAGAGCGCCGATCGCCACCACCAGCAGCAGAAACAGCGTGTAGATAAAGATGCGGAGGATGCGCCAAAAGATCTTCATCGTCAGAACGCCTGGCCGATGCCGGCATAGATCCCGAAATGCGGATCGCCCGGATCGCGGTTGAGCGGTACGGCTGCGTCGATGCGCAGCGGCCCGAACGGCGTGATGTAGCGCAGGCCGACGCCGGCGCCGACCTTCACATTCGAGAAATCCGGGAAGGATTTGGTCGAGACGGTGCCAGCATCGACGAACGGAACTATGCCGATCGTGTCGGTGACGCCGATGCGCATCTCCACCGAGGTTTCGAAGAATGAAAGACCGCCGATCGGCTGGCCGTTGATGTCCTTCGGGCCGATGCCCTGATAGGAATAGCCGCGCACCGAGCCGCCGCCGCCGGAATAGAAGCGCCGGTCGGCGGGCACGTTCTGCAACCCGGTGCCGACGATCGAGCCAAGCGTCGCGCGTTCGGCGAGCACGAACCGGCTCGCTGTGTCGAGCGACTGGTAGGTGTACCCCTCGCCCTTCAGCTTCAGGAATGTCGCGCCGTTCAATATGTCATAGCTCGGTTCAGCATAGGCGAGGAAGCGGAACCCCCTGGTCGGGTTGAGCTTGTTGTCGCGGCTGTCATAGACATATTGCAGCGGCACGCTGGCGATCAGATAGGAATGCTTGCCGAAGGCGTCGGTGATCCTCGAATAATCAAGGTCGAATTCGGCCGAGACCCTCTGCTTCTTGTCGAGGTCGTAGGAAACGCCCACGTCGCCCTTTACAGAGAAATGGTCGTAGGCGTCCGGATGTTCGAACACCGTCTTGACGCCGGTGAAGAATTTCGACGTCGGCCCGAGCACGCCCGGCTTCTCGAACATGACGCCGGCATTGTAATTGAGCGCCGAAATGCTGTTGCTGCCGATGCCGCTGATCGACCCGTCGATACGCAGCTTCTCGGCCTGGCCGAACAGGTTGCGGTGTCCCCAATAGCCTTCGAGCCCCAGGCCTTCGGTATTCGAAAACGTGCCGCCGAGGCCAAAGAAGCGCGGCTTGCGCTCGCTGACCTGGACATCGATCGGGATATTGCCGTTGGCGTCGAGGCTGTCGCCTTCCTTGATGGTCACGCTGTTGAAGACCTCGAGGCCGAGCAGCCGGTCGCGGGCATCGTCGATTTCCTGCGGCGAATATTGCTGGCCCCGCTTCAGACCTGTCATGTATTCGGTGAAGTCGCGATCGACCTTTTCCGTGCCCTCGACCGTCGTGTCGCCATAACCGGCGATTGGACCGGCCGCAACCGTCAGCGTCACGTCCAGCGTCGAGCTGGAGTGCTCGGCGACGATCTCTCGGTCCGTGACCTTGGCGAGCGGCCTGCCCTCTTCCTTCAGTGCCCGCACGACCAGCGCTTCGGCCTTGAGCACCGCGCCGGATCCGGCATCTCCGCCGGCGATCAGGCCGAAATCGGCCGCCGCCAACCCCGCCGCATCGCCCTTCAGCCGGATGTTGCCAAGTGTGAATTTCGCCCCGGGAGCAACCGTAATGACCACAGGAATGGGCTGCGGCCCCTTGAATTCGGCATCTGGCGGCAACTCGTCGATCGACTTGCCCTCGATCGTGATGGTGACCACGCCCTCGTAGCGGGCATCGGCATAAAGGGCTGCGACAAGCTGTTCGCGGTCGCCGCGCGCCTTGGCCATCAGGCCGAGCGATCCCGACACCGGATGGTCCTCGTCACTCTTCAGCGCCGAGGCGTTTTCGAGCCTCTTGACGAGATCCTTGTCGGCGTCAGGCGCATTTATCGTCACCGAATAGCGCAGCGGGTCGACAATGTCGGCGTCCTCGTCCTTGGACGAGCCCCAAAGCTTGATGCCGAAAATCTCGAAAGCCGCCGCCTGCCGTACCTCCCCGGCCAGCATTGTGGCGCAAAAAAGCGCGAAAAGCAGGGCGCGCGGAAGCCCGCGCCCTGGCGCGACGACCCCTCCTGACATCTGCGTTTCATGCGCCGGCATTAAGACAACCTAGTCGACAAAACTAAAATTGGAATGAAGTTCCGCAACGTTCGTAAAGGGGCCACAATCCAATTGTCTGAAATGGACCGGGCTTGGAATTCACACCTTTTGCATTTTCGCAAGAAAGTGTGATCCGTCTCACAGAGGTTCTGTCGGAATACCGGCCTTTGGCCGGCATGGAAACCGTTCGCGGGTGAATAACCTGCGGCGCTCCGGCGTTGACAAGCCTGCATGAAGCTTGATCATGCCCGGACGCTGGCGATGTCTGGAGGGTGGTATGGCAATGCGCGCGGCTCGTGGTCTCTCTTTCCTTCTTCTCATCTTCTTCGCCCTGGGCGGGGCGGCATTTGCGGCCGAAGCCCGGCGAATCGTCACAACCGACAATTCCGACTATTTCGGTTTCGACCTCAGGTCGGAGCAGAATGTCAGCCTCGACCAATGCAAGACCGCATGCCTTGGCGACACCGCCTGCCGCGCCTTCACCTACAACACCAAGGCCAAATGGTGCTTTCTCAAATCCGACTATAACCAGTTGAAATCCTTCACCGGCGCTGTCGCCGGCAAGGTCGCCAATGTCGATGGCGACCCCGATATCGGCGCTCCGCCGGCCCTGGCGTTTTTCCCGAACTGGATGGCCGACCAGGCCCAGCAGTTCCGCAACAAGCTGACCGACCCGGCCTATGACAAGCCGACCGAAGGCTTTGCTGCGCTGCAGGCTGCCGCCGAGCAGGCCTCGCTCACCGGCGACCATCGCCTTGCCATGCAGAAATACCAGGCCGCAATCTCGGTCCTGCCCGATGACGGTGCGCTCTGGCTGGCCCTGGCGCGCGAGGTACTCGCCGTGGAGCCGGCGTCGAACACCACCGAACCCGCGACGTTCCCGATGAACGCCACATCGGCGGCCTACAACGCCTACAAGCTGGTGCGCACGGCAAAGACCCGCGCCCAGGCGCTGGCGCTGCTTGCCGCCGGCCTCGACAAGCGCGACCTCTACCGGCCGTCGCTTCAGGCCTATGATGCGAGCCTTGCGCTGGTGAGCTCGCCGGCGGTCCAGGCCGACTATGCCGATCTCAAGGCGCGCAAAGGTTTCCGGGTCGTCGAGCACACTGTCGATGCCGATTCCTCCTCGCCGCGCATCTGCGCCCAATTTTCCGAGGAACTGGTCAAGACCGGCATCGACTATGCGCAGTTCGTGACCGTCGACAACGCCGCGCCCAAGGCCGTCGAGGCCAAGGACAAGCAGATTTGCGTCGAGGGCCTGGAACACGGCCAGCATTATGACGTGACCTTCCGCGCCGGCTTGCCGGCGGCGATCGGCGAAACGATCGCCGCGCCCGTCGTGCTGTCGATCTACGTCCAGGACCGTGCTCCGTCCGCCCGGTTCACCGGCGACAGCTTCGTGCTGCCGGCAGGCGCCCGTCGCGGCATTCCGGTCGTCACCGTCAACATGAATGCCGCCAAGATGACGCTCTATCGCATTGGCGACCGTTCGCTGGCGCAGCTTTTGTCCGGCTATCAGTTCCTGCATCAGCTCGACGGCTACGACATCTCCACCATTTCGGACCAGATGGGCGCCCCCGTCTGGTCGGGCACGCTCGATATCGCCAATGATCTCAATAAGGAGGTTACCACTTCGTTCCCGGTGGATGAGGCGATCCCGGAGCGCAAGCCGGGCGTCTATGTGCTAACCGCGCAGCCTGTCAACGACAAGAGCGACGACTATGGTTCACGCGCCACGCAGTGGTTCGTGGTCTCCGATATCGGCCTCTCCACCTATACCGGCCAGGATGGCCTCAACGTCTTTGCCCGTTCGCTGGGCTCCGCCAAGCCGATTTCCGGCGCCGAACTGACATTGCTTGCCAGGAACAACGAAATCCTTGGCACGGCGACCACCGATGCCGAGGGCCACGCTGTCTTCAATCCGGGCCTCACCCGAGGCGAAAACGGCATGGTACCGGCCGTGCTGATGGCCAGGCAGGGCGACAACGATTTCGTCTTCCTCGATATGGGCAAAGCCGGCTTCGACCTGTCGGATCGCGGCGTCGAGGGACGTGCCTCGCCGGGCGCGCTCGACGTCTATGCCTGGACGGAGCGCGGCATCTACCGCGCCGGCGAGGATGTTCACGTCGCGGCTCTCGCCCGTGACGGCGCCGCCAAGGCGGTCGAGAAGCTGCCGCTGACCTTCATCTTCACCCGGCCCGACGGCGTCGAGAACCGCCGCATCGTCAGCAACGGCGAGTCCGCCGGCGGCTATGCCGTAGACCTGCCGCTCGAGACCAACGCCATGCGCGGCACCTGGACGGTGTCGATCTACACCGATCCCAAGCAGTCGCCGGTCGCCAGGCAGATGTTCCTGGTGGAAGACTTCGTGCCGGATCGCATCGAGTTCGACCTGACCGCCGACAAGAAGGAGATCGCCCAGGGCGAAACCGCCAACGCCACGGTGGACGGCCGCTTCCTCTACGGCGCGCCGGCCGCGGGCCTGGCGCTCGAAGGCGAGATGACTTTGTCGACCACGAGCAGCTGGGACAACTTCAAGGACTTCACCTTCGGCCTCGCCGACGAGCAGTCGAGCGAGCCGACCGTGACGCCCCTCGCCAATCTTCCCGTCGTCGGCAACGATGGCAAGGCGACCTTCCCGATCACCATCGACAAGCTGCCGTCGACCACCAAGCTGGTCAACGCCAAGGTCACGGTGCGCATGCGCGAGGCCGGCGGTCGTGCCGTCGAGCGCTCGCTCGACATCGGCGTTCGCCCGCAGCGCGACGTCATCGGCATCCGCCCGGATTTCGAAGGCGATGAGGTGCCGCAGGGCGGCACGGCCAAGTTTAGCATCATCGCCGTCGATCCGAACGGCAAGCGCGAGGACCTGAAAGGTGCCCAGTGGTCGCTGGTCAAGGTCGAGCGCAACTATCAGTGGTACCGCTCCAACAATTCCTGGAACTACGAGGCAGTGAACCTCACCAAGGCTGTCGCCAATGGCGCGCTCGATCTCAAGGCCGATGGCGAGGCGACCGTGTCCCTGCCCGTCGACTGGGGCCGCTACCGGCTCGAGGTCGAGACGGCCGACCCGAACGGGCCGGCGACCAGCTATGAGTTCGATGCCGGCTGGTATGTCGCCTCGACCACGACCGAGACCCCCGACGGCCTGGAGATCGCCCTCGACAAGGATACTTACGCCGCCGGCGATGTCGCCAAGCTGAAGGTCTCGCCGCATTTTGCCGGCGAACTTCTGGTCACCATCGGTGCCGAGAAGCTGTTGAAGACCGTCACCGCTTCGGTGCCGGCCGGCGGCAGCACGGTCGACATCCCGGTCGGCGACGACTGGGGCGCCGGCGCCTATGTCACGGCGACCCTGTTCCGGCCCGGCGATGCGCAGGAATCGCGGATGCCGGCCCGCGCCATCGGCGTCAAATGGCTAGCTGTGGATCCGGGCTCGAAGAAGCTGGCGGTCACGCTGACGCCGCCCGAAAAGACGATGCCGCGCCAGCAACTGTCGATCCCCGTTGCTGTGAACGGCGCCCAGGCCGGCGCCAACGCCTATGTGATGGTGGCGGCCGTCGATGTCGGCATCCTCAACCTCACCAATTACAAGGCGCCCGATCCGGAGGACTGGTTCTTCGGCCAACGCATGCTGGGGCTTGAGATCCGCGATCTCTACGGACGCCTGATCGATGGCTCGCTCGGCACCATGGGCAAGATACGGACCGGCGGCGACGGGGCGAACATGCAGGCGCAAGGCAGCCCGCCGACCGAAAAGCTGATCGCCTTCTTCTCCGGCCCGGTCGAGCTCGACGCCAACGGCAAGGCGCGCGTCGATTTCGACATCCCGCAGTTCAACGGCACCGTTCGCGTCATGGCGGTCGCCTGGACCAAGGACGCCGTCGGCCATGCCCTGACCGACGTCATCGTGCGCGATCCGGTGGTGATCACCGCCGGCCTGCCGCGCTTCCTGGCACCGGGCGATGCGGCGACCATGCGCCTCGATATCGCAGACACTGACGGTCCGGCCGGCGACTATGCGCTGTCGGTCACCACCACCGGCGATCTTTCGACAGGCGACAAGCCTTTGCCCGAGAAGCTGACGCTCGCTCAGGGCAAACGCCAGTCGCTCACTTTCCCGCTGGTCGCCAAGATCGCGGGCGATGCCTCCATCACCGTCAAGCTGGCGCATGCTGATGGCACCCAGGTCGAGCAGACGCTCTATCTGCCGGTGCGACCGGCGCAGCTTCCGGTCACCAACCGCATGGTTGTCGACCTGAAGCCTCATGGCGGCTCGCTGCGGGTCGACAAGGAACTCCTTTCCGCCAGCGTGCTCGACGGCGCTTCGGTCAGTGTCGGCGTGTCGCAATCGTCCGCGCTCGACGTGCCGTCACTTCTGATGTCGCTCGACCGATATCCCTACGGTTGCGCCGAGCAGACTACCAGCCGCGCGATGCCGTTGCTCTATGTCAACGACATGGCCAAGAGCATCGGCATGGAGAGCGACCCTGACCTGCATCAACGCATCCAGGACGCCATCTACAAGGTGCTCTCCTACCAGTCGTCAAGCGGCAGCTTCGGTCTGTGGGGGCCGGGCTCCGGCGATCTGTGGCTCGACGCCTATGTCAGCGAGTTCCTGACACGTGCTCGCGAGGAGAAGTATGATGTTCCCGCGTTGGCGATGAACCAGGCGCTGAACAACCTGCAGAACTCGCTCGGCTACGACCAGGACGTCCAGGACAAGGGCAGCGAGATCGCCTATGCGCTCTACGTGCTTGCTCGCAACAAAAAGGCCTCGATTGGCGATCTGCGCTACTACGCCGACACGCAGCTCGAAGCCTTCTCCAGCCCGATGGCGGTCGCACAACTGGCGGCAAGCCTAGCGCTCTATGGCGACACGCAACGCTCGGAATCGACCTTCCAGACGGCGCTCCGGCTGGCGCAATCGGAAACCGACTACGACTGGTATCGCTCGGACTACGGTTCGCGGTTGCGTGACGGCGCGGCGATGCTGGCGCTGGCGGCGGAATCGAAGCCGGTGCCGAGCATCATGCCGCAGTTGATCAAGCTGGTCGGCGTTGCGCGCGCCGATGCCCGCTGGACGAGCACGCAGGACGAATCCTGGATGCTGCTGGCCGCACGGGCGCTGAAGGAAGGCAATGATTCCATCACGCTTTCCGTCAATGGCGCGCCGCATTCGGGCGGCTACTCCGACCAGGTCGCCGGGAGCGATCTCGTCGATAGCCCGCTCACCATCGCCAACACCGGCGCGACGCCGCTGCAGGCGGTGGTCACGGCGGTCGCCGCGCCAGTCGATCCGCTGCCCGCCGGCGGCGACGGCTTCACCATCGATCGCACCTACTACAAGCTCGACGGTACTGAGGCCAACGTCACCGAGGCCAGGCAGAACGAGCGCTATGTCGTGGTGCTCAAGATCTATGAGCAGAACAAATGGCCGTCGCGGCTCCTGATCACCGATCTGTTGCCGGCCGGCTTCGAGATCGACAATCCGAGCCTGGTGTCCAGCGCGCAATTGTCCAACTTCTCCTGGCTGGCGCAGACCGACGCCGCGCATCTGGAGTTCCGCGACGACCGTTTCGTTGCCGCCTTCAACCCGACCGAAGGCGAGGGCGACCGTAACATCACGCTGGCCTATGTCGTGCGTGCCGTGACGCCGGGCACCTACGCCCATCCGGCGGCGACGGTGGAGGATATGTATCGGCCGCAATATTCGGCCCGCACCGCCACCGGCGTCATGGAGGTGAAGGCGGAATAGCAAAGTCGCCCTTCTCCCCGTCATTGTACGGGGAGAAGGTGCCGGCAGGTGGATGAGGGGCAGCACGATGCTCTCCAAGAAATTCTTCAGGTGCACCGCGATCGCGGGCGCATGCCTCGCCGGCTTCGCAGCCGCATCTTTAGCCGCGCTCTGGGAACTTGACCGCGCCTTCCCGCCGCCGCTGCCGGCAAAACTGACGGTCTCGACCGAAGTGCAGGACCGCGACGGCCAGTTGCTGCGCGCCTTCGCGACGCCGGACGGCTACTGGCGGCTTGAGACCAGGCTCGACCAGGTCGACAAGCAATTCGTCGACATGCTGGTGACTTATGAAGACAAGCGCTTCTGGGACCACCGCGGCGTCGACATCCTGGCGCTTTGCCGCGCCGCCGGCCAGCTCGTCACCCGCGGCCACATCGTGTCGGGGGGCTCGACGCTCTCGATGCAGCTTGCCCGGCTGATCGAGCCGCGCGACAGCCGCGGCCTCGGCTCCAAGCTCAAGCAGATGCTGCGCGCCATCCAAATCGAGCGGCGGCTCACCAAGCAGGAAATCCTCGAACGCTACCTGACACTGGCGCCCTATGGCGGCAATCTCGAAGGCGTGCGCGCCGCATCTCTCGCCTATTTCGGCAAGGAGCCGAAGCGGCTGACCGTTTCGGAAGCCGCCCTTCTCGTGGCCCTGCCGCAATTGCCGGAAAAGCGCCGGCCAGACCGCAATCTCGACATCGCGCACGCTGCTCGCGACCGCGTGCTGACCCGCATGGTTTCGGCCGGCCTGCTCGGCGAGCGCGAAGCGCAGCGCGCGGCACTGGACGACGTCTCCGGCCTGCGCAGAAAGCTGCCGGCGCTGGCCGCGCACACTTCCTACGCCATGCTGCCAAAGGCCGCGCCCGGCAAGCCGCTTCAGCTCACCATCCGCAAGAGCGTGCAGCAGGGGCTGGAACAGGTGGCGAGAGATGCCGCCAGGAACCTGGGTCCGAAACTTTCCATCGCCATGGTGATGGCCGACGCGCGCACCGGCGATATTCTCGGCGAGGTGGGCTCGGCCGACTTCTTCGACGCCAGCCGCTCCGGCTGGATCGACATGACCAAGGTGGTTCGCTCGCCTGGCTCGACGCTGAAGCCGTTCATCTACGGGCTTGCCTTCGAGCAGGGGCTGGTGGCGCAGGAAACGATCATTCAGGACAGTCCGGCCGATTTCGGCGGCTACCGGCCGAAGAATTTCGACATGGGCTACCAGGGCGACGTCTCGATTCGCCAGGCACTCCAATTGTCACTCAACGTGCCGGCGATCCGCGTGCTTGACGCCGTCGGTCCGGCGCGGCTGACGGCTCGCTTCCGCCAGGCCGGCGTCAACCCGATCCTGCCGATCAACGAAGCGCCGGGCCTTGCGATCGGGCTTGGCGGCGTCGGCGTGACCTTGCGCGATCTGGTGCAGCTCTATACGGGGCTCGCCAATGGCGGCAAGATGCATACGCTGCATGATGGCACCGAGCCGGCCAATGCCGAACGCACAACAGCCACCATCCTCGACGACCAGGCGGCTTGGCAGATCAACGATATCCTGTCCGGCGTGAAGCCGCCGGAAGGCGCCGTGCAGCGCGGCATCGCCTACAAGACCGGCACCTCCTACGGCTATCGCGATGCATGGTCCGTCGGCTTCGACGGCCGCTATGTGCTGGGTGTCTGGGTCGGCCGCGCCGACGCGAGCCCTGTCCCCGGCCTGTCCGGCTATGTTTCCGCCGCTCCGATCCTGTTCGAGGGTTTTGTCCGTTCCGGCCTTGGCAGCGTGCCGCTGCCCGGCCGGCCGCCGGGCGTCTTCAACCCCAAACGCGAGGAGCTGCCGGTGACGCTTGCTCGCTTCGGCGCCGGGCCCGACGGGCTGGTGCAGGCCACCGCCACCGAGCCGGCGCCTACCATCATCTTCCCGCCCAATGGCGCCCGTGTCGACCTCGGCACCAATTCCGCCGACGCCACCCCACTGGTGCTGAAGCTGCAGGGAGGCCGCGCGCCGTTCCGCTGGCTCGCCAACGGCAAGCCGCTCGCCGGCATCGACCGCCGCCGCACGGCGACCTGGCAACCCGACGGCACCGGCTATTCGACGCTAACCGTGATCGACGCCGCCGGCCGCGCGGCGAGCGTGAAGGTTTTCGTTGAGTAGAACACGGCCAGCGATTCAGAAGATTGCGTTTTGCGCATTGCTTTCGATCGCCGGCACCCTTGCAGCCCTTGCCGACCCCCTGCCCGCCGGCTTCGTCAGGCTCACCGATGTCGATCCGACCATCCGCCAGGACATCCGCTATGCCGGCCACGAAAACTTCCTGCGCCGCAAGGTCGACGGCTATGGCGCTCCGGCCTGCATCCTGACCGCGCAGGCGGCGAAGGCATTGTCCAGCCTCCAGAAAATCATGACGGACAAAGGCCTGACGCTCGTCGTCTTCGACTGCTACCGACCCGCCCGGGCCGTCGCCGACATGAGCAAATGGACGCGAGAAGGCGGCCCGTCGGATCCGCAATGGTATCCGACGGTCGAACGCGGCGATCTTATCGCCAAGGGCTATGTCGGCGAGTTGTCCGGTCATTCGCGCGGCTCGACCGTCGACCTCGCTATCGCCGACCTGGGCAAGCGAAGCGATATTCATCCGGCCTGCGGCGCTCCTGACGTCGGGACACTCGACTTCGGCACCGGTTTTGATTGCTTCGATCCAATGAGTGAGAGCGCGCACCGCCCTCTTCCCGCCGAAGCGGCGGCGAACCGCAAGATGCTGCTTGCCGCCATGCGTGCCGCCGGCTTCCGCAACTATGCGCGCGAATGGTGGCACTTCACCCTCGCCAAAGAGCCTTTTCCAAAACAGCGTTTCGATTTTCCGGTCACGGCCAATTAGTACGCCGGGATTGCCCTAACCTTGACCAATTCTAATTCGGCCGACTGATGCCGAGCCGAGCCAAAGCGGAAGAGGAAGATATTTCTTCAAAGAGCCCAATCACGGCGAAAAATTGCTTCGGGGAGAAGAAAAAGGCAACAATCAATGCATCTAATTTCTATAAACTTGATAGAGTTCGTAGCAGTTCAACGGAGGCGGGAATGACCAAACCTCATTTCAGGAAACTGCTCGGCGCGCTGGTCGCCACATCTGTCCAGTTCGGCACGCTCGGTTTCGCGTTTGCCGAAACGACCATCCTCAACGTTTCCTATGACCCGACACGTGAGCTCTACAAGGCCTATGACGAAGCCTTCGCGGCACACTGGAAAGCCGACACCGGCGAGACGGTCACCATCCGGCAGTCTCATGGCGGATCGGGCGCCCAGGCCCGTGCGGTGATCGACGGTCTCGACGCCGATGTCGTCACCCTGGCGCTCGAAGGCGACATCAACGCCATCGTCTCCAAGTCGAAGAAGATCAATCCGGACTGGCGCAAGAAATTCGAAAACAATTCAGCGCCTTACACCTCGACCATCATCTTCCTGGTGCGCAAGGGCAACCCCAAGGGCATCCATGACTGGAGCGATCTGGTGAAGGACGGCGTGCAGGTGATCACGCCGAATCCGAAGACCTCCGGCGGCGCGCGCTGGAACTACCTGGCGGCCTGGGCCTATGCCAATGCGCATGACGGCAATGACGAAGCCAAGACCAAGGAATTCGTCGCCAAGCTCTATGCCAACGCGCCAGTGCTCGACAGTGGCGCGCGCGGTTCGACCGTCACCTTTGCGCAGAAGGGCCTGGGTGACGTCCTGATCGGTTGGGAGAACGACGCTTATCTGGCGCTCGACGAATTTGGCGCGGACAATTTCGATATCGTATATCCGCCGACCTCGATCCTGGCCGAGCCGCCGGTCGCCGTCGTCGACGCCAATGTCGACGCCAAGGGCACGCGCAAGGTGGCCGAAGCCTATCTTTCCTATCTCTATTCGAAGGAAGGCCAGACCATTATCGCCAAGAACCATTATCGCCCGGCCAAGCCCGAACTGGTTCCGGCCGAGGATCTCGCCAAGCTGCCGCAGATCAAGCTGGTCACCATCGACGACCCGCAATTCGGCGGCTGGAAGAAGGCGCAGCCTTACCATTTCGGCGACGGTGGTATATTCGACCAGATCTACAAGCCGGCCCAGTGAGAGGCCGAGCCTCAAAAACTGGCGACTGCAATCTGGTTGAGTAAGAAGGGACGATCCAGAACAGCATGACCACAGCACCCGCTCATGCGGGGTGGCGATTCAGACAGCCGAGTGTCATTCCGGGTTTCGGACTGACGCTCGGCTTCTCGCTTGCCTACCTCACGCTCGTAATCCTCATCCCGCTCTCGGGGCTAATCTGGCGTTCGGCCGCTCTCGGCTGGACCGATTTTTGGGTCTTGGCGACCGACCGGCGCACCCTCAAGGCGCTCGAAATCAGCTTCGGCACGGCCTTCATCGCTGCGGCAGTCAACGTCGTCTTCGGCACGCTCGTCGCCTGGGTGCTGGTCCGCTATCGCTTCCCCGGCCGCCGCGTCGTCGACGCGATGGTCGACCTGCCTTTCGCGCTGCCCACCGCGGTCGCCGGCATTGCGCTGACCACGCTCTATGCCCCGACCGGCTGGCTCGGCAAATTGCTGATGCCGCTCGGCCTGAGGGTCGCCTATACCCCGCTCGGCATCATCGTGGCGCTGGTCTTCATCGGCCTTCCCTTCGTCGTGCGCACCGTCCAGCCGATCATGGAAGAGCTCGACAAGGAGGTCGAGGAGGCCGCCGCCACGCTCGGCGCCAGCCGCTTCCAGATCATCACGCGTGTGCTTCTGCCCAGCCTGGCGCCGGCCATCATCACCGGCTTCTCGCTCGCCTTCGCGCGTGGCGTCGGCGAATACGGCTCGGTCATCTTCATCGCCGGCAACCTGCCCTACAAATCCGAGATCGCCCCGCTTCTGATCGTCATCCGGCTGGAGGAGTACAATTATCCCGCCGCAACCGCGATAGCCGCGATCATGCTGGCGCTGTCCTTCGCGATGTTGCTCGTCATCAACCTCGTGCAGACGTGGAGCCGCAAGCGCTATGGCTGATCCCGAGATCAAATCCTACGAGCCGCTCCACGAGAGCCGCTCGGCCGCGGTCACGGAAAGCCGCCCGGTCCGCATTACGCTGACGACCGTCACGCTGGTCTTTCTCGGCATCTTCCTGCTGTTGCCGCTGATCATCGTGTTCAAGGAGGCTTTCGCCAAGGGCGTCGGCGCCTATTTCCAATCCTTGGGCGATGCCGACACCCGCTCCGCCATCCGGCTGACATTGCTGGTGGCGGCGATCTCGGTGCCGCTCAATCTCGTCTTCGGCCTTTCGGCCGCCTGGGCCATCGCCAAGTTCGAGTTCAAGGGGAAGGCGTTCCTGACCACGCTCATCGACTTGCCCTTCTCGGTGTCGCCGGTCATTTCCGGCCTGGTCTATGTGCTACTCTTCGGCGCTCAAGGTTTGCTCGGCGAATGGCTGAAGGCGCATGGCATCCAGATCCTGTTCGCCGTGCCAGGCATTGTTCTGGCGACCGTCTTCGTGACCTTTCCCTTCGTCGCGCGCGAGCTCATCCCGCTGATGCAGGAACAGGGCAATGGCGACGAGGAGGCAGCGCTCTCGCTCGGCGCCAGCGGTTGGCAGGCCTTCTGGTATGTGACGCTGCCCAACGTCAAATGGGGGCTGCTCTATGGCGTTCTGCTCTGCAATGCGCGCGCCATGGGCGAGTTCGGCGCGGTCTCGGTGGTGTCCGGCCACATACGCGGCCTCACCAACACCATGCCGTTGCATGTCGAGATCCTCTACAATGAGTACAATGCCGTCGGCGCCTTTGCAGTCGCTTCGCTGCTCGCCGGTCTGGCGCTGGTGACGCTGGTCTTGAAAACACTTCTCGAGATGCGCTACGGCGCCGAGATCGCCGCGACACGCGGACACTGACAGAGGTCGATATATGGAAGTTCGCGTCGTCAACGTGCGCAAGGAGTTTGAGCGGTTTCCGGCGCTCCATGACGTGTCGCTCGACATCAAGTCGGGCGAGCTCATAGCCCTGCTCGGCCCGTCGGGCTCCGGCAAGACGACGCTGCTGCGGCTGATCGCCGGCCTGGAGCGGCCGACCAAGGGGGCGATCTTCTTCGGCGACGAGGACGCCTCGCAAAAGTCGATCCAGGAGCGCAATGTCGGCTTCGTCTTCCAGCATTACGCGCTGTTCCGCCACATGACGGTTGCCGACAATATCGGCTTCGGCCTGAAGGTTCGGCACGGCGCCGCCAGGCCGTCGGGCCAAGAAATCCGCCGCCGGGCGCTGGAACTGCTCGACCTTGTCCAACTGTCAGGCCTGGAAAAGCGCTATCCCGCGCAGCTCTCCGGCGGCCAGCGCCAGCGCGTGGCGTTGGCCCGCGCCATGGCGATCGAGCCCAAGGTGCTTCTGCTCGATGAACCCTTCGGGGCGCTCGATGCCCAGGTGCGCCGCGAATTGCGCCGCTGGCTGCGCGAGATCCACGACCGGACCGGCCACACGACCGTCTTCGTCACGCATGACCAGGAGGAAGCGCTGGAGCTGGCCGACCGCGTCGTCGTCATGAGCCAAGGCCGCATTGAGCAGGTCGGCACCGCCGACGATATCTATGACACGCCGAACTCGCCCTTCGTCTACTCCTTCATCGGCGAGTCGAGCTCGCTGCCGGTCAAGGTCGAGAATGGCGAGGTCTGGATCGCTGACCGGCCGATCGGCCTGCAGGCGCCGCATGCGCCGCCCGGCGAAGCGGTTCTCCACTTCCGCCCTCATGACGTCGACCTGCTCGACGGCTGCAGCGGCTGCATCGCCGGCACGGTCGCCGCCAGCCGCCGCGTCGCCGGCACCAGGCGCGTCGAGCTCGAGATCGGCGGCGAGCGCCGGCGCGTCGAGATCGAGCTACCGGTCGACCATCCTGCGGCGCAGAAAAGCCGGGTGGCCTTCAGGCCGCGGCGCTGGAAGCTGTTTCCCCAGTCCTGAATTACCTTCACATCCGCCAGCGCCGCAGCTTGGCGTCATTCATGAATCAGCTTGGAAGAAAATCCTAGCAAAGAGGTGCTTCGGCGAGATATTTTCCCGACCCTCGCCCGCCTCTCGGAGTGCGTGCCTCGTCGCTTCAGGCATTCCCGACTATGGTCGCGCTATAGCTTCGATCCATTTTCCCAGGGAGCCTGTTTTCATGAAGCGTCTATTGCTCGGCATCGCGGCTGTTGCCGGTCTCGTCCTCGCGTCCTCCCAAGCCTGGTCGGCCGACAGGCTGTTGAACGCATCCTATGACGTCGGTCGCGAGTTGTTCGTCGACATCAACAAGGCCTTTATCGCCAAGCATCCCGGCGTCACGATCGATCAGTCGCATGCCGGCACCTCGGCGCAGGCGCGCGCCATCGCCGAAGGTCTCGCCGCCGATGTCGTCACCTTCAACCAGGTCACGGACGTCGACTTCCTGGTCAAGAAGGGCCTCGTCTCCACCGATTGGCAAAAGGATTTTCCGGACAACGCCTCGCCCTTCTATTCCCTGCCGTCCTTCCTGGTGCGCGCGGGAAATCCCAAGCACATCAAGGACTGGAACGATTTGGTGCGTGACGACGTGCAGGTGATCTTCCCGAACCCGAAGACATCGGGCAATGCGCGCTACACCTATCTCGCCGCCACCGCCTACGCCAACGAGGCCTTCAAGGGCGACGATGCCAAGGTGAAGGAGTTCATCACCAAGCTCTTCAACAACGTTCCGATCTTCGACACCGGCGGCCGCGCCGCCACCACCACCTTCGTCCAGCGTGAGATCGGCGACGTGCTGATCACCTTCGAGTCTGAGACGCGCGGCATCCGCAAGGAATATGGCGACGACAAGTTCGAGCAAGTCACCCCTTCGGTCAGCCTGCTGGCCGAATTCCCGGTGGCGATCGTCGACAAGGTTGCTGGCGAACATGGCAGCCGCGATCTCGCCAAGTCCTATCTCGACTTCCTCTACACGCCGGATGGCCAGGAGATTGCCGCCGAGAACGGCTTGCGGGTTCGCGACGCGGCGGCCGTCGCCAAGCACAAGGCCGACTTCCCGGACGTCCGCCTGCTTACGGTGGAGGAGGTATTCGGTGGTTGGGACAAGGTTCAAAAAGAGCATTTCGCCGCGGGCGGGCTGCTCGATCAGGCCTATGGCACCCGCTGAAAGGGCGCCACAATCAGGAAGCGCAAGGAGGCCGGCCTTGCCGGCTTTCTTCTTGTAAGCGGGGCTGCATGAGTTCGCAGGGGAGATCCCGGCCCCAACGT
Organism: Mesorhizobium sp. WSM4976; assembly: GCF_029625685.1. Classification (NCBI taxonomy): domain Bacteria; kingdom Pseudomonadati; phylum Pseudomonadota; class Alphaproteobacteria; order Hyphomicrobiales; family Phyllobacteriaceae; genus Mesorhizobium; species Mesorhizobium sp. WSM4976. The sequence continues at coordinate 253,432 of NZ_JARTVT010000007.1, forward strand.
GAAAAACGTTACGAAGAATCAACGCGTTTGTGCCTAAGCTGCACCGGCAAATTGTTGGCCAGAGGGCGTTCGACGGTCAAACTGTCATGATTTGCACACAAACAACCGCCAGATGCAGGCGCATTGGGGTTTGATGAACTGAATCGGGCATGCTGACAAAAAAAGGCAAATACGGCCTCAAGGCCCTCGTGCATCTTGCCAGCCTGCCGGCTGGCCAGCTTGCATTCGTCAACGACATTGCGGTCGCCAACAACATCCCGAAGAAATTCCTGGATGCCATTCTGGGCGAACTGCGCAATGCGGGCTTCGTCCAGAGCCGCAAGGGCAAGGAAGGCGGTTACCGCCTCGCCCGGCCCGCCTCCGAGATCAAGATCGGCCACGTCGTGCGCGTGCTCGACGGCCCGCTGGCGCCGATCCCTTGCGCCAGCCGCACGCAATACCAGCGCTGCGAGGATTGCGACGAGGCAACATGCCAGGTCCGTCACATGATGCTGGAAGTGCGCCAGGCGATCGCCGAGGTGCTGGACAACCGCAGCCTCGCCGCCATGCGCGACGCCGACAACGACGATTTCCCGGCAGAACTCACTTCGCAAATCTAAAGCGGGTCGCCCTCGACGGAGGCCCCTTGTTGCTTGTCTGCTTTCGACGCAGTAAAGCGGCTGAAGATGAAACGGGGCTGACGCATGAGGCTTCCTTGGCTTGGCAATTCCCGCAAGGCCAGCCGGCAGCCAACGTCGAGTGACATCTACCACACCGAAATCATTGCCGATGTGCCGGTGCCAAGCCGCGATGAGTCGGTTCGCTTCTTCAGCCGCACGGTAATCCGGCCCGGAAAACTGCGCCGCTTCACCAATCAGGACCTGCGCGAGAGCCTGCTGTCCTGTTTCTATCTCGGCGTCGCGGCGGTTCTGCCGGTCTCTCGGTGGGAACCCATCTGCGGCTGGGTGGCCGGACTCAGGCGCAAGCGCCACTTTCGCAAGGAGTTCGACCGTTACGAGGTCGCGGTGAAAGCGGTGCTCGGCGATGCCGCCGACACACGCGGCATGTTCGAAGCGCAGCTTGCCGCCGTCCACCGCCGACGACTGACGCTTGCGGCGCATCTCGCCGCCGGGTGGCGCTGGTCGCCGGCGATCCGGCTGGAGGGCCTCGAAGGACTGCAGCAAGCCATGCGCAACGGGTGCGGCGTCATCATATGGTGCGACCAGTTCACGGCGCAGACGATCATGGGCAAGCGCGCCCTGCATGAGGCAGGCGTCCAAGCGCATCAGGTGAGCGCGCAACATCATGGTTTTTCGCCAAGCAAATTCGGCTTCCGCGTCATCAATCCGCCGCTGGTCAAGATCGAGAACCGTTTCCTGAAAAGCCGGATCGTCTTCGAGCGCACCGACGCCTATCAAGTCACAACGCGCATCCAGAAGACCCTGCGGGCAAATGGCGTGGTGCTGATGACCAACACAATCTATGCCGGCTCCGCCTTCGCCGAGGCCGCCATGGGCGAACGTGGCTGGACCCACCTCGCCTCGGCGCCGGCAAACTTCGCCGCGCGCGCGGGTACTGCGCTGTTTCACATGGCGACCATCGAGACAATCCCTTTCCGCCAGTACCGGGCTATCGTCACCCAGCTAAGCGCAGGCCCGCAAGTCCCCATGTTGCCGGCGGGGGACAAAGCGGCGAAGAACCTTGCCGTCCAGGCGGGATACATTCTGTCGAAGCGCGACCATATGCTGGAAACGCTCATACTCTGTCCGGAGCAGATGATGGCCTGGTCGAGCGCCACGCGGCTGACCGAGCGGCAAACCGAGGCCGGGATCGGCAACGACGGTGCATGAATACCAACTGATCTACCAGTGCAGTTCCAGGAAAAGTGTGAGCGGGTTTCCGTCAGGAATTGCGCCAAAAACAAGGAGATAGATGCGTTTCGCCGTTCCGTGACCATAGTACACGACGCAAGGGCGAGGACGGCTTGAAGTGATTGAATAGAGGATTCTTCGCCAAAAGGATCCTCCCAGCCAGGCCGACGCGAGAGTCATGGTTCCGCACCGGCCTCGACGCGATCAGGGCATGGATCACCTTCGCACCCCAAAACGCCATCCGCGCCTGGCAAGACGAATTCCCAAAACGCATCAAAAACCTATGAGTCGTGTACTCTGGTTCCGTGAAACGGTGAAACGCTCTAGCGGATGATCTCTTTCAGCGTCCCGGCAACGCTTCGCGTTCCATCGACCGTCACCGCCCGTTCGTCCGCGGCAGGCTCTTCCAGCGTAGCGAACTGGCTGTCGACCAGGCTTGCGGGCATGAAGTGGCCTTTGCGGTTGGCGACCCGCCGCCAGGCGGTCTCGCGATCGATCTTCAGATAGAGGAAGACCGTGCCGGGACAGAAGCGGCTCAGCCGGTCACGGTAGCTGCGCTTCAGCGCCGAGCACGCCGCCACCACCTTTCGTCCATCGGCGACCGAGGCCGCGATACACTCGCCTATGGCGTCGAGCCAGCCCGCGCGCAGCGCATCCGTCAGCGGCTCGCCGCGCGCCATGCGCGCCACATTCTCCGGCGGATGCAGCCGGTCTCCTTCGATGAAGTCGGCGCCGAGGGCCTCGGCAACCGCCTCGCCGACAGCCGTCTTGCCGCAGCCGGCAACGCCCATCACGACGATGGCCTGCGCTGTCCGAAGATCGGTCATGCGAAGCTGCGGTCTTGCACCTGCACTATCCACGGTCAGCGGCTTGCCGGCGCGCGCCCGTAGAGCAGAAGCATGGCGACGATGACGACGCCATAGATGATCTGCCGCCCCGCCTCGGGCATCTGCATGACCGAGAGGATGGATTGCAGGAGCGTGATCAGGATCACGCCCGCAACCGTGCCGAGATAGGAGCCGCGCCCGCCGAGGATCGACGTGCCGCCCAGCACGACGGCGGCGATCGACGGCAGCAGATAGGCGTCACCCATCGACTGCGCCGCCTTGGACGCATAGCCAGCCAAAAGCACGCCGCCAAAAGCCGACAGGCCGCCGGAGACGGCGAAGGCGATCAGCACGATGCGGCGCGTGTCGATGCCGGAAAGATAGGCGGCGCGCTCACGATTGCCGATGCCGTAGACGGCGCGGCCGAAGCTGGTGCGGGTGAGCACGAACACCGTCGCGGCGCCGATCAGCGCCCAGATGATGACGGCGTTGGGAACGCCCGGAATGGTGAACCCGGTTGCCAGATAGCGCATCGCCGACGTCGCTGAATCCTGTGGCGAGAAACCGCCCGTATAGACCACCATCAGCCCTTGCGCCACGGCATTGGTGGCCAAAGTGATGATCATCGAGGGAATGCGCAGATAGGCGACGCCGATGCCGTTGACGAGGCCGATCGCGACACCGCACAAGACCCCGAAAGGAATGGCCAAAGCGACGCCGACCGATCCATAGGCCGCGGCCGCGCAGGCCATCATCGCGCCTGTAGCCACGGACCACGGCACTGACAAATCGATCTGGCCGAGCAGGATGACCAGCATCATGCCAGTGGCGATGACGCCGAGGAAGGACGCGACCTTCAATTGCTGCAACAGATATTCCGGCGACAGGAAGCTGCGCGAATAGAGGCTGCCGAGCAGAAGCAGGATCACGATGCAGGCAAAGGCAGTGATAACAGCCGGATCGGCGCGTCGCAGAAACTTGGGCATGCGGCCTGCGATGCCGCCAAGTGTCGTCTCGCTCACAGGAACCACTCCAGCCGGTTGCGGACCCGAAACAGCGCGAAAGCGCCGAGGCTGACCGCGATCAACAGGATAACGCCCTGGAACAGCGGCTGCCAGAGCGGATCGAAGTCGAAGACGAACAGCAGGTCGCCGATGGTGCGGAAGGCGAGCGCGCCGAAGATCGCGCCGATGGCGCTGCCCTTGCCGCCGAACAGCGAAACGCCGCCAAGCACGACGGCGGCGATCGAAAACAACGTGTAGGCGTTGCCGCTCGCATAGGCCGCCTCGCCCGTATAGGTGAAAAAGGTCACGAACAGGCCACCGATGGCCGCAAGCAGGCCGGCAAGCGTATATGCCAGGAACTTACCCCTGCGGATCGGCACGCCCGACATGTAAGCCGCCGTCTCGGATGAACCGGCCGCATAAGCGGCGCGCCCGAATTCGGAGCGACTGAACGGCACCCACACGACGAGCACGATGACGAGCAGCGCCACAAAGCTCGCCGGCACCACGCCGAAGAAACGCCCGGTCAGGAAATCCGCAAGGTCCTCATTGACCGAACCGCCGGGAACCGGTCGCAAAAGCAGCGCCAGGCCGAAGAAGACGGCGCCCGTGGCTATGGTGGCGACGATCGGCTGCAGCCGACCGTAGATGACTATGGCGCCGTTGACCGCACCGCAGAGGAGCCCTGTGCCGAGCACCACCAGCACGCCAAACGCCGTCTCCAGGCCGGTGCCGATCACCAGCCATGAAGCCATGCAGTTGGTGAGCGTAAAGATCATGCCGACCGACAGGTCGATGCCGGCGGTGATCACCACCAATGTCTGCGCCATGGCGACGAAGGCCAGCAGCACGCCCTTGTTGGCGGCCGTCTGCACGACATTGGCGGTGAAGCCGGCAGGATGGTTCGCGCTGTAGATGGCGAACATGACGATGAAGATGCCGAGGGCCAGAAGCGTCCCGCGCTGCTCGGCCAGCCAGTAGCGCCAGTCCTTCACGCCTTCCCTCCTAGCTCGATGCGCGAAGCATCGCCATGGATGTTGAGCGCGCTGGCGATCAGCGCGTGCTCGGTGATCCCGTCGCCGACCAGCTCGCGCTTGACCGCGCCGTCATAGAGCACCAGAACGCGGTCGCAGCAGCCGATCAGCTCGTCATAGTCGGTCGAATAGAACAGGATCGCGGCGCCCGCATCGGCCAGCTTGCGCATCAACTGATAGATCTCCTGTTTCGTGCCGACGTCGATGCCGCGCGTGGGATCGTTGAGCAGGATGATGCGCGGCTGCCGCATCAGCCATTTGGCGATCACCACCTTCTGCTGGTTGCCGCCGGAGAGCGCGCCGACAGGAATGTCGAGACCCGCCGTCTTGATGGCCAAGAGCCCGACCATGTCGTCGATCAGCCGCTGCTCGGCGACGCGATCGATGATGCCGGCTTTCGACAGCCTGTCGAGCGCCGCGAAGGACAGGTTCTCGCGCACCGTCATCGGCAGCATCAGCCCCTCGGTCTTGCGATCCTCGGGGATCAGCGCCATCCCGATGCGGCCGTGGCTGGCTTCGGTCGGGCTGGCGATCGAAACGGGCTTCCCGTCGATCAGGATCTCGCCTGAAAGACCGCGCAGCACGCCAAAAAAGGCAAGCAGCAATTCGCGCTGCCCCTGCCCGTCGAGACCTCCGAGGCCCACGACTTCCCCTGCCCTGACGCTCAACGATATATTGTCCAGCCGGTCGGCCCAGGAGAGGTTGCGCGCTTCGAGAACCGTCGTCGCGGCAGCGGTTGGACCGGGTTTCGGCGGGAAGATATGGCTGTATTCGCGGCCGATCATCAGCTCGACCACTTCATTGTCGCTCTTCGAGCCCGCGGGGTAGCTGGCGACATTGCGACCATTGCGGAACACCGTGCAGTGGTCGGCGAGCTCGGCGATCTCGTTCATGCGGTGCGAGATGTAGAGCAACGCCAGCCCTTCCGAGCGCAGCCGCTTCAACACTTCGAAGACCTTGGCGACATCCGCCGCCGTCAGCGCCGAGGTTGCCTCGTCGAGGATCAGGATCCGCGGCTTGCGAGCCAATGCCTTGGCGATCTCCACCATCTGCCGGCGCGACAGCGGCAGATCCTTGACCAGGGCACGGGGATGAATATCTGAAGCCCCTGCACGCGCCAGCGCTTCCTCCGCGATGCGCCGCTGCGCCTTGCGGTCGATCATGCCAAAGCGTTTCGGCGGATCGGAAATGACGATGTTGTCGGCGACGCTCAGTTCCGGGATGAGCGACAGTTCCTGGAAGATGCAGACGATGCCAGCCTGGTTGGCGGCCGCCGGTGAGGCGAAGCTCACCTCGTGGCCGTCGAGCGTCATCGTGCCTTCGTCGGGCGCCACGACGCCCGCCATGATCTTGATCAGCGTCGATTTGCCAGCGCCGTTCTCGCCCAGAATGGCGTGGATGCCGCCGGCGGTGACCGTCAGGTCGGCCTTCTCCAAGGCCCGCACGCCGCCATAGCGCTTGGAGATGCCTTCCATGCGGAAGAGCGGAGCCGCGCCGTCCATCAGCCCTCCCTGGCCGTTTCGAGTTGAGAACAGGAGGACAGTGCCGCGGGCTCGCCGCGGCACTGTCCGGTCAGACTATTTGTTTTCCTTGGTCTGGCCCATGATTTCCTGCGCGGTGAAATTGATGCCGCAGGTCGGGAAGGAATTGCCGACGAAGAAATTGTCGGACTGGTCCGGGAAGAAGTCCTGACCAGCCTTGAAATTCGGATCCTCGACAATGGCCAGGGGAAGCTTGACCGACTGCGGCACGACATTGCCTTCGAGCGCGGAGATCGCGGTCTTGATGGCAACCGCCACCTGTGCGGGGCCGGTGCCGGCGGACGAGCATTTCAGTCCATCAGCGGCGTGCGCGGCGCAGAACTTGCGGAAGCCGTTCTCCGTCTCGCCACCGAAGGGCACGAAGGGATGCTTGGCGTCGATCATCGCCTGCACGATGCCGGTGTCGCCGCCTTGCCCGGTAACGCCGTCGAACGGCCCGCTGGTGGCGATCGCGTCGGCCGTGGCCTTTTGCGCCACACCGTCATCCCACTTGCCGACGACCTCGGTGACATTCCACTTCTTGCCGGAAGCATCCAGCACCTCGTGGATGCCGTTGTGTCGATCGGTGTCGACCGAGGTGCCGGCAACGCCGCGCACTTCGAGCACCTTGCCGCCGTTCGGGACATGTGAGACCAGCCACTTGCCCCAGAGCTCGCCAAGGCCCTTCTGGTCGACATTGACGTTGATGGCATCCTTGGTGTCGAGGATGTTGTCGAAGGCGACGAGCACGACGCCGGCCTCCTTGGCACGCTTGATGACTGGCCCGAAGGCGGTCGGATTCTGTGCGTTGACGACAATGGCGTCAAAGCCGGAATCGATGAAGTTGTTGATCGCCGAAATCTGCGCCGGCACATCCTCGCCGGTCGACACGACCTTGAATTCCTTGAGCTTCTTGGCGACATCCGGCTGTGCCGCATAGGCCTTGGCCGTCTGGATCATCTGGATGCGCCAGGTGTTGGCGATATAGCCGTTGGCAAGCGCGATGCGGTAGGGACCCTCCTTGTTCGGATATTTGAAAAACTGCGTGTCGGCTGCCCAGGGGGCAAAACAGTCCGGCTCTGCCGCGGGTCCCTTGACCACTTCGGGTCCGGCGATCGCCGACGAACCCAGCATGACGAATGCAGTGGCGGCAATGACGCCGCCAACGAGTGACTTGATCATCGATATTCCTCCCAGTTGCAGTTCTGCTTGTGATGAATCCTGGCGCTCACGGTCGGCACCCTCTGCCCTCCGAACACGCCCACAGGGACGACCACGTCGCCCTGATCCTCCTCTCCCCCCTCAGCGTTCCTGGCAATTTAGAAAACTATCATATTATACATAATAAACAAGCTCAGACTGTTGCTTATGTATAATAAACAGCCTCACGATCTTGCCGAATGTTGATTTTACAGACAAATGGTAGCGCTACCATCACTATGTGTAAAGCGCCGCCCTCGACATTTTTCCGGACTTTTCAACGCGCTGTGCTCTCCCGCCGCACGAGCTCGAAACCGAGATCGACGATGCGCTGTTCCGGTGGGTTACCGGCAATCGCCGCAAGCGCCATGCCGACGGATCGGGTGCCGATCTCATAGCGGTGCGTGCGCACGCTGGTGATCGAGGGAAACGACACCTGCATCATGTCGAGGTCGTTGAAGCCGACAATGCCGATCTGCTTCGGCACGTCCAGGGAAGCGCGATGGCATTCGAACAGAACCCCGAGCGCGATATCGTCATTGTTGCAGAACACGCCGTCCAGCACCGGCATCTTGGCCAGCGCGTCACGGAACAGCTGGCGCCCAAGGCTCACGCTCGACGGCACCGGCGTCGTGGTGATGAGCCGCGGATCGAACAGCCCGGCAGCCTCCATGGCGGCGCGGTAGCCGGCAAGGCGCCGCTGCGAACGCGGATCCATCCTGGCGCCGATGAAGCCGATCTTGCGGTAGCCGGCCTGCAGAAGGTGCTCGGTGGCCGTCCTGCCGCCGTCGAGATGCGAGAAGCCGACCATCATGTCGACCGGATCGGGCCCGGTCTCCATCACCTGCACGACCGGGCAGCCGGCATTCTCCAGCAGTCGTCGCGCGCCGGGCGTCTGGTCGATGCCGGCCACGATCAGCGCTGCCGGGCGTTGCGATCCGAAGACCTGTAGCAGCCGCTCTTCCTCCAGTCCCGAATAATGCGTGTTGCCGATCTGGATGCGGAACGGGCTATCGGAAAGACTGTCGTAGATGCCGCGCACCACCTCGGCGAAGACGTTGTTGGTGAGCGAAGGCACCAGCACGCCGAACACTTCGGCCCGCGCCGAGGCGAGCGCGCGGGCGTTCGGGTCGGGCACGTAGCCGAGTTCGTCGACCGCGGCCTGTATCTGCCGGCGAAGGTCTTCCGACACCCGTCCGGGCTCGCGCAGCGCACGCGAGACGGTGATCGCGCCGACGCCTGCCTTGCGCGCCACATCGGCAATCGTCGGACGGCCGCCGCCGCGACGGGAGCGCGGCTTGGTCAAGGGCGAGCCTCGCGCAGCAAATCCCGCCCGCTGCGCGCTTGCAATGCCATTGACCCTGGTGTCGTCATCTCGCAGGCCTGTACCGCGTTCATCGGCCTTGGCGTCGCGCAGCCGCGATTTGTTGTCAAGCCGAAGCGTCTTCCTGGAAAAGCGCCGGCACGAGCCCGTCAGGCCACGACGACGACGCTGCGTCTTGCCTTCCAGAACACCAGAAGCATCACCAGGATGTTGAGCAGGTTCCAGGCAATCCCGTTCAGAAAGGCGGCCGAATAGGAACCGGTGAGGTCGTAGATCCAACCCGACATCCAGCCACCGATAGCCATGCCGAAAATGGTCGCCATGATGACGATGCCCACCCGTTGGCCAGCTTCCTTGGCGGGCATGTATTCACGCACGATGATCGCATAGCAAGGCACGATGCCGCCTTGCGACAGGCCAAACACCAGCGAGACGACGTAGAGCGAGGCGAGCCCGTCGAAGGGAATGTAGAAGAACAGCGACAGGCATTGCAGAACCGAACCGATCAGCAAGGTCTTCACCCCGCCGATCCGATCGGCGACGAAACCGGAAGCGAGGCGGCTGACGACGCCGGCTGCCATCATGATCGAAAGCATGTCGGCGCCATGCGCGACGCCATAGCCGAGGTCCATGCAATAGGCGACGATATGCACCTGCGGCATCGACATCGCCACACAGCAGCCCAGACCAGCTATCACCAGCAGCACCTGAAGTGCCGCCGGCGACAATGCAATCGGCTGGACCAGGCGCGTGCCTGGCGAGCCTGCCACAACCACCGGAGCACGCCGGCGCAGCATCAGAACCAGCGGCACCATCGTCACCAGGCACGCGATGCCGATTGCCAGATAGGTGAAGCGCCAGCCCTCCGCCCTCATCAGCGGCGGTATGATCGCCGGCCAGACCGTTCCGGCGAGATAGCTGCCGGACGCAGCCGCAGCCACCGCAACTCCGCGCCGACGATTGAACCAGTGCGAGATGTCGGCGATCAGCGGTCCGAAAATCGCCGATGTCCCCAACCCTATCAGAAAGCCTTGAGCGAAGGTGAACTGCAGGATCGAACTGGAGAGCGACGCCAGCAGGAAGCCGGCAGCCAGCGCCGTTGAGGAAAAAAGCGCCGGGATCCAGTAACCGATACGATCGATGGCGCGCCCGACCAGCACATTGCCGGCCGCAAAACCAACCATGGTCGCGGTGTAAGGCATGGAGGCTGCGGCGCGATCGACGCCGAACTCGGCCTGGACCGCCGGAAGAACGACGACCACCGCCCACATGCCGACGCCCCCTATGGTCGCCAGCAACACCGAAATGGCCAGCCTCGTCCAGGCATAAGCGCTGTCTATGCCCGGGGGCGCTGCATTGCTGGCGATCGTCGTCAAGGCGTTCCTGTCCGCTGTTCTCGAAGTCGGCTGTTCGGCCTCAACTATCGGCGCATTTGCCGGGCCGAGCAGCGCCACGACCGGCGAATCCGTGGCACCAGAACCGGGAACCCGCCGCATTTCCTGGAGTTTTGCCTCAAGAAAGGAGTCTCGCCATGACAGCAAAGAAGAAATGGTCGGCTGACGTGACCGAGCACAGCGATGCGCTGGATCTCGAGGAGCATGTCTTCGAATTCGACGACGCCAGGAAGATCGCCGCCTCTCTGAAACGCTCGGCCGAGCACAGCGATCGTCGCAAGGCCGAGCCGTTTCAATCCGCCATGTCGATGCTGAATTTCTACATCAATCGTGCCGGCAAGAACCTGCCCGAAGAGCGCAGAAAAGTGCTGGAAAAGGCAAAGGACGAGCTGCGCGTCGCCTTCGGCCGCGAGAAGCAGAATCAGCATTAGATCTGCCAGGCCTTGACCGACCCTAACGCGATTGAATGACTTCGTCGGTGTTGGCCAACAACTTGCGGACCGCGTTGCGCGCCGCATCCGGCCTTTTCAGGCGGATATTTCTTTCGATCGCCTCATGCAGCTTCTGGACATGCTGCAGATCGTCCAGCTCGCGCGTCGTGTATGTGAAGAGGTGGTCGAAAGCGGATTCGATCAGCACGCCCAACGGCACCAAGAGGTCGTTCCCCGAAGCCCTGAGGATCGCGAGATGGAAGCGCGTGTCGGCGCGGGTGCGCTCCTGCAGGTTAGTGGCCTCGCCCATCTCGCGGCAGGCCTGGCTGATCTCGGCCATCTGCTCGTCGGTGCGTCGCATCGCGGCGAAGGCCGCCGCCTCCGGCTCGATGATGTGGCGGAATTCCTGCACCGTCTTCAGGAAAACCTCGCGATCCGGCGACGTCGCGTACCAGGACAGCACGTCGCGGTCGAGAAGGTTCCAGCGTTCCTTCGGTTCGACCCAGCTGCCGATCTTCGGCCGCGACGCCAGGAGGCTCTTCGCCATCAGCATCTTGATCGCCTCGCGCACCGCCGAGCGGCTGACGTCGAAGGTCTCCGACCATTTTGCTTCATTGGGCAGGATGGTGCCCGGCGGATAATCGCCGCGCACGATGCGAAGCCCGATTTCGCTGGCCAGCGACGTGTGCACGCTGGCGCCGGGGATGCGTGGCGCGTCGGCCCGACGGAAGCCGGCCGTACGCTCCGCGGCCGCCGTCTTCATCAGCTTTTTTTCATTATTCGGCTTCGCGTACCGCATAGGTCCACCAAATCCCGTTTTCAGAGCCTGTCAAGCATGGCAGGCCCGCTTTGCCGCAACCTGCGCAGATGTGCACAGATCAGCCGGCATTTGGCCTCGCCTCAGGCGGTTTTAACGTATTTGCGCCAGCTGTGCTCAGGCCGGAAGCCGAGCACGCCGCGCGCCTTGCGGTTCGAAAGCAGCGTCTCATATTCGCCGAGTTCGGCCTTGACCGGCACGCCCGGATAGAAACGCTTCAACAGTTCCGCCGTCGGCAGGTCCGACGAGGTATCGTCGTTGGCCGCGTTGAACACCTGGTAGCCCAGGCCATCCTTCTCGATGGCGCGCAAGGTGATCTGGCCGAGATCGCGCGCATCGATGTAGCTCCAGGCGATACGCTTGCGGAAGCCGGGATCGGCGAACCATTTCGGGAACAGAGTGTATTCGTGCGGCTCGATGACGTTGCCGATCCGCAGCGCATAGATATCGGCGCCGCTGCGCAGCGCGAAGGCGCGCGCCGTCTTCTCGTTGACGATCTTGGACAGCGCGTAAGAGTCCATCGGGTCGACGTCGTAGTCCTCGTCAAGCGGAAAATGCGTGGGATTGCGCGGCTCGTTGGCGAAGACCAGCCCGTAGGTCGTCTCCGAAGAGGCGATGATGACCTTGCGGATGCCGAGCTTCACCGCCGCTTCGATGACATTGTAGGTGCCCATCGCGTTGATGCGGAACACCTCGTTGTCCGGCGTGATCATGATGCGCGGGATCGCCGCGAAATGCACCACCGCATCGACCGGTTGGGCTCTCAGCGACGGATCGAATTCGTGCAGGCCCATATAGCTCGACAGTGCGTTGAACACCTGCCCGCTGTCGGTGATGTCGGTGATCAGCGTGCGTACCTTCGGATTGTCGAGCGGCCTGTTGTCGATGTTGAGCACCTGGCAGCCATGTTCGACCAGATACTGAACGACATGCCGGCCGGCCTTGCCGCTGCCGCCGGTGAACATGATCCGCTTCGTCATTTTGCTCTCCACAAGGCTCAGGGATTATGTGTATTGTCAGACAATAGGGTATTCCGCAATCGCTTGCCAACCGCGATCCGCGGAAACCTTCTCAAATGCCCGCCGCGCGGGCGCCCGTCACCACGAAACAGGGAAGAGACGACATGAGCACCACCGCTGCCCGCGAGAACATCGGTTTCATCGGCCTAGGCCTGATGGGGCACGGCATCGCCAAGAACATCGTCGACAAGGGCTATCGGCTGACCTTTCTTGGCCGCAAGAACCGCAAGCCAGCGGAAGACCTCTTGGGACGCGGCGCCAGGGAAGCGGGTACGTCACGGGAGGTGGCGGCGGCTTCCGACATCGTCTTCATCTGCGTCACCGGCTCGCGTGAGGTGGAGGCGATCGTCCGCGGTCCGGGCGGACTGAAGGAAGGTCTCAGGAAGGGTTCGGTGGTCGTCGACTGCTCGACCTCCGACCCTGTCTCGACCGTGGCCCTGGCCGCCGAACTCAAGGCCCTCGGCGTCGACTATGTCGACGCGCCGCTCAGCCGCACGCCGAAGGAAGCCTGGGAAGGCACGCTTGACGCCATGGTCGGCGCGCCGGACGCGGTGTTCGCCAGGCTGAAGCCTGTGATCGAGACCTGGGCCGGCCGCATCGTCCATATCGGCGACACCGGCGACGGCCATCGCATGAAGCTGCTCAACAACTTCGTCTCGCTGGGCTATGCGGCGATCTATTCGGAGGCCCTGGCGCTGGCGCAGAAGGTCGGCATCTCGCCGGCGCGCTTCGACAGCGTCATCCGCAACGGCCGCATGGACTGCGGCTTCTACCAGACCTTCATGCGCTGGACTTTGGACGGCGACCGCGCCGCGCATAAATTCACCATTGCCAATGCCTTCAAGGACCTGACCTATCTGGAATCGATGGCGGGCGCCGCCGGCATCGCCAACCCGCTCGGCAACGCCACCAAGAATTCGTTCGCGACGGCCCATGCCGCCGGTCCCGCAGAGCAATATGTGCCGATGCTCGCCACCCATATCGGCAAGCTCAACGGCGTCGACCTGATGCCTTCGAAGGACGGCGTGAAGCAGAAGATCTGACTGCAATTCCAGGAAAAGCGGGGGGGGGGGGGGGGGGGGGCCCCCCCCCGGGGGGGGGGGTGGGGGGGGGGCGGGGGGGCGGGGTCGGGGGGGGGGGTGGGGGGGGGTGGGGGGGGGGTGGTGGGGGGGCGGGGGGGGGAGGG
>NZ_JARTVT010000070.1:0-4676 GCF_029625685.1 Mesorhizobium sp. WSM4976
ACTTGATGAACTCGGCAGACACTTTGGCCTTGTCGTGACCATAGGGCAGCAGATGCTCGGTCGGGATGCCGATTTTGACGCCGATCTCCTGGATCGGTTTCTTCCTGGCGGCGCGCGCAATCTCGATGTCGGACTTCACTTCGGCCATGTTTCCCTCCGGAATGGTGTTCGATCCGGCAGCGCTGGATCGCGATGGTTCAAGAAGCGACGGCCGTTCGGGAACGGAGCGACCCTATTCGCCACCAAAAGCGTGATCGTTATCGGTCGGGCGCAACCAACCGCGAGCATTAAGGTTCGACGTGCTTTGGTGAAGCAAATTTGCGGCCGATATCCCTCGACCAGCAGGTGCAATGAGATAAGGCTGGTCTAAAGGCCTAGCACTAAACCCTCAATGGCCCACCTGTCAGTCTAATAAGCGGCGACCCATCAACAAAAACTACGTCGCTAAAAGCTTCCCAGCTGTATTGGGGGAAGCTTTCAACGCCTAGATTAGGCGAAACTCTTGGTTCGGGTGTCACCTGGATCATACAGCGGCATTACAGACAGCTTCGCATCCGCTCGGTTGCCATTCCCAAACACGACGGCAACGTCCAGGCTCGGAACGGCGTGGGCCGGATCGACATAAGCCATGGCGGTTCCCCGCTTTCTGGTCGGCGAAAAGGACCCGCTGGTGACTGATCCGATCTCGCGCTCACCGACAACAATTTTGTCGCCGGTTTCAGCCACGTCGCCGGACGGAATGTCGAGCCACACCATCCGGCGGGTTACCCCGTCTCGGACGATTCGCTGCAAAGCGGCCTTGCCTATGAAATCCTCTTTTCCAAACTTCACGGCAAAGCCGATGCCGGCTTCGAGGGGGTTGGTAAGACGATCATGATCCTTGCCGACCAAGAGATATCCGGCTTCCTGACGCAGGCTCTCCAAAGCAGCCTGGCCACATGGAACAATCTCATAGGGCGCGCCAGCCTTCATGACGAGATTCCAGACGGCTGGCCCTTCACTGGAACTGAAATGGAGTTCGAAACCGGCTTCACCCGTGTAGCCCATGCGCGCGATGATGCACTCGATCCCCGAAATTTTTGCCGGCCTGAAGCGGTAATAGCCTATGGTCGACAGGTCGATATCTACCAATGGCTGCAGGACGCGATTGGCCTTCGGCCCTTGCAGCGCAAGGGTTGTATGCTTATCGGTCACGTTGGTGGTGGTCACGTTATACGATTTCGCCTGTTTGCAAATCCAAGTGAAGTCGTCTTCTGAACCGCTGATGATCATGTACTTGGCCTTATCCAGGCACCAGATCGTGCAGTCGTCGATCATCTGACCGTCTTCGTCACACATTGCTGTGTACTGCACGGAGCCGACCGTCTTCTTAGAATAATCGTTCGTGGCGAGCATCTGGATAAACCGAAGCGCATCGGGTCCTTCGATCACGAACTCTGCCATATAATCCAGATCACATAGTGAAACGCTGTCGCGGGTAGCCAAGTGCTCCCGGGGATGCCCGACGCTGTACTCCCAGGGGAGGAAGTAGCCAAATAGCTCGGTCATTTTGGCCCCATACTCAAGGCCCTTTTCGTAAAACGGAGTCTTCTTCATCGCGATTTTCTCCTCCTAGCGCGCAAAGCAAAAAGCCCCCGACGGCGCTACCGCGCCAGTCGGGGGCTTCAAATACCCCAATTCCGATGCAGCTAGCCCGCTGCATTGCCCTTCTTATTTTCTTCTCCCGATTTCTGTCAAGGCATTTTGTGACGCGAGGTGCCTGCCAGCAAAACAGTCCCTTCTTGCGGTATAATTACAACAAACAGATTTCCGCGCCGCAGCTACGACTGCCATACTACGAAGACCGCCGGAACAAGGTTGCTTTGCGCGATCCGCCGCCCGACTTCCGCGGATAACGAAATCCTGTTTCCGCTCGTCGACACACGTTCATCTTTGTTCTTCCGACGCCAACAGCCCCAGAGGAGCTAGCTCCTGTATATCCGCAGCGACCCAAGCGTAAGAAGATTTCGTGTTAATCGACGGCCTGCCCATTGTTTGGACGCCGCTTGCAGAATGTGACCGATTTTACATCTTCGATACGGTACAAATGGTGCCCTCATCAACGCCTCGGCAAACCTTGCCTATTGCATCAGTAGAATTTGCAGGTCGGCGACATTTGTTCCTGTAGACCCGGTCAGAAGCAAATCGCCTGCAGCCGCCAATGCATGGTACGAATCGTTGTTACTCAAGTGAGCTTCCGGCTTGCACCCACGCCGGCGCATTCGTTCTGCTGATCCGGTATCGACAAGGGCGCCCGCCGCGTCTGTCGGCCCGTCCCGACCGTCGGTGCCGCCACTCAGAAAGACCCAGGGCCGCCGGATCGGCTGTCGTTCATTTAGAAGGGCAAACTGTAGAGCAAATTCCTGGTTGCGTCCTCCTCTCCCGCTGCCGCGTACCTTCACAGTCGTCTCTCCTCCGGCGACAATTGCCACCGGTCCCTCTTGCTTCACCGCCAACATGGCTAGGCGGTGAAGGGCATGGGCCGCTTCCGAGACATCTCCGTTCAGCCAGGCAGCGGCCTTGACCACCGTGGGACAGTGCTCTTTGGCGCTATCCATCATGCGCTGCAGGCTGATTGCGTTGCTGCCGATCACGACATTTTCGACATGATCGAAGCTCGCACATGCTCGATCTTCGCCAGCGGACAGATCGTCCAGTCGCCTCCGCAAGCTCAGGGGCAACGACTGAAGCAGGTTGTGACGTCGAAGAACAATGACGGCATCGGAAACGCCGGTCGTGGGCTTTGCCGTGAGACCGCTGGCGATTGTGGCGAGATCGTCGCCGGGCACGTCCGAGAGTACCAGCGACAGCGTCCTAACGCCTGAGGTCAGTTCCGCGAGACGCCCGCCCTTCAGTCTTGAGAAGATCTGCCTTACTGCGTTGATCTCAAAAATGTCGGCGCCACAACGAACCAGGGCTTCGTTAAGTGCCACCTTATCGGCAAGCGAAATGCCCGGCGCAGGCGCGCAGACGATGGCTGAGCCCCCGCCACTAATCAGCAGCAGCACGAGGTCTTCGGGCGACGCGTACCGCGCCGCCTCTTCAATCGCCCTGGCAGCTTTCAGGCTTCCCTCGTCCGGCAGCGGATGACCGCCGACCATGATCTCAATGCCCTCGATGTCCAACACGTTTTCGCGATTGGTGACCACGCATGCCCTACGCAGTTTGTCCCCGACGAATCGCAGCGCCGTCCTTCCCATCAGACACGCCGCCTTGCCCAGCGCAATCAGGATGACGCTGCGGGCGGCGGCGATGTCGGGCTCTCTCGCTTTCAAAGCGCACGCGACCGCCGACTCGGGATCGGATGCGGCAATGCCTTGGCGAAACAGGTGAATGGCCAGCATCCGAAGCTCAGCCAGACTTGAAGCCGAACTGTCGATGCTCATCACACGATCCGATCCGGCACCGGGCGCCCGTCGAAAAACGCGACAAGGTTCTCTACTGCCCGCATTCCCATGGCCACACGGGTTTCTTTGGTCGCGCTGCCGAGGTGCGGCAAAAGCACGACGTTTTCCATGTGCTTCAACGGCTCAGGAATTTGAGGTTCGCCGTCAAAGACGTCCAGCCCTGCGCCGGCGATCTCGCCGCGCATTAGCGCGTCGATCAAGGCGTTTTGGTCCACCACATCACCGCGGGCGGTGTTGATGAGGAAGGCACCACGCTTCATCGCAGCCAAGCGGGAGGCGTTGATAAGCTGCCGGTTCTCAGCACCGCCAGGACAATGGAGCGACACGAAGTCCGCCTCTGCCAGCACCTCTTCCAAACTCGACAGTTGCCTGGCTTCTATGGCAACGATTTCCTCATCATCCACTTTGGAGCGATTGTAAAAGACCACGTCCATACCGAAGCCGAACCGCGCGCGTCGGGCGGTCGCTTTGCCGATCCGGCCCATTCCAACGACCCCAAGCGTTTTGCCGGAGACCTTCGAGCCAATCATGTGCGTCGGACACCAACCGGGCCATTCGCCGGCGCGTAACTGACGTTCCCCCTCGCCTGCACGACGGGCCACCGAGAGCATCAGGCACATGGCGATGTCGGCAGTGCAATCGGTCAGCACACCGGGCGTGTTGGTCACCACGATGCCATGCTTGCGTGCAGCGTCGGTGTCAATGTGACTGAAACCAACGCCGAAATTGGCAATGACCTTGGTTCGAACCTTGGCTTCAGGGAAGACGGCTGCCGACAAATGGTCACTGACCGTCGGCAAAACCGCTTCAAAATCCCGGAACGCAGCCCTGAGCTCGTTGGAAGTCAGCGGTGTATCATGCCGATTGAACGTTGTGTCAAACCGCTGAGAAAGTAGCTGCTCGACAGTCGCGGGCCAGCGGCGCGTGACTATAACGCGTGGTCTCATCTGAATTTTCCTAGTCGATCGGAAGGACGACCGTAGTCGCTCAGGCGACCTTTTTCTTTTGCCCAAGCACATTCGCGACCGTCGAGCCAAATGCAGCCGGGGTCGGCACGATGACGACGCCCGCCTCTTTCAGGATCTCCACCTTTTCCTGCGCTGATTCGCCGAAGGCGGAGATGATCGCGCCGGCATGGCCCATGCGGCGGCCTTTCGGGGCGGACAGGCCGGCGATGTAGGCGATCAAGGGCTTCCTCATATTGTCGCGCGCCCAGATCGCGGCTTCGGC
>NZ_JARTVT010000071.1:0-4488 GCF_029625685.1 Mesorhizobium sp. WSM4976
CAGTCCCGTGGGTGTTAAGTCGTCGAGTTGTACAATACCGTCCGACCCCACAGCGCGATCGGCAACAAGCCGCCGATATCGCTCATGAAAGGCTCATCGGCGGCTTCCGCTACCTGAGCCAAACACCCCGGAAGTTCCGGCCCGGGGCGATCCAAAGACGGGGAGCACCTCACCTGAGCCAAACACCCCGGAAGTTCCGGCCCGGGGCGATCCAAAGACGGGGAGCACCTCAAAACCGCGGACAGGGCTAACTTATAGGCGCGGACAAAACGGGGAGCAGGTCAGGCCGCCCGCTTGCTGCCTGATCCCCGAGGCCAGGTGCTAGCCCGCGCGGTTCTGAAGCCTCAAAGGCCGCTGAACCTTTTCCGCATTCTGCTATTATAAGCCGCCATGCCTAGGTTCTTCTTCGATCTTTCCGATACTGGAGATGTCTATCACGACGCGCGCGGAGCCCTGCTGCTGGGCGCCGAGTCGGCCAAGGAAAGGGCAATGGAAATGGTCCGCAAGCTAGTGGCCGGGCCGCCGCCCCCTGGATATCGCGACTTGGCGTGTACAGTTCGCGACTTCGATGGCAATCAGATCATGCAGATCAGGATTGAATTCGGAAGGCCGGCCGTTATCCCTGGAAATTCAAAATAGCCTGCCACCGCAGGTGCCGGACCGGTTAGGCGCATACCGTAGCGGGAAGCTACGGCGGGATGCCACTGGTCGGTGCGCCTAAGCACAGCATGCCCCAACAGAAGACTAGCGCGAGTCTCTGCGCGTTCGATAGCATTTCTGGCGCTATCGAACAGGGGTGGGACAAAAGTCCCCGTGGCTAAGGTACCATTTACCACAGGTCGGCGAGCGAATTAATATTTAACTTTGCTAAAATGAGCGTAATGTTCTCGGGCTCATGTTTTGAGCGGGAGGCGTACAGGCAGTCAATGCCTGGTGGAGAGGGGCGGGGTTGAGTATGCCCTCATTGTCGATCCTTGGTGCCCGCCGTTGGTGGGCCACCGATGCGCTCAGGACGCATCCCCCCAGCAATGCCTAAGGGGGCATGGCGAGGAGGGGCAGCGGCGGCTCTCCCGGTACCCTCTACCCCCTGAAGTCAATCCAGAACTCCAGTTTCCTTTAACGATGGCGCGCAGCGCTGGCTCCGGCCCGCGGATGTGCGTCCGTGCGGCCGGTTGCCGGGCGTTGGGCCGATTACAGCGCCAGCCGCTTTGAAACCAGGGAGAGTCTCGATGGCGATCGACATCCTGACCCGAGACATCGTTGTCGACGAGCCCTCCGACCGCACGGACGGTCATGTTGATCCGCCCGCGAGGCCGCACTGCGCCATGCTGCAATAT
Source organism: Mesorhizobium sp. WSM4976 (assembly GCF_029625685.1). Lineage (NCBI taxonomy): Bacteria > Pseudomonadati > Pseudomonadota > Alphaproteobacteria > Hyphomicrobiales > Phyllobacteriaceae > Mesorhizobium > Mesorhizobium sp. WSM4976. The sequence goes on from NZ_JARTVT010000071.1 coordinate 1,338, forward strand.
CTCTCAAGTCGCGAGGGTTCGGGCGGACTGCCGCTCACCCGGCCGACTTCGTGCAGGCCCCATCCCACGCGGATGGGTTCAGTGAACATCGGAAATCGAGACTGCGAAACAGCAACGCCGCGGCGCATTCGCCGCTGAGCAGGGAGACACACCATGTCACTTACCATCACCGGCAACGTCATTGAGGACGAAAACCTAGGACTGACAACTCTTGCGACAGACACCGACGCCACAGACTCCGACGACAACGTCACGCTAAACACTTTCCAGACCACTATTTTGTCATCGCTGGGGGACAGGCTGACGGCGCTCGGCATCTATCCCGATACAACGACGAACGCAGGCAGCGGCACGACCGCAGCGATCGGCATCTCCGAGGACACGATCGTCAGCACGACCGACCAGAATTTGAAGCTCACCGACAGTACCGGCGGAGCGTTGAACGGCGTCGACACCGGCTTTACGGCCATTGATGGCAACGAGATCTACCTCTATTCCGACCTGAGCAATCCGGACATCGTGCTCGGCAAAGAGGCGGACGGCACGGTCGCCTTCGCGATCCTGCTGCAGCCGACAAACGGGGGCGCCACGATCTGGGTCGTGCAGTACGAAGCCCTTACAAACACGAACCCCTCGGTGGGCGAGGACGCGAACACCCTCGATCTCTCCAACCTCGTCTACGTCAGCGGATCGTCCAGTTCCACCTCGTCGTTCAACATCGGCACCAAGCAACCCGGCCAGAACTACTGGCTGCCGTTCACCAGCACCGACGGCACATCGACCGTCATCGTCACCGGGCTCGACGCCAGCACGTCCAATCCAGACACCGTCAACACCAGTTCGAGCGGCGACGGCAGCGACAGCCAGTCGATCACTCCCGGCAAGGCCCTGCGCTTCGATTTCGTGTCGAGCTTCACCGGCGGCAACACCAAGGACAAGACATTCCTTTCCGACGGCACGCTCAACAGCCTCGTTTATATCGAAGGAACAGGAGCGAGCTTCGACATCAGCCAGGTGACCCCCACAAACAGCCTGATCAACCTCAAGATCATCGCCCAGAACGAACCCGCTACCGCCACCACATTCGGCACCACGCAGACGGACACATCCACAAGCGTCCAGCTAGGTGAAATCGATGTCTACAACAGCAGCGGTGTCTTGATCGCTTCATCGACACAGACCACTGGCAATCATGGCATCACCTTCGTTACGGACGGCGGCGGCAACCTCACCGGCGAAGTCCACGGCCTCACCGCCGGGGAGAAAATCGCGTTCACCACCCTGGGCGGCGCTCAGTTCGATCAGTTTGTGGTCGAGAACGTCTTGCCTCCCGGCAACACGCCCGGCTTCGACATCCTCAACGTCACGGAAACCCAGACGAACACGACCACCGACACCAGCCAAGTCGGCTCGCACATCATCTTCGAGGATAGCGTGCCGAGCGCGAGCACCAGCAAGGTTGCAAAGGAGGTCGATGAAGATGCGCTCTCGGCCAATCTGCTTCCGGACAAGGATGGCAGCGCGACGGCGAGCGGCTCGGTGACGACCCTGTTCAATCCGGGCGCCGACACGCCGCTTTCTTACAAGCTGTCGAGCGACTTTTCGAGCCTGACGAGCCAAAGTCTCGTGTCGGGGGGCACGCCGCTGAGCTACAGCGTCTCCCTCGACGGGACGACCCTGACTGCGACGGGATCCGGTGGCGCGACGGTGTTCACGCTGACGTTGGACACGAGCGGAAACTGGACCTTCACGCTCTCGGCTCCGGTCGATCACGGACCGGGCGCGAACGACGCCAGCAACACCGTCATCGACTTCAGCGGGCTGATCCTGGCGGCCGATGCCGACAACCCGAATTTCGCGGCCGGCGACATTGCCACCGCCGCCACGGGGGCGCTGACGGTGAAAGTCATCGACGACGTGCCTGTGAACTTCATTCCGGAGGCTATCGTCAGTGGCGACAACGTGCAGGATGCCGCCGGCCAGAGCTTCACCGGAAATCTGATCAACACGGACCCCTCCGACGGGACCGTCGATCCAAATTCGTCGCTCACCATCAAGGAACACGCCGGCGCAGACGGCTTCGGCGCTCTGACCTTCACCGGCGGCACGGACGGTGACCTTCTGACCGGCACGATCGGCGGCACCAGCCAGACCCTGCAAGCCGGCGGGAACGACATTCACCTGTTCGGGTTCGGCACCGGCACGCTGACGGCGACGACCGATCCGACCGGCGCCAATGCGGCGGACGATGTCTTCACGATCACCCTCGATCCCGACGCCAGCACCTATACCTACAACATGCTCCAGGCGATCGGGAACGGCTCAAGCTTCACCTTCAGCGACTTCGCGGACGTGCCGGCCGGCAACTACGCCTGGTTCTCTCTGCCGTTCAACCCGACGACGAAACAGCCCGTCAGCCCCGGCAAGTCGGTCGTCTTCACCGGGCTCAACCCCGGCGTCGATACGGTCAATCCAAGCTCGATCGGCGTCGGCACGGACAAGCAGGCGGTCGCGCCCGGCAAGGCCATCCGCCTCGACTTCGTCGACAACGTGCACTCGATCACCTCCACGACGGCCCTGAAGTCGCTCAGCACGCTGAGCTTCCTCGATCATTACGAGGTCAACAACTCAGGCTTCACGCTGAGCCAGGTCAGTCCGAATGGAAAGACAGTCGACATCCGCCTCGACGCCTTCGACGTTCCGACATCGGCCACGACCTTACAGACGACAGACACCAACCAACAGAAGATCACCGAGGTCAAGATCGTGACTGAGGACAGCAGCGGCCACATCACCGGCTCCCCCCTCGCCGATTTCAAACTAGGCGAACTCCCAGCCCTGGACACGCAGAGCTTCACTGCTGGCGGCGTCAGCCAGACAGTGACGGCGCACTTCGCGCCAACGGGCGACACCAATGGCGTAGATCTGGCAGGTCTGAAGCTTGCGCCGGGAGAGTTCATCCTCGTCAGCACGGCTACCGGCTTCGATCGTCTGGAGGCGACCAATATCGGCACTGTCTACAACAACAAGGACTCCTTCGATATGGGCGCGGTGTCGGTCTCAACCTTCAACGCCGGCCAGCCCGTCAACATGGCCTTCAACCTCGCGCTGCAGGACTATGACGCGTTCAATAGCGGACTGAACAGTAACC
>NZ_JARTVT010000072.1:0-4313 GCF_029625685.1 Mesorhizobium sp. WSM4976
CTTCCGCTTCATCTGTCCGTCCTTCAATCGAGGCCGGACTCTAACTCCAGGTGGAGGAAAAACTCAGTGGCAGGTCAATCTACACCGAAGCGGAAGGCCGTGAAGAAGCCGGCGTGATCGAGCTGGAGATTGACGGCGTCGCCATGCGCGTCGGCCGTGGCGCCGACGCCAGGACGGTGGCGGCGGTGGTCCGTGCGCTGAAGGCGCCGTCGTGGTCGAGCCGACGGGTACGGTTAGGTAATGGTCCGAGATACCCTCTCGACGAACCCCTTCGATCCCGTCAAATTCGAAACCTACCTCATCTGACAGAACGGGCTGTGATCTCCACTATCGAAGAAGAATCGCGCAATCGCGGCAACCTTGCCTATTGCAATCCTGTCCCGACCCTTTGGTGCAGATAGGTGGGCTCAAAATCTCCGGCTCGAACGAGCCCAGCCCAGTCCACTGCATGGAATCGCGTGCCCTCGGTGAATATCAACTCGTTGCGCCGAAGCTCCTGGAGCACTCGGTTCACGTGGACGGTTGATAACCCCAACGCGTCCCCAAGCGCACCCTGCGTGATCGGAAGGTTGGCCACATGGTCCGCAATGAGACCCATTGAGTGAAGGCGGAAAATGAATTCGCACAGAATGTGAGCCATTCGGGCATAGGCGTCGCGCCGCCCAAGGTTAGTGACCCACTCTCTATATACCGCCGCATCCACAAGCGTGGCACGCCAAAGGATATTTGCTATCGAGGCGTGTTGGTCGCAAATTGCTCGAAGCGCGTCATGGCGCATGAAGCCCACTCTGGCAGGCGTGAGTGAGGTGAAGGCACAATCCAAAACAGTCAAGTGCATTCCGTGCAGATCAGGAATGTCTCCCGGGATAAAAAACGACGTGATCTGCCGTTTGCCTTCACCAGTGATTTTTGTGGATCCCACCATGCCCTCTAAAACCGCGAAGGATTGCGTGGGCCGATCTCCCTCGCGCACTATATCTTGGTTGGCATGGAAAGCCCTCTGTTGCACGGGAATGCTTTCCAGGATTTTGACGTCCGATGGTGTAATGTCCGAAATGATCTGCAGTTTGCGGACAAAAACATGCGGTGAATAGTGCACCAATTTCCCTGACCAGATTGCCTCAGTCGTAGAACTTTCGTGGAACGCTAATGTTCCATCCCGGCCGATAACCGTCGAAGGACGAGACCTCAAGCCTAAGGAGGCGGTCTGGTGGCCAATTAGGCGATGCCATCTGCCGCAAATCACGTCGTGCCAAGCTGGCATTTTCGCTGAAACTCGGTAGAGATTCCGTTCCCTTAAATCCAGGAGCCATTGCGTGGCAAATGAACCAGCGACCTCACAGACCCTATTGGTCGCGCTGACTGCCGATATCGTGTCGGCATATGTCGGCAACAACGCTGTACCAGTCGCGTCATTGCCCGATTGGTTCCAAGCGTAAATTCGTCGCTGGCGAAAATTGGAGCCGCCCAATGGCGACCGGCGACCCCAAGCCTGCCGAACACCGGGAGCAACGTCGGTTCACGCACGGCCTTCTCCTGGCGCCAAGGTCTCAGTATCCCATTCCGCCCATGCCGCCGCCGCTAGGTGAAGGTGCGGCATCCTTGGGAGGAATGTCGGTGATCATGGCTTCGGCGGTGATCAAAAGCGCTGCGATCGAGCCGGCATCCTGCAGTGCCGTGCGCACCACCTTTGCCGGATCGACGATGCCTGCCTTGATCATGTCGACATATACTTCGTTCTGGGCGTCAAAGCCCTGATTGTGGTCCTTGCTGTCGGCAAGCTTGCCGACGACGATCGACCCTTCGACGCCGGAATTCTCAGCGATCTGGCGCATCGGCGCTTCGAGCGCCCGGAGCACGATCGAGATGCCCGCGGTGACATCGGCATTGGCGCTCGTCAGGCCCTTGAGCGCCGACCTGGCGCGCAGCAGCGCCACGCCACCGCCGGGCACGATGCCTTCCTGGACAGCCGCGCGCGTGGCGTTCAGCGCATCGTCGATACGGTCCTTCTTTTCCTTGACTTCCGACTCCGTGGCACCGCCGACGCGGATCACCGCAACGCCGCCGGAGAGCTTGGCCAGCCGCTCCTGCAGCTTTTCCTTGTCGTAGTCGGAGGTGGTTTCCTCGATCTGGCCCCTGATCTGGGCGACGCGCGCCTGGATGGTGGCCTTGGTGCCGGCGCCGTCGATGATCGTGGTGGTTTCCTTGTCGATCAGCACGCGCTTGGCGCGACCGAGCATGTCGATGGTGACGTTTTCGAGCTTGATGCCGAGATCCTCCGAGATCATCTGGCCGGCGGTGAGCACGGCGATGTCTTCCAGCATCGCCTTGCGACGATCGCCGAAGCCCGGCGCCTTGACGGCCGCGACCTTGAGGCCGCCGCGCAGCTTGTTGACGACCAGCGTGGCCAGCGCCTCGCCTTCGACGTCCTCGGAGATGATCAGCAGCGGCCTACCGCCCTGCACCACCGCTTCGAGGATCGGCAGCATCGCCTGCAGATTGCCGAGCTTCTTCTCGTGGATAAGCACATAGGGCTCTTCCAGTTCGACGCGCATCTTGTCGGCATTGGTGACGAAATACGGGCTGAGATAGCCGCGGTCGAACTGCATGCCCTCCACGACGTCGAGCTCGGTCTCGGCGGTCTTGGCTTCCTCGACAGTGATGACGCCGTCATTGCCGACCTTGTCCATGGCCTTGGCGATCATCTCACCGACGCTGGCATCGCCATTGGCGGCGATGGTGCCGACCTGCGCGATCTCGGCCGACGACTTGACCTTCTTGGCCCGCGCCTTGATTTCCTCAACCACGGCAGTGACCGCCTGGTCGATGCCGCGCTTGAGGTCCATCGGGTTCATGCCGGCCGCGACCAGCTTGGCGCCTTCGCGCAGGATCGAGGCGGCCAGCACCGTGGCGGTGGTCGTGCCGTCACCGGCAAGGTCGTTGGTCTTCGAGGCCACTTCGCGCACCATCTGGGCGCCCATGTTCTCGAACTTGTCGGTAAGCTCGATTTCCTTGGCCACCGTCACACCGTCCTTGGTGATGCGCGGCGCGCCATAAGCCTTGTCGATGATGACGTTGCGGCCCTTGGGGCCGAGCGTCACCTTGACGGCGTTGTTCAGGAGCTCGACGCCGCGCAGCATGCGGTCGCGCGCGTCGGTGGAGAATTTGATTTCCTTGGCAGACATGATCGTTGATCCCGTTCGAAAATTTGGAGTGCGTCGATTGCCGTGAAGCCTGCCCGGTCAGGCAGCGTTCTTGACGGCCACTGTCTTGTCGACAATGCCGGTCTCGCTCTTGTCGATGATGCCCATGATGTCGGCTTCCTTCATGATTAGAAGGTCCTCGCCATCGATCTTGACCTCGGTGCCCGACCATTTGCCGAACAGGATGAAGTCGCCGGCTTTCAAATCGGGCACGATCAAGGCGCCGCTTTCGTCGCGTGCGCCCGGGCCGACGGCGATCACTTCGCCTTCCTGCGGTTTCTCTCTGGCATTGTCGGGAATGATGACGCCGCCCTTGGATTTGGTATCGCCTTCGGCGCGGCGAATGACGACGCGGTCGTGGAGTGGCCGGAATTTCATGGGGAACTTCTTTCTGTGGCCGGCATGGGCGGCCGCTGCCTGTGTATAGGCGCGTTGGCACTCGATAGATAGGAGTGCCAGAATTATTTCTCGCCAAGGGCCAAGAATTTCAGTGGAACAATTCGAGCCGCACAGAACTTCATCCGCACTGGTGGAAAACTTTCTGCCGGTTTGAATTTCGTAGGCGCGCATCTGTTATTTCAGGCAAAAATAATAAAAGGCGTCGCGACCTTGTGTGGAACTCAAATGAGGCGCATGGGTGAAATTCGTTGATTTGGTCGAGTTGGCTTTGTGTCAGAGCCCCGCCATTCACCACTTTCTCGAAAACGAGTGCATGCGCCGGTCCGGCGCACATTTCGTTCCGTTCGAACCCCTGGAATGACATCGACGCTGACCACGGATGTACTGGCAGCATCGGGCATCATTCCGGTGGTGACGTGCCTCCGGTTTTTCGGACCGTTCTGACCTGGAATTTTCCACTTATGATCCCGATGACGGGAGAAGGAGAGTTCCATGAAGAAGTCGAAGTTCTCGGAGGCGCAGATCGCATTCATTTTGCGCCAGGCGGATGAAGGAACGCCTGTCGCGGAGGTATGTCGCAAGGCCGGCATCTCCGACGCGACGTTCTACAACTGGAAGAAGCGCTATGGCGGTTTGACGCCGTCGGAGGTCAAGCGCATGCGCCAGCTCGAGGACGAGAACAACCGGCTGAAGAAGATCGTCGCCGACCTG
>NZ_JARTVT010000073.1:0-4049 GCF_029625685.1 Mesorhizobium sp. WSM4976
TTCGGGGCGGACAGGCCGGCGATGTAGGCGATCAAGGGCTTCCTCATATTGTCGCGCGCCCAGATCGCGGCTTCGGCTTCCTGCGGGCCGCCGATTTCGCCGATCATGACCACGGCGTCGGTGTCGTCGTCGCGCTCGAAGAGCTGCAATATGTCCTTGAAGGACGAGCCGTTGATCGGATCGCCGCCGATGCCGACGCTGGTCGACACGCCGATGCCAAGCGCCTTCATCTGCGAGGCAGCCTCGTAGCCCAGCGTGCCGGAGCGGCCGACGATGCCGACGCGGCCGGGGAGATAGATGCTGCCGGGCATGATGCCCATCAGGGCCTGCCCGGGCGTGATCACGCCGGCGCAGTTGGGGCCGACCAGGCGCATGCGGTCCTCGAAGCGATAGCGGCGCATGTAGCGCTTCACCTGCATCATGTCCTGCGAGGGGATGCCGTCTGTGATGCAGACGCAGAGTTTTATCCCGGCATCCGCCGCTTCCATGATCGAATCCGCGGCGAAAGGCGGCGGCACGAAGACGATGCTCGCCTCGGCGCGGGTTTCGCGCACCGCGCCCTTGACGGTGTTGAAGACCGGCAGGCCGAGATGCGTCTGGCCGCCCTTGCCGGGGGTGACGCCGCCGACCAGCTTGGTGCCGTAGCGCTTCATGTCGTCGGCATGGAAGCTGCCGATCTTGCCGGTGAAGCCTTGCACGATCACGCGCGTGCTGCGGTTGAGCAGGATTGCCATTTCTCGACCTCCCTCAGGCTGCTTTCTTGTTCTTTGTGGCTTCGCGCCAGGCGGCGACGGCCTTTTCGGCGGCCTCGGCCAGCGTGTCGGCGACGATCACCGCCTCGCCGGAATCGGCCAGGATCCTGCGCCCTTCCTCCACCTTGGTGCCGGAAAGGCGCACCACCAGCGGCACGTCGACGCCGACCTCGCGGATCGCCTTGATGACGCCTTCGGCCACCCAGTCGCAGCGGTTGATGCCGGCGAAGATGTTGACGAGGATGGTCTCGACATTCTTGTCGCCCAACACGGCGCGAAAGGACTTTGCTACCCGCTCGGGCGAGGCGCCGCCGCCGATGTCGAGGAAATTGGCCGGCTCGCCGCCGGCGATCTTGATCATGTCCATCGTCGCCATGGCGAGGCCGGCGCCGTTGATGATACAGCCGATATTGCCGTCTAGTCCGACATAGGAGAGTCCGCGGTCGCTGGCGAAAGTCTCGCGCGGGTCTTCCTGGCTCTTGTCGCGCAGCTCGGAGATTTCCGGGCGGCGGAACAGTGCGTTCTCGTCGAACGACATTTTCGCGTCGAGCGCGACCAGGCTGCCGTCGCGCGTCACCACCAGCGGATTGATCTCCAGCATCGAGGCGTCGTAGTCGCGGAACACCTGGTAGCAACCGAGGATGGTTTCGGTGGCCTTGCCGATCAGATTGCTCTCGAGCCCGAGGCCGAAAGCGATCTCGCGCGCCTGGAAACCCTGCATGCCGACGCCGGGATCGACGGTGGCGCGGATGATCGAATCCGGCTGCTTTTCGGAGATGTCCTCGATCTCCATCCCGCCGGCGGCCGAGGCCACGATCATGACGCGCTCTTCCTTACGGTCGAGCACGAAGCCGAGATAGAGTTCCTGCGCGATGTCGACGGCTTCCTCGAGATAGAGGCGCGAGATCAGCTTGCCGCGCGGCCCGGTCTGGTGGGTCACCAGCTTACGCCCGAGCATGGCTTCCGCCGCGTTGGAAATCTCCTCGTCATTCGAGCAGAGTTTTATCCCGCCGGCCTTGCCGCGCGCGCCGGAATGGACCTGCGCCTTCAACACCCATTTCGCGCCGCCGATCTCCCTGGCACGGTACGTCGCCTGCTCGGGGCTGTAGGCGAGCCCGCCGCGCGGCACATGCACGCCGTGGCGGGCAAGCAGTTCCTTGGCCTGGTATTCGTGGATGTCCATCTTGTCCTCCCGGTAATTCTCAGTGCATCGCTTGGGCTTGGCCGGCGCGCTCGATCGCCTCGCTCACCACAAGCACGTTGCGCGCCATGCGCTCCGACGCGGCGTCGATCATCTTGCCGTCGAGCGCGGCGGCACCCTTGCCGGCAGCTTCCGCTTCCTTCAGCACTTCGAGGATGCGGCGGGCGCGCGCGACCTCTTTCTCCGGCGGCGAGAACACGTCATTGGCCAGAACGATCTGCGAGGGATGGATCGCCCATTTGCCTTCGATGCCGAGCGCGGCGGCGCGCCTGGCGGCCGCCTTGTAGCCTTCCGGGTCGGAGAAATCGCCGAACGGCCCGTCGATGGCGCGCAGGCCATAGGCGCGGCAGGCGACAGTCATCCGCGACAGCGCGAAATGCCACTGGTCGCCGGGATAGTCTGGGTTGAGGCCGCCGATGTTGACGGTACGCGCCTTGTTGCTGGCGGCATAATCGGCGACGCCGAAATGCATCGCCTCCAACCGCCCCGGCGTGGCGGCGATCGCCTCGACATTGGCCATGCCGAGCGCCGTCTCGATCAGCGCTTCGAGGCCGACACGGGTTTTGAAACCCTTGGCCATCTCGATCTGGTTGACCATGGCCTCGACCATGTAGAGGTCGGCCGGCACGCCGACCTTCGGTACCAGGATGGTGTCCAGCTTGTCGCCCGCCTGTTCCATGACGTCGACCACGTCGCGGTACATGTAATGGGTGTCGAGGCCGTTGATGCGCACCGAGACGGTCTTGCCCTTGGCGCGCCAGTCGATGTCGTTCAGCGCCTGGATGATGTTCTTGCGGGCGCGCTCCTTGTCGGGCGGCGCGACCGCATCCTCGATGTCGAGGAAGACGAAGTCGGCGGGGCTGTTCGCGGCCTTGTCGATCATTTCCGGGCTGGAACCCGGAACGGCCAGCTCGCTGCGCTGGAGCCTGAGTTTCTTCAAGTGGTTGATGGTGTGGCTCATCGTCCGCTCCTCACGCCGCCTTGGCGACCGGCATCTCGGCCGTGCGGCGGAAGTGCTCGATCGCCGCGGCGACGCCCGAGCCGGGCGCCAGGCGCACGCCGCAATCGAGCAGCGCCATTTCGGCCGCCGCCAGCGAGGCCAGCACCATCACCTCGTTCAGCCAGCCGAGATGGCCGATCCGGAAGACCTTGCCGGCAACCTTGTTAAGGCCGCCGCCCAGCGATGTCTGGTAGGCGCCGTAGGCGCGCTTCACGACATTTGCGCTGTCGATGCCTTCCGGCACCAGGATGGCGCTCACCGTATCGGAGTGCCATTGCGGCGCCTTGGCGCACAGCTTCAGGCCCCAGGCGTCGACCGCCTTGCGCACGCCTTCGGCCAGGCGATGGTGGCGAGCGAAGATGTTTTCCAATCCTTCCTCGGCGATGAGGTCCAGCGAAGCGCGCAGGCCGCGCATCAACTGCGTCGCCGGCGTGTAGGGGAAATAGCCGGTGTCATTGGTGCGGATCATGTCCTCGAAGGAGAAGTAACAGTGCCGGTGGGTCGCGACCCGCGAAGCTGCGAGCGCCTTCTGGCTGACCGACAGGAAACCGAGGCCGGCCGGCAGCATGAAGCCTTTCTGCGAGCCGCTGACAGCGCAGTCGACGCCCCATTCCTCCTGGCGGAAGTCGATCGAGCCGATCGAGGAAACGCCGTCGACGAAAAGCAGGGCAGGGTGGTTCGCAGCGTCGAGCGCGGCGCGGCAGCCGGCAACGTCGCTGGTGACGCCGGTCGCGGTCTCGTTCTGCGTGCAGAAGACCGCCTTGATGCGGTGCGCCTTGTCGGCCCGCAGCTTCTCCGCATAGAGATCGAGCGGAACGCCGGTGCCCCACTCGCAATCGATGACGTCGACATCGAAGCCGAGGCGCTCGGCCATGTCGACCCACAGATGCGAGAACTGGCCGAAGCGCGACATCAACACCTTGTCGCCGGGGCTGAGCACATTGGTCATCGCCGCTTCCCAGGCGCCGGTGCCGGAGGACGGGTAGATGAAGACGCGGCCGGTCTCGTTCTTGAAGACTCGCTTGATATCCTCGAACAGCGGCAGCGTCAGGTTAGGGAAGGAAGAGGCGCGCATATCTTCCATCGGCAGGTTCAT
>NZ_JARTVT010000074.1:0-3929 GCF_029625685.1 Mesorhizobium sp. WSM4976
CAGATAATCGATCACGCGGCGGCTATCGGTTTTGATTTCCACGCTTACCGTCATGCCAGAAGTGAGTGGGATCATCTCCCCGCCAATGTTCATCACCTGCTCATCGAGCGCGATGGTGACCGGGAAGACAAAGCTCTGGGGCTGCCCGGCCTGGCTCACGGGCGCGGCGGCGGTGTTGGCAGAAGCTGCTGCATTGGCGAGCCCACGCTTGGCTTCCTGCTCTTCGACGGCTTCGGAGGCGACACGGGTGACTTTGCCGTGCAGCACGCCAAAACGGGTGAAGGGGAAGGCGTCGACCTTAACCGCGACACTCTGACCCGGTTTGACAAAGCCGATGTCAAGATTGGCGACGAGCGCCTCAACCTGCAGCGCGCCTTGCGTCGGCGCCACGACAAGCAGTTGCTGCCCGGTGGTCACGACTTGACCGACGGTGGTCACGGCGATCTGTTGGGTGACGCCGTCGGTCGGTGAATAGAGCTTGGTGCGAGCGAGGCGCGCGTCGGCCTTCGCGAGCGCCTGTTTGGCTTCGTCCGCCCTGCGTTCGGCATCGGCAAGCTTGTTTTCATTGTCAGCCACAAATTGCGAGAGAGTCATTATCTTCTGGCTCGCAAGCTCCTTGAGGGCGGCATCGGTCTCGATCAGTTCCCCTTGGTCAGATGCGAGCGAGGATTGTGATCTCTCCAACTGCTGCGTGGAGTCGTAAAGGTTGACCTTGCTGCCTACTTCGCGATTGACTGCCTCCTGGCGTGTGCTGACGAGCTGGGTCAGTGTCTCGATCACCTTGTTCTGATAAGCTATGCTCATGTCGAGGCGCTGGCGCGTCGCGTCCTTCTGCAAGATCTGCTTGTCCAGGCTCTGCAAGGAGCCAAGGAGCTGATCGAGGTCGGCCGTCAGAACCGAAGCCTCGCGCAGGCGCATAGCCTCCGGCAGCGCGGCAGTCCAAACGATTCTTGGCTCAGGGTCGGAGGCGGCTTGTGCCAGCTGTGCGACGATGACCTCGCCTGCGTTTGCCTCATTGGACCGTGCTGGACCGTCGAGCACGGCGCGCGCCGTCGCGATCGCGAAGCGCCGGCGTGCGATTTCGGCGAGGTTGGCATTCAACCCGTCGCGCTGCGCATTTTCTTCAGCCGCCGGCTCAGCCGGATCGAGCTCCAGAAGCAGATCGCCCGCCCTGACGCGCTGTCCGTTGTCGACGTATATGGCCGCAACCTTGCCGGGATCGAGCGGTTGAATCACCTTGGCGCGTCCGGCCGTGTCGATTTTACCGGGGGCCACGGCGTGCACGTCGAGCCGTCCGTAGAACGACCAGGCGAGCGCGGCCGCGAAGAAGACGCAGATCGTAAGCATCGTGACAACGGGCAGCGGCGGCGGCGGCGTTTCCAGGATTTCAATCGCCGCCGGCAGGAATTCGCGATCGCGGCCGGAGATGACCGGGGCCGGTAGGTTGGCCGGTTGCGGCGACGCAGGAGGCAGCGGCGGCAAGGTTCTTTCGTTCATATACCAGCCCTCGCTTGATCAGACTGCAGCGCCCAAAGCCTGGCGTAGAGGCCACCTTGGCGCGCGAGGAGTTCCTCGTGGCTTCCGATCTCGACGATCTCGCCCCGTTCCATTCCGACGATGCGCGTGCATGGACGTACCGCCGCCAGGCGATGCGCGATGATCAGGACCGTGCGGCCGCGCACGATGGCACGCATGTTCTCCTGGACGATGCGCTCGCTCTCGTAGTCGAGTGCTGAGGTCGCCTCGTCGAAGATCAGGATGCGCGGATTGGTGGCGAGCGCACGGGCGATGGCGATGCGCTGGCGCTGCCCGCCGGAGAGATTGGCGCCGCGCTCTTCGATAACCGTGTCATAGCCCTGCGGCATCTGCGCGATGAATTCGTCGGCGCCGGCGAGCCTGGCCGCCTGGATCACCCAGGCCCGCGGCACCGCAGGATCGCCAAGCGCGATATTCTCGTGGATCGAGCGGTTGAAGAGGATGTTCTCCTGCAGCACGACGCCGATCTGGCGGCGAAGCCAGCCCGGATCGAGCTGGGCGATATCGATGCCGTCGAGCATCACCTGTCCAGCCTGCGGCGAGTAAAGCCGCTGCACCACCTTGACCAGCGTCGACTTGCCCGAACCCGAGGCTCCGACAAAGCCGACGACTTCGCCTGCGGCGATCGACAATGTGACATTGCGCAAAGCTTCGGCGGCGTCGGCCCGGTAGCGCAGCGACACGCCGCGCAGCTCGATCTCGCCTTTCGGCGGTGGAAGCGTCAGCAGGTTCTGGGGCACGGGCTCCGGCGGCGTGTTCAGGATGTCGCCGAGCCGCGCTACCGAAACCTGGACCTGCTGGAAGTCCTGCCAGAGCTGCGAGAGCCGAAGGATAGGCGCGACCACCTGGGAGGCGATCATGTTGAATGCGATCAGCTCGCCAACAGTCATCGACCCGCCGATCACCGCCTCCGCGCCGAAGAGCAGGATCAGCGCCGTCGTCACCTTGCTCACATATTGGATGAGGTTCTGGCCAAGCGAGCCGGTGACGCCGGCGTCGAAGGAAGTGCGGACATAGGACGCGAGCCGTTCCTCCCACTGCGCCTGCATCATCGGCTCGACGCTCGCCGCCTTCAGGGTCGGCGCTCCGACGATCGACTCGACGAGGAACTGCTGGGAGCGGGCGCCCCGGTTGAACTTTTCATTGATCTGCTCGCGAAGAACCGGGCGGATCAGCACCGCAATCAACAGATAGACGGGCACCGTGCCGAGCACGACCAGCGTCAGCGTCGGCGAATAGATGAACATCACGACGAAGAAGACCAACGTGAAGACGAGGTCGAGCAGCGAGGTGAGCCCCTGGCCGGTCAGGAAGTTGCGGACAGTCTCGAGCTCGCGCACGCGCGCCACCGTCTGGCCGGTCGCGCGCGTCTCGAAATAGGCGAGAGGCAGGCGAAAGAGGTGATGAAACAGGCGCCGGCCGAGTTCCACGTCCATCCGGTTGGTGGTGTGGCTCAGCGTGTAGGTGCGCAGGAATTGCAGGACCGTCTCGAACAGTCCCAGCGTTACCAGGCCGACGATGAGCACGGTCAGCGTCGACACGCCTTTATGCACCAATACCTTGTCGACGATGAGCTGAAAGAAAACCGGCGTGATAAGGGCAAAAAGTTGCACGAAGAGCGAGGCAAGCGCGACCTGGGCGAGGGGCCGCCGGTAACGCAGGATCGAGGGCAGGAACCAGCGGAATCCGAAAGTCCTGGGGTTTGTGCCCGCCCCGCCAAGGCGGCGCGTGACCAGAACGACCTCGCGCGAGGAGAGCGCCACGATATCTTCGATCGGCATTTCCCGGGCAAGGCGGCCGATCGGATCGAGCAGCCGCGCGTGCCCCTTTGTGGGCGAGGCGGCCAGCACGGCGAAGGTGCCGTCCTTGAGGCCGATCAGCGCGGGGTAGGGAACGGCGGCGAGGCGCTTGGCCTTGACGCCGCGCAGGATGCGCGAGCGCAACTCGAGGACGTTCGCGCCGCGGACAATATCCTCGGCCGCGGCGAAGCGCCCCGTCAGCGCGAGCTGATGACGCATCTGCGCCGGGTCGGCGGCGATGCGGTAATATCCCGCGATCACCGCGAGCCCGGCCAGGCCGGAGTCGATGGGTGTGAACGGCTGGGTGGGATCGGTCCTCGCAAGCTCGATCGTGGTATGTGCCGCTTCGGGCGGTGGCTCGGCCTCCGCGGTCACTCCGGTCGTGTTGCTGTTCGCCTGGTCCACTGCCACCCCCCAAAAAGGGGCCGGGCCGGGGTTCCGGCTCGGCCGAAGCCCAAACGCTAGACTGTGGGAGCGGTCAGGTTGATGTTGAGCGTGCCTGTCCCAGCCTCCGTGAGGTTACTGTTCAGTCCGCTATTGAACGCGTCATAGTCCTGCAGCGCGAGGTTGAAGGCCATGTTGACGGGCTGGCCG
>NZ_JARTVT010000075.1:0-3698 GCF_029625685.1 Mesorhizobium sp. WSM4976
GCACTTCATCTTTTTGTCGGCTCGTGGGGCTGGTCCTGTGCAGCAATGCGTCGATGGTTTACTTCGCTTTGGATTCGCTCCGTGTGGCAGTCGTCACGACGCTGGCCTGTTCGCTGCTGCTTCAGGCCGGCTACTTCGGCCGCGTGCTCTTTCTGATCTGGCAGTCCTCTAGCCGCGCTCGTGGAACTCGCCACAGGGGCCAGCATGCCGATGGTTACAGGAAAGCTCGGGTACCAGTCGTCTGACTCTGATCAACTGCGGAATGCAATTTTCAGCTGTGTCCCGGCTTGGTCGAATGCCCAGCATGTGCTGCTGCTTTGATGCGCGGATGACAGGATCAGTGCTCAGACCCACACCAATTTTGGTCACCCTCTGATGACTGAGCTGATCGTATAGGGAATCTGTGTTCGGCTAACACGCGACCATACCCCTGGGCTGACCGGTGCGTAGCAGGTTCAGGTACTTTTTTGCTGGAGATAGCATGCTGGAAAAATTCGAACGTTATCCGCTCACCTTTGGACCCACGCCGATCGAGAGGCTCGACCGCCTCGGCAAGCATCTGGGCGACAAGGTGGAAATCTACGTCAAACGCGAGGACTGCAACTCCGGTCTCGCGTTCGGCGGAAACAAGCTGCGCAAGCTCGAATACATTGTGCCCGACGCGATCGCGTCAGATGCCGATACGCTCGTCACAATCGGTGGCGTGCAGTCCAACCATACGCGCATGGTCGCTGCGGTCGCCGCCAAGATCGGCATGAAATGCCTCCTGGTCCAGGAGAGCTGGGTCCCACATGATGATGCTGTCTACGACCGGGTCGGCAATATCCTCTTGAGCCGCATCATGGGGGCAGAGGTGCGCCTGGTTGACGAGGGCTTTGACATCGGCATCCGCCGCAGCTGGGAAAAGGCACTTTATGAAGTCAAGGCAAGGGGCGGCAGGCCATATGCGATACCTGCCGGCGCCTCTGTCCACAAATACGGCGGCCTGGGCTATGTGGGGTTCGCTGAGGAGGTGCGTGCCCAGGAAGAGCAGCTTGGGTTTGCCTTCGACTATATCGTCGTCTGTACGGTGACTGGTTCAACCCACGGCGGCATGCTCGTCGGGTTCGCCAAGGATGGTCGACAGCGCAACGTGATCGGTATCGATGCCTCCGCCATGCCCGCCAAGACCAAGGCGCAGGTGCTTGGCATCGCCCAAAATACAGCGAAGCTCGTCCACCTCGGAGCGGAAATTGTCGAGGCAGACGTGGTGTTGTTCATGGACTACGCGTACCCGGGTTATGGCGTTCCATCGGAGGAAACCAAAGAGGCAATCCGTTTGTGCGCGCGGCTCGAGGGCATGATTACGGACCCCGTTTACGAGGGCAAATCGATGCAAGGGATGATCGACCTCGTCCAGAGGGGCTTCTTTCCACAGGGATCGAGGGTCCTCTACGCACATCTAGGCGGCGCACCGGCGATCAACGGGTACGGCTACACCTTTCGCAACGGCTGACGTTCGGCAGTCTGCGATTCCGCGGTCGCGCTCGAACGTGGGTAGGTAGCGTCGTTCGAGCGCTTGGCTGGAGAAGTGGAGGCAGCGACGGGCATCCACTAATTGGTACCATTACGTGCTGTCGGTGCTCAACGCCACGCGCATTGAGCGCATGCCGCCGTTGGCAACCGCGAGGCGAATTTTGACTCCGGGGCAAGAATCCACACGCGGCGGTGGCGGCACGAGGACCAAGCCGGCGAGTTCGCGCTTTCGAACTGGCGCCAAACTGCCACTGCTCGAGGGCCGAGGCCAGTCTAATCACAGGCGAGCCGTCCAAGCTCTCAAGAGTGATAGGGCGAAACCCGACAGCGGCAGAAGACATGTCGGGTTCACGACAATCGGCCGCATTTGGCCTCGTGGAGAATTTCAAAGCATTTCCCGCCGCTTACCGGAGCTGAGGGAATTGGCACCTCCGTTGCAGCTTGATGTGCGGCAACACGGTGAGAGCTTCGCTGAAGCAAGCCAGAGGGAGCGATGCCCTCGAGACCGTGTCCGATTTTGACTGGAAAATATTCCGCGACAAAAGAGACGAAAGGTGTGGAATGACTTTGGACACCAAGATGGAACTGCGTATGGGGTCCCCGGCTCCTGCGATCAAAGTGGAGAACTGGCTGCGTGGCGAGCCCCTCACGAACTTTCGGCCCGGCAAGGTCTACCTCGTTGAGTTTTGGGCGACTTGGTGCGGACCATGTGTCGACGCCATGCCCCATTTGATCGAACTGCAGGAGAAATATGAAGGCAGCGGATTTGAGGCGGTCGGAGTTGCCGCCTGCGAACAGGGTCCTACCGCAGACGAGGCGCGGACCAACGTGGATGCCTGGCTGACCGAGGAGTTCCCGAATCTGAATTATCGTATCGGGTTCGATTACATTGGCGAAATGAACAAGCTCTGGATGGATCCCAGCTCTTCGATTGGGATTCCCACCTCGTTCGTGGTCGACCGCGACGGCCACATCGCTTTTATCGGCCACCCGGCGGAACTCGATGACGTTTTGCCGAAAGTCCTTAACGGCAGCTGGCGCAGCAGCTATGAAGCGAAAGCCGCCGATGCAAAGCGCATCGCGCATAACCAACTTGCAGCGCGCGAAATGTCGCTTACCGGGCCGATATACGCCAAACTTGAGCCGGCGATGCAGGCCGAGGATTGGACGGCGGCGCTCTTGGCCATCGAAGAAGGCCTCGCCTTGATGCCAGACTCTTGTGAGTTCCGGCAGATTCATGCGGATCTTCTGCTTCACAAGCTGCGCGACATCAAGACCGGCATGCCGGTCATGCGAGAATTGGTCGAGGACGCGATCGACAAAACGTCCGACGCGGTGTCGTGGATGGCCTTGGCCCTCAACCAACTCTTCGATCCCACGATGGACAATTCCCATCTTCCGCGCGCGGAGCGCTTTGCGATGGGCAACGAGCTCTCGGAACAGATACTGGCACTCAATCCCCCGAACGGCGATGGCCCGTTTAAATACCTCCGGTACCTCCCGGTAGCTCAGTATTATTACGAGAGCGGCAACAAAGATCGCGCAATCGAGTTGATCGAGGTGGCACTGAAATCGGTGGACCGGCTGGGGCCAATTCCGGACCACACCAAACAGTACTATCTTACCCCATTGCTCGAAGCACTGGCCAACTACACGGGTGAGCCTGCCTGTCACGCGGATCTTTGTGTGGCTCCGCAAAAGAAGGCACCCGAAACTCAAAACGAAGTCACTTCCTGAGCAAGAATCGCGAAGGGACTGACAATTGGAATTGAACACTGGCCAATCCGCCCATCGAAGCTCTCTTCGCAGCAAGTATGTCGATGCAGCAGGGCGGCGGCTTGCGGAAGGTTGGATTTCAATTGCGTTGACCACCGGTCGGATCGCGGCGCAGACGATGTGCGCCGCGAATTCGCGCCGCAGGTCTCGCACTCGTGGACATGTCGAGGTCGGCCACGGGGCACTCTTGGGGTTGGCCCGCCCAAGCCATTCGTCGGCCACGCAAGCGGACCCGGAGTGGGCATCGCAGGAAAAGGAAATCGTACCTCGAAGACGAAGACTGAAATGACGAACAACGAAATTCCTCCGGTTGGCCCTGCTGTCAACAATGACGACGAGGCCCTTGCTTCCCCGTTCGTCAAATGCCTCCTGCGGCTCATTCGTACTCAGGATTCCTTCGGCTTATG
>NZ_JARTVT010000076.1:0-3304 GCF_029625685.1 Mesorhizobium sp. WSM4976
CTGCCTTGAAAGCCAGGATCAAGGAGATCACGGCGACGCGGGTGCGTTACGGCTACCGGCGCGTCCATGTATTGCTGCGCCGGGAGGGATGGCCCGTGAACGCTAAGCGAATCTATCGCCTCTATAAGGAGTTAGGCCTGCAGATCCGCAACAAGACGCCGAGGCGACGGGTGAAGGCGAAGCTGCGCGAAGATCGGACAGAGGCCGTGCACTCCAACGATGTCTGGGCCATGGATTTCGTTCACGACCAATTGGCGACCGGCCGCAAGATCCGCGTGCTCACCGTCGTCGACACCTTCTCGCGCTTCTCGCCCGCGGTCGATCCGCGGTTCAGCTACCGGGGAGAAGATGTCGTAGCCACACTGGAGCGGGCCTGCCGCTCAGTCGGCTATCCGAGGACGATCCGGGTCGACCAGGGATCGGAGTTCATCTCCCGCGATCTCGACTTGTGGGCCTATCAGCGCGGCGTCGAACTGGACTTCTCGCGGCCGGGCAAGCCAACCGACAACGCCTTCATCGAGTCCTTCAACGGCAAGTTCCGCAGCGAATGCCTCAACGCCCACTGGTTCCTGACGCTTGACGACGCCCGCTTGAAAATGGAGGAATGGCGTAAGGACTACAATCCTGTTTCATAACACCCATCTGTCTATGTTGTTGAAGGGAATAGGCTTCGCTGATCGGGATGCGATCCTGCGGGGTATTTGGGGTTCTGTCGCGCGCGATGAACGATCTGCAAGGCATGCGGCTTTCCGAGTTCTGACCGGCTGAAGATCCACGGACCATCCGGCAGGGGATGAACGCCTTCGATCTCGCCTGTCTCGGCGGCGAGCCTGAGGGTCTTCGGTGCAACGCCGAGAAGGCGTGCGGCCTTGTTCAGGTTGAGCCACGGTTGGTTGCCCTCCGGCGCCGGCCGGAAGACCGGAATCTTGTGATGCGACCGGTGCGCCGTGACCCGTTCGCGCGTCCAGCGATTGCCATGCCCGGTCACCAGGCCGTTGCGGTTGAGAATGCCGGCAATCAGATCGTCGCTGACGATCAGTACCAGTTGCCGCATGGCGGCGATGATGTCGGTGGAGGTGCTGTTGCGTTGTCCGCGGCGCCGCTTCGGCAAGCGCAGTTCGGTGTGAACCCCGCCGATCCAGTGGATCAGCAGGACGATCTCGGAGGCTTCATCATCAATATCGGCGATCACCTCCTGAATGACGGTACGCGCGATGCGCTTCTTGAGCCGCGCATCTGTCGTCGGTGCCGCCCAGACGATGTGGAGGTTCGCGGCCAGCGCACCAAGGTCCATCGTCAACACAGGTGACGGCTTCGCCCTTGCGGCGTCATGTGTGGCGATCTTGCCCTCGATCTCGCCGACATGTGCGAGGGCACGGTTCCACCGCGTCTCCAGTTCCGCAGCGACCAGCCGGTTCTCGGGGTCGGCCGCGTCATATTGCCGGAAAGCCCGGTCGGCGGCGTAGCGTGCAGCCTCCAGATCGCGACCGAGAGCGTCCCGAACCTGGTCGCGGCGATTGGCTGCCTGCGCTTCGGCCTCGGCGGCAGCCGCAACCGCGCCGGGCTCGACGACCTGCAGAAGGGCCTCTTCAATAGCGTCATCGACGCGAAGTCCGCCGAAGGCGATGCAGCGCGGTTCGCCATTGTCGAGCAGGCCCCGCCAGCAGGAATAGCGCGGGATGTTGTGCTTGATACCCGTGTATCGCACCGTGAGCTTGCGGCCGCAGCGGCGGCACCGGACAAGCCCGGCGAGCAATGCATCGCCATGCTTCGGTGCTCCGTGATGCCGGCCCGTTGGCACGTTGTCGCTCACCATTGTGCGGATTGCCTCCGCTCGTTCCCAACTGACGTAACCTTCATGGCTGCCCGGGATCAGAGCCAGCCATTCCTCCCGGGCCTGGCGACGAACGCCCGATCGAGGGGCCGTCGATCCAAATCCCGGCGCGGCTCGAGTCCTACCATAGGCATAGGCGCCGCCGTAGATCGGGTTCTCGATCATTCGGTGGATCGTGGCATAGCTGGGTCTGTGCCAGACGACATCGCCGTTGTTGCGCCTGGTGGGCAAATCCAGACCATGCTCGAGGAACCACATCAAGGCCTGACGGGCGCTGCCGAGCGCGGCGACCTTGTCGAACACAAGGATAATCGTCTCTTGCACGCGGCGGTCGGGATCCTTCTCGAGCCGATCCCCGACCTTTACGAAGCCGACAGGTGCCGCGACCACGAGTTCGCCACGGCGTGCCTTCTCGTAGCGGGCCGAGAGCGACCGCTGGCGCAAAAGATCGAGTTCGTACTCGTTGAGGCTTCCCTTTAACCCCAGCAGCAGCCGGTCGTTGCCTTGGCGCGGCGCATAGACCGTCTCCTGGTCGACCAGCACGGTGTCGACGACGCGGCACATCTCGATGAGCTGCTGCCAGTCGCGGCTGTTGCGGGCAAACCGCGACACTTCCCGCGCCGCGACCGCACCGACCTTGCCGAGACAGACTTCCGCGACCATTCGGTCGAAACCGGCACGTGCGACGCCGCCGGCGGCGGACCGGCCGAGATCGTCGTCGACCGTTTCGACGCGAGACCACCCAAGCGCCGTCAGGCGATCGCGCATCGCATATTGAAGCGTGCTGCTCTCGCGGTTGTGCAGGACCTGATGGGCCGACGACTGCCGCACGTACAGTATCGCCTTGCGCTCAAGATGGTGCGGCTTGATCTTCTCATGCATCATGATCCGCGCCCTCCTGTCGCCCGGCGCGGTCGCCGCCGACGTGGTCGAGGATCAGACGCACCATCAGCTTCGTCACTGACCGACGCGTCTCGACAGGCAGCGCCTGCCATCGCGGCGCCTCCATCATCGTGTGGGTGTCGTTCAACCTGGAGAACAGATCGAACTGGTAAGTCGTGGGCTTGCGCGGCATGGACCTCTCCCCGATTCGAGTCGTGAGAGTCCGATGCTGCGCCGATCCTCTGAGATTGCGACGGCACGCCTGTGTCACGCAGAAGCTCAGCCAAGCCGACAAGCACGGCAAGATCGACCTGCGCGGCAGCCGTGATGCGCCAGCTCACGCCAGCCGATCGGTCGAACATCCATGCCGGAACCTCCAGCCACCGGTCCGACGCTTGGCCGGAAAGGCTGCAGCGGAAAACCGTCACATCACCCTTCTTGATCACTTCATGGGTATGGACCTGCAGCCCGGCCCACGGATGCCACGGATAGCAAAGCTCGCGTTCAATCGCAGTCCCGTGGGTGTTAAGTCGTCGAGTTGTACAATACCGTCCGACCCCACAGCGCGATCGGCAACAAGCCGCCGAT
>NZ_JARTVT010000077.1:0-3233 GCF_029625685.1 Mesorhizobium sp. WSM4976
ACCCAGTACTCCTTCTCGACCGACCCGAACCTGCGCGGCGCGCCGACCGGCCACACTGTGCCGGTGCGCGAGGTCAGACTCTCGGCCGGCGCCGGCTTCGTCGTCATCATCTGCGGCGAGGTCATGACCATGCCCGGCCTGCCCAAGGCGCCGTCCTCGGAAAAGATCTTTCTCAACGAGCAGGGTCAGATCGAGGGCCTGTTCTAAGCCTTCTTCGAACCGAGAACGACCAAGGGCGCCGGCTCACCGCGGCGCCCTTTTTGCTTGCCGGGCTAGGCGGCGTTCCGCTTCAGCGCCCGCTGGTTCGATGCGTAGATCGTGTCGCGTTCGGGCAGCTTCCCGGTCTTCAGGCAATCGATCCATTCGGCGGTCTTCAGCACCGCGGCGAAGCGCGACTGCAGAACGACGCTCACCACGCGATGGATGTCCTCCGCCGAGGCATAGCCGGCGCTGTTGGCATAGGGCACCGAGCCACTGGCATCCGAAAGGAATTCGACGGCAAAGCCCATATGCACGGCGTGGATGATGGTCGACAGATCGCAATTGTGGGTCATGTAGCCGACCACCGCGATCGTATTGATGGCATTGACGCGCAGCCAGGTCTCCAGATCCGTGCCGGTGAAGGCCGACGGCAGCGTCTTTTCGACATAGTGGTCGCGTGCGCGCCTGGCTATCTCAGGATGCAGCTCGCCCCCATGGCTGCCCTTCGCGAAGATCGGCGAGGTCTCGGGCGCCATCTGCTTTACGACCACGACCTTGATGCCGGCCACCGCGGCCGCGTCCATGGCCCGCGCCACATTGGTGACGCTGTCGGCGAAGGGCGGATGCTGGATGGCTAAATTGCCGCCGTTGTAGTCGTTCTGGACATCGACGACCACAAGCGCGCGGCGCGGCTGGGTGGCTGGTGCAGACATGGCGGTTTTCCTTTCGACCGGGTTGATGGCGCAAAAGCTAGGCCGATCTTCTCGGTCGAGAAAGTGGCCCGATTGACATCGTTCGAAAGAATTGGGACATTCGCCAACCAACGCAAATGACGCCTGTCATGAAGAACCCGATCATCGCCGTTGTCGCCTTTGACGGCATCAGTCCGTTCCACCTCTCCGTGCCTTGCCTGGTGTTCGGCGCCGACCGTACCAAGCTCGGCCTGCCGCGCTTCGACTTCCGCGTCTGCGCGATGGAGGAAGGGCCCATTCATACCGACGCTGGGCTCAGTATCGTCGTGCCGCATGATCTTTCAGCGCTCGACGAGGCGGACATCGTCATCATCCCGAGTTGGAAGGATCTCGAGGCCCCGCTGCCCGCGCCGTTCAAGGAGGCGCTGCTGCGCGCGCATCGGCGCGGCGTGCTGATCGTGGGTCTGTGCCTCGGCACCTTCGCCATTGCCGGCGCCGGATTGCTGGCCGGGCGCGAGGCAACCACCCACTGGGCCTATACGGGCCAGTTGCAGAAGCTTCATCCCGACATCACGATCGACGCGGACGTGCTCTATGTCGACGATGGCGACATCGTCACCTCCGCCGGCGTCGCCGCCGGGCTCGACTGCTGCCTGCACATCGTGCGCGCCCGCTATGGAGCGGAGGCTGCGCTGCGGATTGCCCGTCACGTCGTCCTCTCGCCGCACCGGCAGGGCGGCCAGGCGCAGTACATCGAGCGCCCGCTTGCGCCGACGCCGAAGGCGGACCGCTTCGCCAAGGCTCTCGATGAGGTGCGGGCATCGCTCGGCGAAGCCCACAGCCTGGACAGTGTCGCCGAAGCGGCAGGCCTTACCCGCCGCACCTTCACGCGCCGTTTCCAGAAAACCACTGGAACCAGTTTCGGCGACTGGCTCGCCGACCAGCGCGTGGCGCTGGCGCAAAGGCTGCTGGAGCAGACGGACAATTCGATGGACATGGTGGCCTTCGAAGCCGGCTTCGGCAGCGCCACCTCGCTGCGCCAGCATTTTGCGGCGCGCCTTAAGACCTCGCCGAAGCAGTACCGGCGCGAGTTTTCGAGAAACACCCAGACGCCAAGCGGACTCAGCCTCTTGTAACGACCCGTGCCGGGTTGCCGACGACGGTCGCATTGGCCGGCACGTCACGGGTCACCACCGCGCCGGCGCCGACGATGGCGCCCTCGCCTATGCTGACGCCGGCGAGGATCACCGTGCTGCCGCCGATCCAGGCGTTGTCACCGATCGTCACCGGTTTTGCGATCTCCAGCCAGCCAGCCGTCCAGTGGCTTCGCGATGATGTTCGGCGCAGTAGATCTGCACATTGGGGCCAAGCAGCGTGCCCTCGCCGATGCGCACTGGCGCGGTGTCGAGGATGGTGCAGCCGGCGTTAAGGAAGGCGCCGTCGCCGAGAAACAAATTGAAGCCATAGGCGCAATGGAACGGCGCCTCGATGCGCGCGCCCTCGGCCACGCCGCCGAGCAGCGCCCGCAAGGCCGGAGCGATGTTGCCGCGCTGCCGGGGCGGCAGGCTGTTGTGCTCGAACACCGCATCGCGCGCGGTGACGCGCAAGTCCTCCAGCTCATCGTCGATGCAGGTGTACCATTCTCCCGCCGCCATCTTCATGCGCTCGCTTGCCGCCATGGCGACACCTCCAGATCTGTCTGCTGCAAAGCCTAATCCATTCTCGGACAAAAGCCCGTGGCCAAACGCCCGGCCCATGCTAGCCTGCCTTGCTGGAACCGTGCGAGGTTCCGATTTTGAGGGGGTCGATCATGCTTTACCTGCTTGCACTGCTGATAGGCGTCATTGCCGGGCTGCGCGCCATGACCGCGCCCGCCGCCGTCGCTTGGGGTTCTTATCTCGGCTTGCTGCCGGTCACCGGCACCTGGGCGAGCTTCATGGGCCACTGGATCGCCGTCGGCATCTTCACCATCCTGGCGATCGTCGAGTTGATCACCGACCAGCTGCCGTCGACGCCGAGCCGAAAGGTGCCGCAGCAGTTCGGCGCCCGTGTAATCCTAGGCGCCTTCGCCGGCGCGGTGATCGGCGCCACCGCTGGGGCCACCATCGGCGGCCTTATCGCCGGCGCGATCGGCGCGGTGATCGGCACGCTGGGCGGCGCGGAAGCGCGTGACCGACTGGCAGCGGTTTTCGGCAAGGATCCGCCCGCCGCCTTCATCGAGGACGCGGTGGCCATCATCGGCGGACTGCTGATCGTGGCGGCGGTCGCATGAGACTTCCTGTGTCAACCTGTTGTGAGCAAGGCGTTTGCGGCGGGGTGTTTTTGGGGATCGTAAGGGGT
>NZ_JARTVT010000078.1:0-2782 GCF_029625685.1 Mesorhizobium sp. WSM4976
AAAGTCACGTTTGCGGCAAAACGCAAACACTTTTGGCCGGTATCTTCCCTCTGCCGACCTAGGTCTGAAGACAGTTAGGCCGAGTGACAATCAAGCCTCGGCAGAGGTCGGCGCGAACCTCCGATTAGGTCTGATTCTAAAATCAAGGAAAAAACATTAGCACTTCGCTTACCCAAGGACTTGTAATTGCCACATACGTTGACGAGCAAGCAGGCGGGCAGTTGATCCCACTCGGCCGCATACTGAAGTTCTTTGGAGTTCGCCAATTCGGAGCGGACAGGAGCGGTAATGTAGCGACCATCGTTGCATTTTCCTTGCCTATCATTGTGGGCGGTGCGGGGCTGGGAGTCGAGACGTCCTATTGGTACTATTCGAGCCTAAAGCTGCAGGCGGTTGCGGACGCCGCCGCCTATGCCGGCGCGCTGGAAAAGGTGTCTGGATCCAACGCGGCGGAAATCACCGCGGCCGCCACGCAATTGGCCACTAACAACGGATTGGGCAACGGGACCATTGTGGTCAACACGCCGCCCACCTCCGGGCCGAATATCGCCAAGAATGCCGTCGAGGTGATCCTCAACCAGAACCTGGACCGGATATTCACCTCCATCTTCACGCAGACCAAGGTGCCCGAGCGGGCGAGGGCGGTCGCGCTGATCACCGACGCTTCGAAGGCCTGCGTGCTAGCGCTCAATCGGTCGGCCTCGCAGGCGGCGCTTTTCTCCGGCAGCACCAGTGTCAAATTCAACGGCTGCTCGGTCATGTCGGATTCAATCGCCAGCGATGCCCTTAAGGTGCAGGGGTCGGCCGGCCTCCAAGCCGACTGTCTGATCTCGGCGGGCGGCGTTGTGCTTAACAACCCGGTGACAATGGGCTGCAACGCCGCGATCACCCAGGCGCTGCCGGCGGCCGATCCGTTTGCCGGACTGCCGGCGCCTGCGGCCTCGAACTCTTGCCAGAATGTCAACGGCAACAAGACGACGCAGACGATCCAGCCCGGTACCTACTGCAACGGCATGAACCTCAACGGCAATGTCACGCTTTCACCCGGTGTCTACGTCGTCCAGGGCAATTTGAAAATCAACGCGGGTGCGGTTATCCAGGGCGACGGCGTAACCATCTACATGGCGGGCAGCAGCACCGTCAGCATGAACGGCAACGCGACCGTGACGCTGAGCGCGCCGACCTCGGGCACCTACTCCGGAATGCTGTTCTATGGCGACAGGACCGGTACTGCGGCACAGAGCACGTTCAACGGCACTGCGGACTCGCTTCTGACCGGCGCCATCTATTTCCCCAGGCAACAAGTCAAGTATCTTGGCAATTTCTCCGGCAAGAATGGCTGCACCCAGGTCGTTGCCGACACGATCCAGTGGTCGGGTAATTCGACCATCAATCAGGATTGCAAGGATCTTGGCTTCAACGACATCCCAGCCGCTCCGTCGGTCGCGCTCGTCGAGTAGGCGCCCAACATATCGCCCAACATATCAAGTCGGCCTAGCAACCGATCCGGCACTCGTGTTAACCCTCAAGTGGCCGATCCTTCTAAGGGTATAGTGTGCCTGGAAACCGCAGGAATGTTGTTGCCCCGGCGCTGCGTTGTCCCCACCGGGCGGGCCGGCCTGGCTAGTCGCGCGGAAGGAACTCCGAGCGGGTCACGCAGCGGGCCCTGAGAATGGATTTGGATAGGGAACTGGTGCTCGAGTATCACTTGCGGGCACCCGCACCTTCAGGCGGTTTGGTTCCAATCCACGATAAACGCAAGGGCCCCCTGTCTCCCGGTCGCGGCTGACCGGAAAGCCTAGAGTCCGAAAGACAACACCTCGGGGCGGCTGGTCTCGTAGCCAAGGCGGGGCTTGGAAGTAGCAGCGTCGGTCGCTGGCGGATTGGCGGTCCCGGTCGCGGTACAATCAAGTTTGGCGGCTGCTTTCTGTTTGATCGACAGCCCTGCACATGTATTTTGGGAGGTGACCGTCTTCTTTTTTTCGTGGGCCACGGCGGCACTTGACGCCGCAAGGACAAAAGCCACGCAGACAATAGCCGTTTTCATCATGTTCCCCTTTATTAGAAATCTCTAATTTTAAGTTAACGTAGCGTTAACCACACGTCAACGCGAATACCGAACTGCCCGGCTGTTTCGGACGTCCCGCTTGAAATGCAAGTGCAAAGATATTCATCGGCGGCCGGGCATGCGTCAGCAGAGACGCGTTGCCCGGCGGAACGCGCAGGGGGTTGGCGCCGCATGAGCTTCTTGTACTCGCGCGCGGGTCGTTCAGTTTGATGTCGCGGTTGGTCTCTATCCGGTTTTCATTGGTTTTCCACCGCCAGCGCACTGGCGCAGGCAGCTTTGGCGTTCGGAAAGTATTCAACCCCGCAGCGAATTTTGCAGAACTCTCGGCACACTACCTATGCCGCGTCAGTCAGTCCCCATCGAGCAGATGGCTGATGAATGGCTTGAACGAAGCGCTCACCGGTCGCAGCACGAAAGCTGCAGGATGAGGTGGCCCGAAATGGCCTCATCCGATCAAAGCAGTCCTTAGTACCGGGATGTCATCAAGTACATGACGATCGGCGGCGGCGAGGATGCTTCGCGCCTGATGGGACTGCGCACCGATCAAGAAGCACCTCCACCGTTCTTGCCAGCTCACGCTGTTTCGGCGGAGGCACGATACCCTGCCTGCGGAAAGTCGGGGGGACTAGATGTTTAATCCCGGCATTTGCTGGAGCGGATTGAGCCAGAAGCGTTCGGGCTGGGAGGCCCATGCCTTGCAGATGGACTCGTAGG
>NZ_JARTVT010000079.1:0-2618 GCF_029625685.1 Mesorhizobium sp. WSM4976
AGGGGGCCTTCGTAGGGCGCTCCCCTCTCCGTCTCGGCTTCGCCGAGCCACCTCTCCCCACTTCGTGGGGCGAGGAACCTTGATCTTGAGGCGCCGCGTTCCTCACGCCCCTCTGCCCTGCCCACAAGGGGAGACTGGCAGCGCCGCTCGCTTCTATTTCGCCGTGACGGTGCCCGTCATCGAGCTATGGATCGCGCAGTGGAACGGGTGAGCGCCGGCGGCTGTGATCTTGACCTTGGCGCTTTTGCCTTTGGCGAGCTGGCCGGTGTCGAAGGAGCCATCCCCAGCCGTGGCGGTATGCGTCATCGGATCGGCGTTGGTGAAGGTGATGGTGTCGCCGACCGCGACGCTGATCTTCGACGGACTGAACTTCATGCCCTTGATCTGGACCGCGTGATTGGCGGCATAGGCGGGCATGGCCAGGGCAAGCAGGGCAAGAACGAGCATGGTGCGCATGATGGATATCCTCCTGAGCGCGAAATCTCATACGTAACTAACGCCGGCGCGGCGCTTGTCATCCCACAAACCCCACTCTTTTGTGCGAGCCGTCGCAGAAGGGCTTGTTGGCCGAATGCCCGCAGCGGCAGAGGAACACCTTCGTGGTGCGGGCGATGGTGTGGCCAGTGCCGGTGACGATCTCGGCATTGCCTTCGACCTTCAGCGGTCCGTTGCTGGTGGGCGTCACCTTCAGCGGGCCGTCCCGAGCGTCCAGCACCTGCGCCTCCTTCAGCGGCGGCTCGCCGGTGGCAATGAAGCCGGCCTTGATGTGGCTGTTGTCGCAGAACGGCTTGTTCTGCGAGGCGCCGCAGCGGCAGAGCGTGGCGCGGAAGAACGTCTCGTCGCCCAGCACGATCTCGGCATGCACCGCCAGCGGGCCGTTTTCCCGCACGCGAACGGTGTTGACCACCGGCGGCTTCTCCTGCGGCCCGCCATCCTTTCTGGTGTAGGTGATCGCGCCCGACGGGCAGTTTTCGGCCAGCGCCACCACCTGCTCGACGCTCGCCGCTTCCGGGTGGATCCACTCGCCCGGCGCGTTGGGCACGAAGACATGCGGGTTGCCGAGCACGCAGTTGCGCGAATGGATGCAGCGCTTGCCGCTGAAGGAAACGTCGATCTTCTCGCCTTCGACCGTGCCTGCCATTTGGGTGGGCTCTCCTGTTGGGGTGGAGATCAGGCTAGGGCGCGGGCGCGAAGGGCGTCAAGCTGGGAGGATGGGCAGTCTTGGACGA
Source organism: Mesorhizobium sp. WSM4976 (assembly GCF_029625685.1). Taxonomy (NCBI): domain Bacteria; kingdom Pseudomonadati; phylum Pseudomonadota; class Alphaproteobacteria; order Hyphomicrobiales; family Phyllobacteriaceae; genus Mesorhizobium; species Mesorhizobium sp. WSM4976. The sequence continues at coordinate 1,230 of NZ_JARTVT010000079.1, forward strand.
CAAGGTTCCTCGCCCCCAAGAAATGGGGGAGAGGTGGCTCGGCGAAGCCGAGACGGAGAGGGGGAGCGCCCTACGAAGGACCCCTCTCCGTCCGCTTCGCGGACACCTCTCCCCGCCTCTGGCGGGGCGAGGAACCCAAGCACGCAAAATTCGAGGGAACAGCGCCCCGCTACTCCTCCAAGTCGATCTCCTCCGTTTGCCCGCCGCTGCAGGTGTAGCAGCAGTCCTCGCAGCTCTGCTGGTTGTTGGGGCCGACGCCCCAATAGGTGCTTTCATCGCCGTCGACCCAGGCCCCGTAGCAGATCTTCTCGCCTTCGTTGCAGGAGATCGGCAGTTGCTTGGTCTCGCCGTCGTCGAGATAGAAGTCCTTGCCCTCGCCCGGCCAGACATAGTCGCGGTCCTGGCTGTAGAGCTCGACGCGCATGGCGTTGGGATGGCCGTTCCTGATCTGGAAGGTGACGTCGCCGGCATGGGCGGCTGGCGCGATGAGGACGGCAAGCGAAAGCGCTGCGGCGGCGCGGCGCGCGAAAGAGATGGACATGAGAACCCCCAAGGTAGAATCGGCCCCCACGGCCGATGGCGGATGATGGCATGGCGTGGGGCAATGCCAAGGGGGGGTGAGGAGGAAATAGGTGAGCGGCGCCGCAGGATTAAGGTTCCTCGCCCCACGAAAGTGGGGAGAGGTGGCTCGGCGAAGCCGAGACGGAGAGGGGAGCGCCCTACGAAAGCCCCCTCTCCGTCCGCTTCGCGGCCACCTCTCCCCCCGCCTTCCGCGGGGGCGAGGAACAGCAGCTTCAACGCCCCGCGCTACTCCGCCAGGTCCACCGTCTCGGTGGAATGCTCCGCGCAGATGAAGCAGCAGGTGTCGCAGGGCTGATCGTTATCGGGGCCGACGCCGGCGCTGACGGAATCGTTGCCGTCCACCCAGGCGCCCCAGCAGATATGCTCGCCCGGCTCGCAGGAGATCGGCACGGATTTCCTCGCCTTCGGCCGGATGAGGAAGACCTTGTCGCCACCCGGCCATACTTTCTGGCTGTCGCGGCTGAACAGCTCCAGCGCGACGCCGTCCGAACGCTGGTTGCGCACGAACACCGACATGTCGGCGGCGAAGGCCGGCGTGGTGAGGAGAAGGAAGGCGAGCAGAGCGCGAATCATGGCGAGGTCCCCGGCGGAGTAGAGCACGGGTTGAGTGCGTAATCTCCCCCCTTGTGGGTTGAGGAGCGGTCCGCGCAGCGGACGGGAAGCCAATTGATTGGCTTTCCGAGCGACGAAAGCCCGGCGGGCCAGAGAGGGGCGCTGTCCCGCCAGCGTCTCAAAGCTTGGTGTCCAGCCGATAGATGGGTAACACTTTGAACCGGATACATGGGTTACAGTTTTCCCCCTGAGTTG
>NZ_JARTVT010000008.1:0-247368 GCF_029625685.1 Mesorhizobium sp. WSM4976
CCGGGCCGCGGGCCCCAAACAACATTATGTGGTGCGCCACCGCCGCGCGGGCGTTTCCCTCGCCGGTAAAGTAATTGCCGCTCCCCACGGCCTGCGCGCCCACCGCAAAACCGCGCGCGGGGCGGCCACCAGGGGCCGCCACGTCTTGTTTGACGCGTGACGTCCCCCGACCACCATGCTTTCGGCCAATCCGATTTCGATAGTCCGGGTCCTGTCAGGCATCGCATGACGCAACACGGTCCGGGAATGCTCACATGTCGCTGATCGACACCTTCTTCAATCCCGAGGTCATTGCGTCCAGCCTGCCGGCGCTGCTGCGCGGCTTCCTCAACACGCTGCTGCTCGGGGTCATGAGCATCGTCATCGGCATCGCGGCGGGGCTGGCGATCAGCCTGATGCGGCTCTACGCGCCGAAGCCGCTGCGCTGGCTCGCCATCGGCTACACTGACATCTTCCGCGCCCTGCCGGTTCTGGTGGTGCTGATCCTGATCTACTACGCCCTGCCCTTCCTCGGCATCCGCCTGTCATCCTGGGCCTCGGCCGTGACCGCGTTCGCCATCATCATGTCGGCCTATTCGGCCGAAGTGTTCCGCTCTGGCATCGAAAGCATTCCCAAGGGCCAGTTCGAGGCGGCGCAGGCACTCGGCCTCCCCTTCATGCTCACCCTGCGCAAGGTGGTGCTGCCGCAGGCGATCCGCGTCGTCATCCCGCCAATGACTAGCAACTGCGTCTCGATGTTCAAGGACACCTCGCTCGCCTCGACGGTGGCGCTGCCGGAATTGCTCAAGGAAGCGACCAACGCGCAATCGCTCTACGCCAACCCCTCGCCGCTGATCGGCGCGGCGCTGGTCTACCTCATCTTCCTCTGGCCGATGGTGCGCCTCGTCAGCCTGCTCGAGCGCCGCTTCAAGGACGAAAAAGCGCGCTGACCGCCATCGATACCCATCCCCGTCCAAGCACTTCGCAGGAGACTGCCCCGTGAACAAGCACCAGACCGATAGCACCAGCGCCGCCGCATTCCCCGTCGAAAAGATCCGCGCCATGTTTCCCGCCTTGCAGCGGGCCGGCGACTTCATCTTCATGGACAATGCCGCTGGCGCCCAGATCCCGCAAAGCGTGCTCGACGCGGTGACCAACCATCTGGTGGCTCACAATGTGCAGCGCGGCGGCCGCTATGGCCGCAGCGTCACCGTCGACCAGTCGGTCGCGGCGGCGCGCGAGAGCGTCGCGCTCCTGATCAACGCCTACAGCCCGTCCGAAATCTGCTTCGGCATGAACGCCACCTCGTTCATCCGCCTGGTCAGCCTCGGCATCGGCCAGATGCTCGCCAAAGATAGAGACGGGGGACGCGACGAGATCATCGTCACGGACATGGATCACGATGCCAACATCGCCACCTGGCTGGCGCTGGAGCCGGCCGGCGCCAGGTTCAAATGGTGGCGCATGCGCGAGGACGGTAACCTGCATGTCGATGACCTCAAGCCGCTGGTGTCGGAGCGGACCCGCCTGATCGCCTGCACGGTGACGGCACATTCGATCGGCTCGATCGTCGACGTAGCCTCGGTGGCCAGGATCGCGCATGCCGCCGGCGCGGAAGTCTTCCTGGACTGCGTGCATTACGGCCCGCACGGGCTGATGGACGTGCAGGCTTGGGACTGCGATTATCTCGTCTGCTCCGGCTACAAGAATTTCTCGCCGCATATGGGCTTCCTGTGGGGCCGATTCGAGACTCTGAAGCGGCTGCCGACCTTCCGTGAGGATTTCATTCCGGACGAGCCGCCCTACAAGGTCGAGGCGGGCACCTTCATCTACGAGAACGTGTCGGGCATGGACGCAGCGGTGCGCTACCTGGAATCGATCGGCCGCAACTTTCTACCCGAAAACAACCGCTCGCGCCGCGACAACATCGTCGCCGGCATGAACGCCATCCGCGACTACGAGCTGATGCTGGCGCGCGAGATGATGAAAGTGCTGAAGGATTGCGGCGCCACGATCTACGGCGTCGCCGACGAGGCGCGCATCAACGAGCGCGTGCCGACTTTCTGCTTCAACATCGCCAAGCTCTCGCCGCAGCGGATCGTCGAGGAGATGGCCGCCATGCGGATCGGCATCCGCGACGGCCACATGTATGCGCCGCGGCTGATGAAGCGGCTCAACCTGTCGATGGACAGCGGCGCGATCCGCGCCTCGCTGGTGCATTACAATACGGTGGAGGAAGTGCACCGGTTTGGGGAAGCGCTGCGGGCGATCATCGCGAAGCTGTCGTGATCTTGGCCTGGCCTACTGCGTTGCCAAGGTCAATCAGCGGCTTCTGTCTCCAAAACGCCCCTTGGGGCTCGACCACCGTCAGACCGGCGAACCGCTCGATAACGGCCAGGCGATAGGCCATGATGTCGATGAAACAGTTTCGAAAACGCGGCCGTGGTCTCGTAGCCTACACGGGTCGCAATCCGTGCAATTGCCTCGTCTGTTGCTTCGAGTAGAAACGCAGCCTCCGACATCCGGCGTGCGATCAAATAGCGGTACATGGGCTGGCCGACGAGATTGGTGAAACGAGCCGAGAACGCCGAGCGACCGAGCCCTACGCGCTGCCCCAGGTCGCCAAGGGTCCAGGGCTGATCCGGTCGTTCGTGGATCAACTGAAGGGCCGGTCCTATGTGCGGGTCCGCCATCGCTCCCAGCCAACCGCCTTCTCCGGATTTGAGAGACTTGATCCAGCTTCGCAACACCTCGACGAAGAGCACCTCTGTCAGTCGCGAGAGCGCCACGTCCTGGCCGGGTCGCGCAAGCGCCGACTCGCTCACCATGCGTTGCAGAATCGCCTCGAGCCATCCGCCGTCTTCCGCGGGCTTCAGGTGAAGCAGGGGCGGAAGCAATTCCAACACGCTGCCGCGCGAGGGCCGTTCGACGGTGAAATTGCCACAGATCATCGTTGAGAGTGGCTGCGCGTTGCCTCCATGATGAACGACGCCAAGACGTCCGGGTAGCCGATCCAGATTCAGAATCGGTAACGGCTCCGTCCGCCGATCAGAATAAATCAGATGAGACTCGCCGCGTATGATGACGACAAAGTCGCCGGCCGTCATGTGGAGTTCTCGTTCCTGATCGAGCGCGAGAGTCGCTGAGCCACGGCTGAGATAATGGAATAGGGCGTAGGGGCGCGCCGGCAATGCCAAGTTCCATGGATGGCCCAACTCGAAGTGGAAGAGCAGAGTTCCGCCGAGACGAACGCGATCGAGCACTTGGGCGAGAATGTCCATCTTCGCGACGTTAACACTGATGGACGGTAGGACACAATATTCGGACGATTGAGGCCTAACGTCCGAAGGCTCCGCGCAATACGTCATCTCAAGGCGAGCCGCCGGGCTGCGCGGCGGACCATTTCGCAAATCGGCAGATGGAAGAACCGCAACTCTGCCGACACGCCTTCCCCGGACCCGAGTCGTCCGTGATCTTAACAGGAGCAATAAATGCGAAATCTTCTACTCTCTGTCGCCACCGTCCTCATGGCCGGAGCCACACTTGCCGCGCCGGCCCAATCAGCTCAACTGCCCAAGGGGGCGGCTCACAATATTGTCCTTGTCCATGGTGCTTTCGTCGACGAGACGAGTTGGAAGCCGGTTGCCGATATCCTCACGAAGAAGGGCTACAACGTGACGCTTGTCGAAAACCCGCTCACCTCCCTGGCGGCGGACGTCGATGCAACCAAACAGGCGCTTGCGAAACAGAACGGGAAGACCGTTCTCGTTGGCCACTCCTGGGGTGGGGTCGTCATCACGCAAGCAGGTGACGACCCCAACGTCTCGGCGCTGGTGTATGTCTCGGCATTCGCTCCCGACGTGGGACAATCTCTGGCGATCTTAGCCAAGAGCGGTCCGGCAACCGAAGGCGCCGCGGCGATTCATCCCGATGACAAGGGCAACCTCTACATCGATCCCAAAGTGTTTCCTTCGGCGGTCGCGGCTGACCTTCCTCCGGAAATCGCTCAATCCTTGGCAAACCATCAACTCCCGTTGAACCACGCAGCGTTCGAGGCTCCTGTCGATACAGCAGCCTGGCACGACAAGCCGACGTTCTACGTGATCAGCACGAAGGACAAGGTCATCGCACCCGAGGTTCAGAAGATATTCGCCAACAATATGAAAGCCCGGACGACGGAGGTCGCCGGCAGCCACGCCTCCCTCGTCGTCCACGCGAAGGAAGTCGCCGCGGTGATTGAAAAGGCCACGCTGGTGAAGTGACGATCCCGCTCCCGGCGCGCCTTCGTGCCGGGAGCGCCACACGTGCTGGACTAAGCCGCCTTCTTCTTCGCCAGCCTCGTCTTGATGCTGGCGATGTCGGCGCGCGGCGTCGCGGCGAACAGCGTCTTGGTGTAGGCGTGCCTGGGGTTGGAGAAGACCTCGTCGCGCGGACCGTATTCGACCGCTTCGCCGAAATACATCACCATCACGTCGTCGGCGATGTAGCGCACCACCGAGAGGTCGTGGCTGATGAAGACATAGGTCAATTGGAACTCGTCCTGCAGGTCAGCGAGCAGGTTGAGCACCTGCGCCTGCACCGACAGGTCGAGCGCCGAAACCGGCTCGTCCAGCACCAGCAGGCTCGGGTTCAGCATCAGCGCGCGGGCGATAGCGATGCGCTGGCGCTGGCCGCCCGAGAACATGTGCGGATAGCGATTGTAGTGCTCGGGTCCGAGTCCGACCTTCTTCAGCATCTTCATCGCCAGGTCGCGCCGCTCCTCGGCCGGCTTGTCGGTGTTGATCAGAAGCGGCTCGCCAAGCACATCGCCGATCTTCTGGCGCGGGTTGAGGGAACCATAGGGGTTCTGGAACACGATCTGCACCTTGCGGCGCATTTCCTTGGTGAGCCCGTCCCTGGCGATATCGACCTTGTTGCCGTCGATGAACAGCTCGCCAGACGTGGCTGGATCAATCAGCGTGATGATGCGGGCGAGCGTGGACTTGCCGCAGCCGGACTCGCCGACGATGGCCAGCGTCTTACCCTTCTCGACACTGAAGGACACGCCCTTCACCGCATGCACGGTGCGCGCGCCGCGGAACAGGCTGCCGCCGACATGATAGTCGCGCTTGATGTCCTTCCCTTCGACAACCTTGGTCATGCGCCGGCTCCGGAGGGCGCGGCCTCGAACAGCATGTCCGTGACGGTCGGCAGCCGGTCGCCGACCGCGTTCTCCGGCAGCGCCGAGAGCAGCGCGCGCGTGTAGTTGCTCTTGGGCGATTCAAACAGCGACAGCACGTCGGCCTCTTCCATCTTGCGGCCCTTGTACTGCACGATGACGCGGTCGGCGGTCTCGGCCACCACGCCCATATTGTGGGTGATCATGATCAGGCCCATGCCGTATTTGGCCTGCAGCGAGACCAGCAGGTCGAGGATCTGCTTCTGGATGGTGACGTCGAGCGCGGTGGTCGGCTCGTCGGCGATCAGAAGCTTCGGATTGCAGGCGATCGCCATCGCGATCATCACGCGCTGGCACTGGCCGCCCGACATCTGGTGCGGGAAGGAATTGAGCCGATCGGCGGGATCGGGAATGCCGACCTGCCTGAAGAGCTCGATGGCGCGCGCGCGGCGCTCGGCCTTGTCCATGCCCATGTGGAAGCGCAGCACTTCCTCGATCTGGAAGCCGACAGTGAAGCAGGGGTTGAGGCTGGCGATCGGCTCCTGGAAGATCATGGCAATGTCCTTACCGATGATCTTGCGGCGGTCGGCCGGGCTGATCTTCAACAGGTCGCGGCCGTTGAAGCTCATTCGGTCGGCGGTGACGGTCGCCGTCCATGGCAGGAGGCCCATCACGGCCAGCATCGAAACCGACTTGCCGGAGCCGGATTCGCCGACGATGGCGAGCACCTCGCGCTCGTCGACATGGAGCGAGACGCCGTCGACGGCGCGGAACGGGCCTGACGCTGTCTGGAATTCGACGACGAGGTTCTGAATGTCGAGCAGCGCCATCACGACCTCCTGAGCTTGGGATCGAGCGCATCGCGCAGGCCGTCGCCGATCAAGTTGATGGCAAGCACGGTGATGAGGATGGCGAGACCCGGGAAGGTCACCACCCACCAGGCGCGCAGGATGAATTCGCGCGCCGAGGCAAGCATCGTTCCCCATTCCGGCGTCGGCGGCTGGGCGCCGAGGCCGAGGAAGCCGAGAGCGGCGGCTTCGAGGATGGCGTTGGAGAAGGACAGCGTGCCCTGGACGATGAGCGGCGCCAGGCAGTTGGGCAGGATGGTGGCGAGCATCAGTCTGAGATGGCCGGCGCCGGCGACCTTCGCCGCCACGACATATTCGCGGCTTTTCTCGGCCATGACGGCGGCGCGCACCAGGCGCGCGAAATGCGGCTGCAAAACCAGGGCGATCGCCAGCATGGCATTGAACAGGCCGGGCCCGAGGATGGTGACCAGCACCAGAGCCAGCAAAAGCGACGGGAAGGCAAGAATCAGGTCCATGACGCGCATGATCGCGACGTCGACCCAGCCGCGGAAATAGCCTGCCAAGAGGCCGAGCGTGATGCCACCGGTGAGCGCCAGCGTGACCACGACCGCGCCGATGAGCAGCGAGAAGCGCGCGCCATAGAGCAGGCGCGAAAGGATGTCTCGGCCGACCGGATCGGTGCCGAGCAGATATTGCGTCGAGCCGCCCTCCTGCCATGCCGGGGGCCGCAGGAACGCGGTCTTGTCCTGGATGTCGGGCGCATAGGGTGCAAGCAGCGGCGCGAACAGCGCCGCCAGCACCAGCAGGATGAAGACGAACAGGCCAATGACCGCGCCGCGGTTCACCGAGAAATAGTGCCAGAAGGTCTTAAGGCCGGTGAGACGATCCGGGCTGCCGGCGGCCATCGGGGCGATTTCGGTCTGGGTCATTTATGCCGCCCTGATGCGTGGGTTGATGACGGCGTAAAGCACATCGACGATGAGGTTCACCGCCATGACGATAAGGGCGATCAACAGCAGACCCGACTGCACGACGACATAGTCGCGCTTGAAGATGGAATCGACCATCCATTTGCCGATGCCAGGCCAGGCAAAGATGGTCTCGGTGAGGATGGCGCCTGCGAGCAGCGTGCCGACCTGCAAGCCGATGGTGGTGACGACAGGGATCAGCGCGTTGCGCAGCGCATGCACGCCGATGACACGGCCCGCCGACAGGCCCTTGGCGCGGGCGGTGCGGACATAGTCTTCGCCCAGCACTTCGAGCATGGCCGAGCGCGTCTGGCGGGCGATCACCGCCAACGGAATGGTGCCCAGCACTATTGCAGGCAGGACGAGGTGGCTGAGCGCGGAGCGGAACGCGTCCCACTTGCCATGAAGAAGGCTGTCGATGGTCATGAAGCCGGTGATCGGCTTGAAGAAGAACTGCAGGCCGATGCGGCCCGACACCGGCGTCCAGCCGAGATAGCCGGAAAAGAATATGATGAGCAGGAGGCCCCACCAGAAGATCGGCATAGAGTAGCCGACAAGGGCGGTGCCCATCAATGACTGGTCGAACCACGAGCCGCGCTTGACGGCGGCGAAAATGCCGGCGGGAATGCCGATGACCATGGCAAAGATCATGGCGAAGAAGGAAAGTTCCAGCGTCGCCGGGAAGAGCGTCTTGAACTCCTCGAGAACCGGGCGCTTGGACGAGATGGAAACGCCGAAATCGCCGGTGGCGACCTCACCGACATAACGCGCGTACTGCTCCCAGATCGGCAGATTGTAGCCGAACTGTTGCTTGAGCTCTTCGTAGCGGGCCGGGGTGACGCCGTGCTCCCCGGCCATGGCCAGTATCGGATCACCGGGCAACAGCCGGACAAAAGCGAAGGCGCAGATGGTGATACCGACCAAGGTCGGGATCAGGAGGGCGATTTTGTTGAGAAGATATCGGAGCATCGTCAAATGGAAAGGGGCGGCGCCGGAATTAGCGCCGCCCCGTTCGCAATATTATTCGGCCTTGTCAACGCCGTCGAAGCGATGAATGCCGAGCGGGTCCATCTTGAAGCCGCTGACATTCTTGCGAACGACCGCATAAACCTGGCTGTGGGCCAGCAGGAAGGCGGGCGCTTGTTTCGCGAAGATCACCTGCGCCTGCTCGTAGAGCTTGGTGCGCTCGGCCTGGTCGCTGGTCTTCTTGGCCTTCTGGATCAGGTCCTCGAAGTCCTTGTCGCACCAGCTAGAGTAGTTCGAAACGCCGATGGCGGAGCAGGCGAAGAGAGTGGCGAAGAAGTTGTCCGGATCGCCATTGTCGCCGGTCCAGCCGATCTGGAAGGCGCCAGGACGGTCCTTCTTCTTTCCTTCCTCGCGATATTTCGTCCACTCGTAGTTGACGATGGTCGCCTTGACGCCGACCTTGGCCCAGTCCGCCTGGATCAGCTCAGCGGCGCGTTGGAAGTTCGGGTTATACGGGCGCACGCGGTCGGAAGCCCAGAGCTGGATTTCCTTCAAGCCGGCAGCCTCAAGCACCTTCTTGGCCTCATCCGGATTGTAGGCGTCGGTCTTCACATCCTTGTTCCACGACCACATGGTCGGCGGGATCAGGTTCTCAGCCGGCGTGGCGCCGGCATCCTGGAACAGCGACTTGATCAGCGCTTCCCGGTCGATCGCCTGGTTGAGCGCATGACGCACTTCGGGCTTGTCGAGCGGTGGGATCGTGGTGTTGTAGCTCATATAGCCGATGTTGAGGCCGGCCTGATCCATCAAGGTCACGTCCTTGTTGGCCTTGATGGTGGCGATGTCGGCCGGGTTCGGATACGGAGCCACGTCGCATTCGCCGGCCAGCACCTTCTGGATGCGGGCGGTCGCGTCAGGCGTGATGGCGAAGACCAGATCATCTATCTTCTCCTTGCCCTTGAAATAGTCCGGGTTGGCCGCGTAGCGGATGACGGCATCCAGCTGGTAGTCGACGAACTGGAACGGACCGGTCCCGATCGGCTTGGTCGAGAAGTCGGCCATCTTGCCGTCCTTCTGCAGCTGGTCGGCATATTCCTTCGACACGATCGAAGCAAAGTCCATGCCGAGATTGGCCAGCATCGGCGCGTTCGGCTCGGTCAGCGTCAGCTTGACGGTGAGGTCATCGACCTTCTCCCACTTGGCGACATATTTCGGCATGTCCATGCCGGTGTAATAATCCCAGGTGAGGTTCGGCAGATATTTGTCGCCGTTCCACGGATTCTGCTTGTTGAACTGGCGATCGAAGGAGAAGACGACGTCATCGGCGTTGAGGTCGCGCGTCGGCTTGAAATAGTCGGTAGTCTGGAACTTCACGCCCGGATGAAGATGGAAAGTGTAGACCAAGCCGTCGTCGGAAATTTCCCACTTGTCGGCGAGACCAGGCTCGATCTCGGTGCCGCCATGCTTGAACTCGACCAGTCGCGAATAGACGGTGCGCGAGGACGCGTCGAAGTCGTTACCGCCGGTCGTCGTGCCCGGATCGAAATTGGCCGGCGACGCTTCAGAGCAATAAACGAGCGTCTTGGCACTGGCCATGCCGCTGAGGACGCTTGCAGCCAGCAACGCGGCTGCAAAAGTCATTGTCTTTTTCATTGAGCACTCCCTGATGTTCTCTCAAGCCCCTCTATCAGGCTCGCGAAGGGCGCATATAAGCACCGTTTCTTCGCCTTTGGAACACCTCGCGTGCGTACCCCATGGGAAGCAGGAAAAGAATCTAGATTATGCTCAAAAGATAGAAAAAATGAGCATTATTTACTGCTCACGACATTGTTAACGACGGCATTTTTTTATTGATCGGCCGCCTTCCGAAATGGGCGGCGCGAGGCGTGCCAGCAGGGAATCGCCCCCCGCCCAGACCCTATGCGGGGAGGCGATCGCACCCCAGGATTTCGACGGCAAATCTTTCCTCGCATTGCCGCTGGGGCAAGGGTTGCACGGTCGCGGATAGTGGCAATACATAGACGATGGGCGGGGATTTCCCGGAAAATCCGTGACCGGCGTGGAGGTACGCTTCGTCTGGAAGCGGGCGCCTCAGACCGAAGGCGACAGGGAGAGACAGGTGGCAAAAGCAGCCAAGACGACAGGCCCGGCGAAAGCAAAAGCCAAGGCCGCCGAAAGCGATGCGCCCAAGGCTGCCGCCGTGCCAAAGGCGAAGGCGGCAAAGGCAGCGCCCGCCAGGCCGGCGGCAAAGCCGGCCGCCAAACCCGCAGCGGCAAGGACCAAGCCGGCAGCCACGAAGGCAGCGGCCACGAAACGGGCCACCGCCAAGCCTGTCTCGGAGGGCTTGCCGAAAGCGATCACCGAACTCACGGTCGGCCTGCCGGAAAAGCCGTGGCTGAAAAGCTATCCGAAGAACATGCCGGCGGAGATCGGCGCCCTGCCCTACAAGTCCATCGGCGAGTTCCTGGTCGGCGCCTGCAAGCAATTCGCCGGACAGCCGGCTTTCGTATGCATGGGCAAGTCGATCACCTACGCCGAACTCGAGCGGCTGTCGGCCGCGTTCGGCGCCTACCTGCAGGCTCGAGGCCTGGAGAAGGGCGCGCGCGTGGCGCTGATGATGCCGAACGTGCTGCAGTATCCGGTGGCGATGATGGCGGCGCTTCGCGCCGGCTACACGGTGGTGAATATCAACCCGCTCTACACGCCGCGCGAACTGGAACATCAGTTGAAGGATTCCGGCGCGCAGGCGATCGTCATCCTCGAGAACTTCGCCGGCACGCTGCAGGCGGTCATCGCTAGGACGCCTGTGAAGCACGTCGTCGTGACGTCGATGGGCGACATGCTGGGCGGTCTCAAGGGCGCCATCGTCAATCTCGTCGTGCGGCGCGTGAAGAAGATGGTTCCGGCATGGTCGCTGCCCGGCCATGTCAAGTTCAGCGCCGTGCTCAAGACCGGCGCGTCCATTGCCTTCAAGCCGCCCACGGTCTCCGGCGATGACATAGCCTTCCTGCAATATACGGGCGGCACCACCGGCGTCTCGAAGGGCGCTGTGCTGCTGCATCGCAACGTGCTGTCGAACGTGGCGCAGAACTCGCTGTGGGTGGAGGACGCCTATACGGTGAAGCCCAAGCCGGCGCATCAAAACTTCATCTGCGCGCTGCCGCTCTACCATATCTTCGCGCTGACGGTGAACGCGCTGATGGGCATGCAGCAGGGCGCGCAGAATCTGCTGATCCCCAACCCGCGCGACATCCCGGGCTTCGTCAAGGAACTGTCGAAATACCCGATGCACATCTTCCCCGGCCTCAACACGCTCTTCAACGCGCTGCTCAACAATGAGGATTTCCGCAAGCTGGACTTCAAGCCGCTGATCTTGACGCTGGGCGGCGGCATGGCGGTGCAGAAGGGCGTCGCCGAACGGTGGAAGGCGCTGACCGGCTGCCCGATCAGCGAAGGCTACGGGCTTTCCGAAACCTCGCCGGTGGCCACCGCCAACAAGTTCAGTTCTAGCGACTTCACGGGCACGATCGGACTGCCGCTGCCTTCGACGGAAATCGCCATCCGCGACGACGACGGCAACAACGTGCCGCTCGGCGAAGTGGGCGAGATCTGCATCCGCGGCCCGCAGGTGATGGCCGGCTACTGGAACCGGCCCGACGAGACCGCCAAAGTGATGACGAAGGACGGATTCTTCAAATCCGGCGACATGGGTTTCATGGACGAACGCGGCTACACCAAGATCGTCGACCGCAAGAAGGACATGATCCTGGTCTCCGGCTTCAATGTCTATCCGAACGAATTGGAGGAGGTGGTGGCGCATCACCCCGGCGTGCTGGAAGCGGCGGCGATCGGCGTGCCGGACGAGCATTCCGGCGAAGTGCCCAAATTGTTCGTGGTGAAGAAGGACCCGGCGCTCACGGTCGAAGTCCTGATGGCTTATTGCCGCGAGAATCTGACCGGTTACAAGCGGCCGAAATTCATCGAGTTCCGCACCGAACTGCCGAAGACGCCGGTCGGCAAGATCCTGCGCCGCGCGCTGCGGGACCAGGCTTGAGCGATAGCACGGCCAGCCTGAGGCGAGAGCCGGCGAAAGCGCGCGATCCGGCGGAGTTCATCAAGGCGAACATGCGGCTGGCGCCGGTGCCGTCAGTGCCGGAGGTCCGGCTCTATCAGGCGCATCCCGGCAGCGGCCTGCGGCGGCTGCTCGAACCGGACGATGGTGACGAAGGCGAGGCAGAGCTACAGCCGCCCTACTGGGCCTATGCCTGGGCCGGCGGCGCGGTGCTGGCGCGCTACGTCCTCGACAGGCCATCGATCGTGGCCGGGAAGCGCGTGCTCGATCTCGGCGCAGGCTCGGGCCTGGTCGGCATCGCGGCGGCAAAAGCCGGTGCGCGCGCGGTGACCGCGGCAGAGATCGACCGCTATGGCGCGGTGGCAATCCGCCTCAATGCGCAAGCCAACGGCGTCGCCATCCAGATATGCGAGGGGGATGTCACCGCGGGCCCGCCGCCGGCGATCGAGCTGGTGCTCGCAGGCGACGTTTTTTACGCGCAGGATGTGGGGCAAAGGGTGATGCCGTTCCTCGACCGCTGCCTCGCCGCCGGCATCGATGTGCTGGTCGGCGATCCGGGCCGCGCATGGCTACCCCGGCCGCGACTTTGCCCTCTCTGCGAATACCTGGTGCCGGATGTCGGCGGAAACGGCGGCGGCGAGCCGAAGCCAAGCGCGGTTTTCGCGCTTGTGGCCGAACCCGGTTAGCTCGCCGGCACGTTCACTCGCGCGGCGAGAAAATCCGGCAGGTCGGCGACGGAGTCCAGGATGACATCCGCCATCGGCGCCAGCGAGTCTCGCGTGCCCGTGCCGGAAAGGACGCCCACGGCAAGGCCGCAGCCGCCGGCGCGCGCCATTTCGAGATCGTGGCGGTTGTCGCCGACCATGGCGATCTCGCCTGGTTTCAATCCCGTCAAATCGCAAAAAGCAACGACCGTGTCGGGCGCCGGCTTGGAATTTGCGACAGCGTCATAGCCGAAGGCGGCATCGAAGAGCTGCGCAATGCCAAGCGTGGCGAGCGTCTTTTCGGCGCCGCTGGTCGAATCGTTGGTGGCAACGCCCATCCGATAGGATCGGTCGTGCAATGTCCGCAGCGAGTCGACCACACCCGGCAACGCGACCGCCATGGCCGAACCCTGCACCGAAGTGATCTCGTTGAAGCGGGAAACAGCATGCAACTGGTCCTCGTCGGACAGGCGCGGAAACCACAGTTCAACCACGTCCATATTCGAGCCCGAGGCAAAGATCGAATCGGGCTTGAAGCGCTTGCTGACGAAGTCGAATCCCGCGGCGGCGAGCAGGCGATCGGCCTTCCAGCGATCGCCTTCGGCGGCATCCATCGCCATGAAGTCCGCGACACCGAGCCAAGTTGCATTGAAGTCGACAAGCGTGCCGTCCTTGTCGAACAATATTCCCTTGATATCCGCCAACCCTCTTACTCCTTGCCGCGCAGTTGGTGGATATGAGCCACCAGTCCGGCAGTCGAGGCGTCGCGGTTTGCGGCAGTCTCCTTGCCCTCAACGACAGGCAACAGGCCCGTCGCTAGTTCCTTGCCGAGCTCGACGCCCCATTGGTCGAAGGAATTGATGTTGAAGAGAGTCCCCTCGACGAAGACGCGATGCTCATAGAGCGCGATTATGCGGCCCAATGTGCGCGGATCGAGCTTGCGGTAGAGGATGGTGAGCGACGGGCGGTTGCCGGAGAAGACACGGTGCGGCGCGATCCTATCGACATCGGCCGGCTTCATGCCCTTGGCGAGCATCTGCGCGCGCGCCTCTTCCAGCGTGCGGCCCTTCATGAAGGCTTCCGATTGCGCCAGGCAGTTGGCGAGCAGAAGATCGTGCTGGTGCTTCAGTTCTGGCTCGTGGCCGACGGCGGCAGCGAGGAATTCGACCGGGATGAAGTCAGTGCCCTGATGCAGAAGCTGGAAGAAGGCATGCTGGCCGTTGGTGCCGGGTTCGCCCCAGACCAGCGGGCCGGTCGGCGTGGCGACCGCGGTGCCGTCCAGCGTGACGCTCTTGCCGTTCGATTCCATGTCGAGCTGCTGCAGATAGGCCGGCAGGCGCGACAGGCGCTGGTCGTAGGGGATGACGGCGCGAGCCGGATATTTGCAGACGACCCGGTGCCACCAGCCGATCAGCCCCAGAAGCACCGGCAGGTTCTTTTGCAAGGGTGCTGAGCGGAAATGCTCGTCCATCTCATGCGCGCCGTCGAGGAAGGCGCGGAAGTTGCGCGGGCCGACGGAAATCATCACCGGGAGGCCGATGGCGCTCCAGACCGAGTAGCGCCCTCCGACCCAGTCCCAGAAGCCGAAGACGCGGTCCTGCTCGATGCCGAACTTCGCTACCAGATCGAGCGCGGTCGAGACAGCTGCGAAATGCTTGCCGATTGCTTCCTTGCCCAGCGCCTTCTCGACCCATTGGCGCGCCGTCTGCGCGTTCGTCATCGTCTCGACCGTGGTGAAGGTCTTTGAGGCAACGATGAACAGGGTCGTTTCCGCGGACAGGCCCTTCAGCGTGTCATGGATATGGGCGCCGTCGACATTGGAAACGTAATGCGCGCGCGGCCCGTCATGGTAGGGTGCCAGCGCCAGCGTCACCATGGCCGGGCCGAGGTCCGAGCCGCCGATGCCGATGTTGACGATGTCGGTGATCTTCTTGCCGGTGGCGCCCGCAGCCTTACCGGAGCGGATGGCGTCGGCGAAAGCGCCCATGGCGTCCAGCACAGCGATCACATCGGCCTTGGTGTCCTGGCCGTCGACCATCACGCCCTTGCCGGTCAGGTTGCGCAGCGCGGTGTGCAGAACGGCGCGGTTCTCGGTGATGTTGATCTTCTTGCCTTCAAACATGGCGGCGCGGCGCCCCGCGAGGTCGGCCGCCCCCGCGAGCTTCTCCAGCATCGTCATCGTGTCTGCGTCGACGGCGCATTTCGACCAGTCGAGCAGAAGGTCGCCGTCGGTGGCGGAAAATGTCTCGAAGCGCTTGGGATCAGCGGCGAAGGCCTCGCGCATCGAACCCTTGGCCGCCGCGCGCTGATCGCGCAAGGCGGCAAGTTGCTTGTCGAAAGATGACTGGTCCACTGGCGGGCTCCTGGCGGGTTTTTTGACCATTTTAACAAGCCGGATGTTTCCGGCGCGTGTCGGCGCGTCATTCTATTGAGCCGAATTCCATTTCGTTCAAGCGTGGCTTTGCCGCACTGCATCACGCTTTGATGAGGGCGGTATTGGGCGGTGAAGGCGTGTGGATTTCGGCGCTACGAGGCTCCGTGTCGTGGGTAACGGCGCTGCGCATCGCGCGTTGGGACGACGCCGCGACGATGCCGCGCATCGCGGGGCGACGATGCCGCGCATCGCGCCTTGATAGATCACTGGCATAAATCCCAGCGATCAGAAAAATTGATTGGCGCAACCCCTTATGCCACCCATACACTCCACTGGTCCAGCCAAGTGAAAACAGCTGGCCATCCGAGGAAGATTTCCCATGCCACAGCGCTATGACACGGCCATATGGTCCGGCCTGTTCCGGATTTCGGCCGAATCCGGCCAAACCCTCCAGGCGCAGATCCGCCAGGCGATCGTCGCGGCCATTCTCGACCGACAGATCGCCGCCTCGATGCCGCTGCCGTCGTGCCGGATTCTCGCGGAAAAACTTGGAGTTGCCCGCGGCACGGTGGTGCTGGCCTTCCAGCAGCTGGTCGACCAGGGCTTCCTTGTGGCCCGCGAGCGGCGCGGCCATTTCGTCAACCCTGACGTGCTGGCCACCCCCGCCAAGCCGCACCAGAAGGCTCCCGACCAGCAGAACGAGATCGACTGGAAGGCGCGCCGGCAGATCGCCGCCAGCGACATGCCGCCGCCGGCCAAGCACGACAACTGGATCAAGTCCTCCTATCCGTTCGTCTACGGCCAGTTCGATCCGGCGCTGTTTCCCACCGCCGAATGGCGCGAGTGCAACCGCATGGCGCTGGCAGTGCTGGAGATCCGCAACTGGGCGTCCGACATGGTGGACCGCGACGACCCGCTGCTGATCGAGCAGATCCAGGCCAGGCTCCTGCCGCGCCGCGGCATCTTCGCCAATCCCGACGAGATCATCGTCACGCTGGGCGCCCAGAACGCGCTTTATATGCTGGCTTCGCTGCTGATGACCAAGGGCTCGAAGGTGGCAATGGAGGATCCCGGCTATCCCGACGCCCGCTCGATCTTCCGGCTGGCCGGCGCCGACATCCAGGCGGTCCCGGTCGACCAGTCGGGCATCGTGACCTCGTCGATTCCCAGCGATTCCGGCTTCGTCTTCGTCACGCCGAGCCACCACTGCCCGACCATGGTGCCGCTGTCGGGGGAACGTCGGCAGGACCTTCTGGCGCGCGCCAACCGCAACAACCAGATCATCATCGAGGACGGCTATGACAGTCAGCTGCTCGACGAGGCGCCGCAGCAGGCGCTGAAGAGCCTCGATCGCTCGGGCCGCGTCATCTACGTCGGCTCGATGTCGAAGACGCTGGCCCCGGGCCTCAGGCTTGGCTACATCGTGGCCTCGGCCGGGCTGATCGCCGAGCTGCGCGCGCTGCGCCGCTTCATGCTCAGGCACCCGCCGGCAAACAACCAGCGCGCCGTCGCGCTGTTCCTGTCGCTCGGCCATCACGAGGCGCTGGTGCGCAGGCTCTCCGCCGCTTTCGACGAGCGGCGCAAGCGGCTGGTCCATGCGATTTCCGCTTTCCTGCCAGAATGGCGCTCGACTGACTCGGCGGGCGGCACATCGCTCTGGCTGGAAGGGCCGCGCGGCACCGATTCGCGCGGCCTGGCCGAAGCCGCCGCTTCGCGCAGCGTCATCATCGAACCCGGCGACCGGTTCTTCGACCGCAGCGAAAAGCCCTCTCGTTTCATGCGCTTGGGCATTTCCTCGATTTCGCTGCAGCATATCGAGCCGGGCATCCGCGAGCTCGCCACTGCCGCCGGCCGCAGGCCCGCGGCCGCCTGATCCCTACGGACTTTCCAAAAAAGAGCCGGCAGCCGCCGGCTCTTTTTGTTTGGGCGCATGCTAGCCGCTTTAGCACTCTGGCATATTCGACGGGATTGCTTGGCTCATAGGCTGTACCAATGCTGGCGGCATAGTCGGGGCCATAAGGGGACGAGGCAGGCCGATGGTGGACCAACCGCCGCGGACCGCGTCGCAAATAAAGACAAAAGGTGGAGTGCTTCCATGTCAGTGGCTCTCGAGAAGCAGGAAGCGTCGTCGGACCAGCGTTCGCGGCGTTCCGGCGGGCGCGAAGCGCGCCGCGCGATGCGGGCGGCGCCCTTGGCCGACGACATCCGCCCGGTGCGGCCGGGGCTTGAAGGCGGCAGCTACGGGCCGTTGAGCCGGAACGACCAGGAACGCATCCACGAAGCGGTGCTGACGCTGCTGGAGACGGTCGGCTTCGCCAATGCCATCCCGTCCTGCATCGAAGCGCTGACCCGGGTCGGCGGCATTTATGGCGACGACGGCCGCATCCGGCTGCCGCGCGCGCTGGTGCTGGACACGATCAAGAGGGCGGCGCGCAACTTCACCCTCTACGGCCAGGATCCGAAGCACGACATGCTGATCCAGGGCAAACGCGTGCATTACGGCACGGCGGGCGCGGCGGTGCATCTGGTCGATGTCGAGAAGCGCGAATATCGCGAATCGCTGCTGCAGGACCTCTATGACGCCGCCCGTCTCGTCGACGGGCTGGACAACATCCATTTCTTCCAGCGCACCATGGTGCCGCGCGACATTCCCGACCCGCTCGATATGGATTTCAACACGCTCTATGCCTGCGTGATGGGGACATCCAAGCATGTCGGCACCTCGTTCACCGTGCGCGAGAACGTCAAGCCGGCGCTGGAGATGCTCTATGCGATCGCCGGCGGCGAGGAGAATTTCCGGGCGCGGCCCTTCGTGTCGAACTCGAACTGCTTCGTCGTGCCGCCGATGAAGTTCGCCGAGGACGCCTGCGGCGTGCTCGAAGCCTGCGTCGAGGGCGGCATTCCGATCCTGCTTCTGTCGGCCGGCCAGGCCGGTGCCACGGCACCCGCGGCGATTGCCGGCGCCGTGGTCCAGGCGGTGGCGGAAGTGCTGATGGGCCTGGTCTATGTCAACGCAATCAAGCCCGGACATCCGGCGATCTTCGGCACCTGGCCGTTCGTCTCCGACCTCAGGACAGGCGCCATGTCCGGCGGCTCGGCCGAGCAGGCGGTGCTGACGGCTGCCTGCGCGCAGATGGCGCAATATTACGACCTGCCTGGCGGCTCGGCCGCCGGCATGTCGGATTCCAAGCTGCCCGACATCCAGGCCGGCTACGAGAAGGGCATCACCAATGTCATGGCGGGGCTGTCCGGCCTCAACCTGGTCTATGAATCGGCCGGCATGCATGCCTCGCTGCTCGGCTTCTGCCTCGAAAGCCTGATCATCGACAACGACATGCTCGGACATTGCCTGCGCTGCGTGCGCGGCATCGAGGTGACCGACGACGCGCTGTCGATCGACACCATCGCGGAGGTCTGCCTCAAGGGTCCCGGACACTATCTCGGCAACGACCAGACGCTGAAGCTGATGCAGACCGAATACTTCTATCCCGCGGTCGGCGACCGTTTCTCGCCCAAGGAATGGAACGAAAAGGGCCGGCCCGACATCCTGTCGCGGGCAATCGCGGAGAAGAAACGCGTGCTGGCCGAGCGTTTCCCGCGCCACGTCTCGCGCCTGCTCGACGACAAATTGCGCGCCCGCTTCGGCGATATGATCAAATTGCCGCGCGGCGGCATGGGCGGCTGATCTACTCCACACTCAGCCCGTAGCGCTCGACGACCTCGGCGTTGATCAGCTTGGCGTGCAGCGTCATCAGCACGATCTGCGCGTCGAAACTGTCGCCGGCCTCCAGCGCCGCCTCGATGCGGCGCTCGACCGCCAAGGTCAGTTCCCGACCATTGGCCTGCTCGAACACCTGCGGCCCGGCAACGCAATAGCCGCAGAGCTGCGCCACGGAATGATAGGCTTGTGCCGGCGGCTCATCGGGCCAGCGGTCGTTCATCAGATTGACGATGGTCAGCTTGACGCCTTCCGGCACCAGGGCTGGATGCAGATCGGCCTTGCGCAAGGCGTGGTCGAGCTGGCGCAAATCGCTCGAGCGGCCGAACACGCCGAGGAACCCAAGGGAAGAGCGCCGTTTCGCCACGATGGGTCTCCCCTTCGATAGAATCACTTGTATCTCGGATTGACGAATCCCTGAGAGTCAACGGGGTTTGATTATATTGGGTGATAGGCAACCCCCTTTGGCTATCAAAATCGCCCTTTTACGATAGACAAAGCCGATACTCTCTCATATATGCCATTCAAACGCCGTTGACTATCAAACCGAGCTGGCGCTGAGAGACAAGATGGGCAAACCGCCGCAAAACCTCGATTTTTCAGAGGCCGTCAGATATCACTACGGGCAATTTCCCCCGACGCAACTAGCATACGAGCGTCTGATCTCTCCTATTGCAGATTCCGTCGCGGCCCTCGCTCGCTACGATCAGATGCTAAAGGGGATGCACAACAGTGAAATCCTTTTGGCCCCTCTTAGGAGCCAGGAAGCTGTTGTCTCCTCTCGGATGGAAGGAACGGTTAGCACGCTAGATGAAGTGCTACGTTACGAGGCAGACCGCGAAGAAGGCGATGGTGCTGACGCTCGCAACTACCGAACTGAGGCAATTGAGGTCTTCTTATATGGGCGAGCGATGAAGCTCGCCCAGGCTAGCGTTCAAGAGGGGCATCCAATCTCTAGCTTGCTGCTACGGAACGCCCACAAGGTGCTCTTGGGATTTGGTCGCGGTGCAAGTCAGTCTCCCGGCGAACTCAAAACCGAACAGAACTATCTAGCTGACAGAACAAAGCGAAAGGTCTTCTTTATACCTATTAACCCTGAGCAACTTGGTCCAGGGATGGATAGGCTTTTTGACTTCATTCACGATGAAAAAGTTCAGATCCTTATCAGAACAGCCCTTGCACATTTGGAATTCGAAGCGCTTCACCCCTTCAAGGATGGCAATGGTCGCGTAGGCCGTATGTTAATTACGCTGATGCTTTGGCACTACAAAGTTGTCTCTGAACCTCACTTCTACGTGAGTAATTTCTTTGAAAACAACCGAGATGAATACATCGACAGAATGCGTGAAGTTTCGAAGTCTGGAGAATGGACCGATTGGGTATTGTTCTTTCTTAAGGCACTTGAAACTCAAGCTAACGAGAACCTAGCAAAAGCCGAACAGATTAGAAGCTTGTACGAACGTTTGAAGCTCGAATTTAGGGATGCCTTGGCCTCTCAATGGAGCACGACCGCTTTGGATTTCCTTTTCTCGCGGCCAGTCTTTAGGAACAACATCTTCACCGCAAAGTCAGGTATCCCAGCGCCCACAGCGCATAAGTTCTCCCGCTCTCTGGTTGAAAAGGGATTCCTAAACACGCTGGAGGAGTCGGCCGGCCGCCGCGCCGCTCTTTACTCGTTTGAGCCATTGCTGGAGCTGGTCCGGGCCTAGGCCGCCGAGGTCTAGCTTATCTGTAGGTTCCGTGGCGCTGAAACAAGGGCATGAGAAAGGGCGGCCCACCGTCGGCATGCCGCCCATTTGATATCAGTGATTGTCGCGCGGCACGCCGCTGGTATGGGCGACGTCCTGGTATTTCACCGCCGGCTTCAGCACCATGCCGGCCGAGAACTGATCGACCATGCCGCGCTGGATCTCCTGCCACGGCGTCTGGTGCTTGGGATAGTGATAGCCGCCATCGGCCTGCAGCGCGGCGCGCCGTTTGGCGATCTCCTCGTCGCTGACGAGAATGTTGGCCGTGCCCTTCTTCAGGTCGATACGGACGCGGTCGCCGGTCTTGAGCAGGGCAAGGCCGCCGCCGATCGCAGCTTCCGGCGAGGCGTTGAGGATGGATGGCGAGCCGGACGTACCGGACTGGCGACCGTCGCCGATGCAGGCCAGCGAATGGATGCCCTTCTTGATCAAGTAAGCCGGCGGCTGCATGTTGACCACCTCGGCGCCGCCAGGATAGCCGACAGGACCGGCACCGCGCATGAACAGGATCGTGTGCTCGTCGATGCCCTGCGCCGGATCGTCGATGCGGGCGTGGTAGTCCTCCGGCCCGTCGAAGACCATGGCGTTGCCCTCAAAGGCCTCTGGATCGTTCGGATTGGAGAGATAACGCTCACGAAACTCCGGCGAGATGCCGCTCGTCTTCATGATGGCGGAATCGAACAGATTGCCCTTGAGGTTGATGAAGCCGGCATTGGCCTTGAGCGGCTCGTCGGCGCTGCGGATAACCTCGTGGTTCTCGTTGATGGCATCACGGCAATTGTCGCCCATCGACTTGCCGTTGGCGGTGATCGCATCGGGATGCGGCAGGAGCCCTGCCTTCATCAGTTCGGCGACGACCGCCGGCACGCCGCCGGCATGGTGGTAGTCTTCGCCGAGATACTCGCCGGTCGGCTGCAGGTTGACGAGCAGCGGCACGTCGAGGCCGATCTTCTGCCAATCGTCATTGTCGAGCGGCACGCCGAGATGGCGGGCGATCGCGTTGAGGTGGATCGGCGCGTTGGTAGAGCCGCCGATCGCCGAATTGACGACGATGGCGTTCTCGAAGGCTTGGCGTGTCATGATATCCGAGGGCTTCAGGTCCTCATGCACCATGTCGACGATGCGCTTGCCGGTCTCGTAGGCGATCTGGCCGCGCTCGCGATAGGGCGCCGGGATCGCGGCCGAACCGGGGAGCTGCATGCCGAGCGCCTCGGCCAGCGAGTTCATGGTGGTGGCAGTGCCCATGGTGTTGCAATAGCCGGTCGACGGCGCCGAGGAGGCGACGATGTCCATGAACTCGTCATAGTTGATCTCGCCCGCAGACAGGCGCTGGCGCGACTCCCAGACGATGGTGCCGGAGCCCGTGCGCTTGCCCTTGTGCCAGCCATTAAGCATCGGGCCGACCGACAGCGCTATCGCCGGAATGTTCACGGTGGCTGCGGCCATCAGCAGCGCGGGCGTCGTCTTGTCGCAGCCGATGGTCAGCACGACGCCGTCGAGCGGATAGCCGTAAAGCACCTCGACGAGGCTGAGATAGGCGAGGTTGCGGTCCAGCGCGGCGGTGGGGCGCTTGCCGGTCTCCTGGATCGGATGGCACGGGAACTCGAAGGGGATGCCGCCCATCGAGACGATGCCTTCGCGCACGCGCTTGGCAAGCTCGAGGTGGTGTCGGTTGCAGGGCGAAAGATCGGAACCGGTCTGCGCGATGCCGATCAGCGGCTTGCCTGACATCAGCTCGGCGCGGGTCAGTCCATAGTTCAGATAACGCTCGAGATAGAGCGCGGTCATGCCCGGATTGTCGGGGTTGTCGAACCACTCCTGCGAGCGAAATTTCTTCTTCGTGGTGGGGGCGCCTGCCATGGTGGTCTCCGTATTTGTATGACAAATCGATAGGACAACGCGCGAGCGCAAGCAAGAGGCAGACGCTGCCGGGACCCGGACTTTGGTGCGATAGACTTGTTCCAGGCCGCGCGCTACGACCAATCGACAACAGCAATCCGGGAGGTCTTGATGGCTTTGGTGATCGAAGGCGAGGAGCGGATCGCCGCACCCGTCGAAAAGGTGTGGGAGGCCCTCAACGACCCGGAAATCCTGAAAGAGGCGATTCCCGGCTGCCAGAGCCTGGAAAAGAGTTCGGACACCGAGATGGCGGCGACCGTGGTGCTGAAGATCGGGCCGATCAAGGCGACCTTCAATGGCGAAGTGACGCTGAAGAACCTCAAGCCGCCGCATTCCTACACCATCCAGGGCGAAGGCAAGGGCGGGATTGCCGGTTTCGCCAAGGGCGGCGCCGACGTGACGCTGACCGAGGATGGGCCGGATGCGACGGTGCTCAAATACGCCGCCAAGGCCGAGGTCGGCGGCAAGATCGCGCAGCTCGGCAGCCGGCTGATCCAGTCGACATCAAAGAAGCTTGCGGGGCAGTTCTTCTCGACGTTCGGGGAGAAGGTCGGCGCCTGACCCTGCCCTCGAGGACTACTCGAACACGATGCTCGGCACGGCGGCTTCGGCCGCGCCGCGCTCTTCCTGGACCCGGTCCCAGACCTTCGAGGCGATGTCGCGATAGATCTTTGCTTCCGCGCCCTCCGGCTTGGAGGCTACGACCGGCGCGCCGGCGTCCGAGCTTTCGCGGATTCCCATTTCCAGCGGCACCTCGCCGAGGAAGGTGACGCCGAGGCGCTCGGCCTCGCGCCGCGCACCGCCATGGCCGAAAATGTCGTAGCGCTTGCCGGTGTCGGGCGCGAGGAAGTAGCTCATGTTCTCGACGATGCCGAGCAGCGGCACGTCGACCTTCTTGAACATATTGAGGCCCTTGCGGGCGTCGATCAGCGCCAGGTCCTGCGGCGTCGAGACGATGACTGCGCCGGCGAGCGGCACCTGCTGGGCCATGGTGAGCTGGGCGTCGCCGGTGCCGGGCGGCATGTCGACCACAAGCACGTCGAGCGGACCCCAATCGACCTCGCGCAGCATCTGCGTCAGCGCCGACATAACCATCGGGCCGCGCCAGATCATCGGCGTCTCCTCGTCAACGAGGAAGCCCATCGACATGACCTTGAGGCCATAATTCTGCATCGGCTTCAGGATCTTGCCGTCGACCGTCTGCGGCCGGCCATGGATGTTGAGCAGCCTCGGCATCGACGGCCCATAGATGTCGGCGTCGAGCACGCCAACCTTCAAGCCGTTGGCGGCGAGGCCAAGCGCCAGGTTGACAGCGGTGGTCGACTTGCCGACGCCGCCCTTGCCCGAGGCGACCGCGATGATGGCGCCGATGCCGGGCACGCCGCGCTTGCCGTGGCTTTGCGACGCGGGCGCGTGCGGCGCGGGACGCTGCGGCTGCGGTGCGGCAGGACGCGAAGCGGCCGGGCGCGCCGGAACCGCCGCTTCCATGCCGCCGCCCTTCTTCTCAGCCGTCAGCGCGACGACGGCGCTGGCGACGCCGGGGATGGCCTTCACCGCGCGCTCAGCCGCGGCGCGCAGCGGTTCCAGTTCCTGGGCACGCGCGGCGGGGACGGTAATCGAGAAGAAGACCTTGGAATCGGCGATAAATATCTCCGAGACCATGCCGAGATCGACGATGTTGCCGGTGAAGTCCGGCCCGTTCACCGTCTTCAGGCGCTCGACGACGGATTCCTTGGTAATGGACATGAGCTTTTTCCCGGGCGTTTGCGGGGTCAGATAATGCAGTTCCGGGCGAGAACCAAGCTTCGGAACGACATGTGCGGCGACATGCCTTCAAAAACTTGCACGCCCTGTCGGGTTTCGCGTGCGCCTTCCGTCTTCCAGACAGATGCATCCGACTGCGCAAGCTGCAGTCGCCGGAAGACGGCGCAACCCTATTTTCCCGGTTTCCGGCGCGGCGGCCCGAACGGAGCAGCCTGCAGAGAAAGGAGACACTCATGCTCGCAAACAGCAACGCCACTGCCAATATCGCGGTGAAGGACCTGGAAAGGGCCAAGGCGTTTTACGAAGGTACGCTCGGCCTCAGCCAGGTTGACGACATGGGCGGCGAGCTGATCGTCTATAAAAGCGGCGACACGCTCATCAACGTCTACCATTCGCAGTTCGCCGGCACCAACAAGGCGACGGCGGTGACGTGGGCGGTCGGCGACCAGATCGGCGCGATCGTCAAATCGTTGAAGTCGAAGGGAGTCACTTTCGAGCGTTACGACATGCCGGGGCTGACGCTCGAGGGCGACATCCATGTCGGTCACGGCATGAGGGTCGCCTGGTTCAAGGATCCCGACGGCAACATCCTGAACCTGGTGGACAAATAGCCCCGCTACGAGGTTGACCGCCGGCGATCACCCGGCCAACTGTGTGACGAAATAGGTCAACGCCGAAATCGCCGCCGTCGCCGGCAAGGTGATCACCCAGGCGACGACGATGTTGCCGGCGATGCCCCAGCGCACGGCGGAGACGCGGCGGGCGGCGCCCACGCCGATAATGGCGCCGGTGATGGTGTGAGTGGTCGAGACCGGAACACCGAGCCAAGTGGCCGCGAAAAGCGTGATGGCGCCGCCGGTCTCGGCGCAAAAGCCCTGCATTGGGTTCAGCCGCGTGATCTTCGATCCCATCGTGTGCACGATGCGCCAGCCGCCAAGCAGCGTGCCCAGCGCCAGCGCCGACTGGCAGGTTAGGACCACCCACAGCGGCACGTAGAAGCTCTGGCCGAGCATGCCTTGCGAATAGAGCAGCACGGCGATGATGCCCATGGTCTTCTGCGCGTCGTTGCCGCCATGTCCCAGCGAATAGAGCGAAGCGGAGAAGAACTGCAGCACGCGAAACGTGTTGTCGACCGCGAACGGCGTCTGGCGCACGAACAACCAGGAGACCAGGAGAACCAGGACCAGCGCGAGCACGAATCCAGTCGCCGGCGAGAGCACGATGGCCGCGACCGTCTTGCCGAGCCCCGACCAGACGATGGCGCCGGTCCCGGCCTTGGCGACGCCGGCACCGACCAGGCCGCCGATCAGCGCGTGCGAACTGCTCGACGGAATGCCGGCGACCCAGGTGACGATGTTCCAGACGATGGCGCCGACAAGCGCCGAGAAGATCACCGCCGGCGTGACGATGCTGGCGTCGACAATGCCTTTCCCCACCGTCTCGGCAACATGCAGGCCGAAGAACAGGAAGGCGATGAAATTGAAGAAAGCCGCCCAGAACACCGCGTAATGCGGCCTGAGCACCCGGGTGGAGACGATCGTCGCGATCGAATTGGCGGCGTCGTGCAGTCCGTTGAGGAAATCGAAGAACAGGGCCACGGCGACGAGGCCGATCAGCAGCGGAAGAGCGATCGTGGCGTCCATCGCCTAGACGTTCTCGATCACGATGCCGCTGATCTCGTTGGCGACGTCCTCGAAGCGGTCGACCACCTTTTCCAGCTGGCTATAGATTTCCGAGCCGATCAGGTAAGCCATCGGGTCACTGCGGCCGTGATGCCTGAACAGATCCTTGAGGCCCTGCTCGTGCAGGTCGTCGGCGCGGCCTTCGACGCGCATGACCTCCTCGGCGATCGCGTTGAGGCGCGCTGCGTTGGCGCCAACCTTGCCGAGCAGCGGGATCGCCTCCGCGACCAGCCGGGCAGCCTGGACGATGACGCCACCCATATCCCGCATCAGCGGGTCGAACTCTTTCACCTCGAACAGTTTCACCGTCTTGACGGTCTTGTGCATCATGTCGATGGCGTCATCCATCGACTGGATCAGGTCCTTGATGTCGCCGCGATCGAAAGGGGTGATGAAGGAGCGTCTGACCGCAAGCAGGACCTCGGCAGTGATGCCGTCGGCCTCGTTTTCGAGATCGACGATTGTCTGGCACCAGCGGTCGATGTCCTCGCCGTTGAGAAGATGCTGAAGGGCTTCGGCGCCCCCGACCACGGTGCGTGAATGGCGTTCGAACAGTTCGAAGAAGCGATCCTCGCGCGGCAACAGCTTGCGAAACCAGCCCAGCATCTCGTCCTCCTCAATCCGCCCTACCCACATAGCGCCATGTGCGGCGCGGGAAAACTGATAGCCGGCTCAAAAATGTGGACGATGTCCGATTGCGCGTGCGTCTTGCGCGGCAAGGCGATTTCCCCGACCCTGAGCAAAACCGTGGTGGATCGGTATTACATGATCGACAAACTGGAGTTCTTCCTCGCGCTGGCCAAGGAAGAGCATTTCGGCCGGGCGGCGGAGGTGTGCGGCGTCACTCAGCCGACGCTGTCGGCCGGCATCAAGCAGCTCGAGGAGCAGCTCGGCGTCATGCTGGTGCTGCGCGGCTCCCGCTTCCAAGGGCTGACACCGGAAGGCAAGCAGGTGTTGGGCTGGGCGCGCCGCATCGTCGGCGACACAAGGACGATGCGCGAGGAGATGCGGGCGGCGCGCCACGGCCTTGCCGGTCGTATCCGAATCGCCGCCGTTCCGACGGCGCTGGCCATGGTGGCACGGCTGACGACGCCGTTTCGCGAAAAGCATCCGGGCGTCACCTTCTCCGTCCTGTCGCGGACCTCGATCGAGGTGCTGTCGCTGCTCGGCAATTTCGACGTCGATGCCGGCATCACCTATCTCGATAACGAGCCGCTCGGTCGCGTCACCAGCGTGCCCCTCTATGACGAGCGCTACCAGTTGATCACGGCGATCGGGAACCCCTATTCCGATCGCGACAAAGTGACATGGGCCGAAATCAGCCAGTTGCCGCTTTGTCTTCTCACCCCGGATATGCAGAACCGCCGCATCATCGACCAGCATCTGGCGGAAGCCGGCGTGCAGGTGCGGCCCACGTTGGAATCCAACTCGATGATCGTGCTGTTCTCGCATATCCGTACCGGCAAATGGTCGTCGATCATGCCGCTCAACCTAGCGGAAACATTCGGCTTTTCCGAACCGATCCGGGCCATTCCGATCGTCGAGCCGGACGCCAGCCACACGGTCGGTCTGGTGGCAGCGCCGCGCGAGCCGCACACGCCGCTGGTGCAGGCGCTGCTGGACGAGGCGATGGCGCTCGCAGACGATTTCCGTCGTCATCGCTAGGCTAGAGAATGCGAGCCACCGCTTTTCGATAGAGAATTTCTATCGATCGACGGGAGCGCTTTATTGATTTCGGAGGTTTCCTCTGATTTCGTAAGGACTTAGCGATATTGCGCCCTATGGATGTCGTTGCCCCGAAACCGCTCTATATTCGGAGGTGACATACATTGGCCGCCACGACCAGGGAGGGCGCTGCGTGACCATGCAGGCCGCAAGTACCGAGATCGCGTCGCGCACGGCTGCGATCATTGACGAGATGAAGGGCATCGAGGGCCCGCTGTTGCCGATCCTGCACAGCATACAGGACGAGTTCGGATACGTTCCGAAGGATGCACTGCCGGTGATTGCCGATGGGCTGAACCTCTCGCGGGCCGAGGTGCATGGCGTGGTCAGCTTCTATCACGATTTCCGCGCCAAGCCGGCCGGACGGCACGTGCTGAAGCTCTGCCAGGCCGAAGCCTGCCAATCGATGGGCTCGGATGCGGTCGCCGCCAAGGTCAAGCAGTTGCTCGGCATCGATTTCCACGAGACCACGCGCGACGGATCGGTTACACTGGAGCCGGTCTATTGCCTCGGGCTTTGCGCCTGCTCGCCTTCGGCGATGCTCAACGGCGAAGTCATCGGCCGGCTCGATGACGAGAAGATCGAAGAGATCGTCGCGGAGGTGCGTTCATGATCCCGCGCATCTATATCCCGGCAGACTCCGGCGCGCTGGCGCTCGGTGCCGAGAAGGTCGCCAAGGCGATCGAGAAAGAGCTCAAGGAGCGTGGCGTTGAGGCCAAGATCGTGCGCAACGGTTCGCGCGGCGCCTATTTCCTTGAGCCAATGGTCGAAGTGGCGACCGACAAGGGGCGCATCGCCTACGGGCCGGTGAAGCCGTCCGACGTCAAGAGCCTGTTCGACAGCGGCTTCCTCACCGGCGGCCACCACAAGCGCTGGCTGGGCACACCCGACAAGATCCCCTTCCTCGCCAAGCAGACGCGGCTGACCTTCGCGCGCTGCGGCATCAACGACCCGCTTTCGCTCGATGCCTACAAGTCGCTCGGCGGCCTGAGCGGCCTGCAGAACGCCGTCGCCATGGCGCCGGCCGATGTCGTCAAGCAGGTCACCGAGTCCGGCCTGCGCGGCCGCGGCGGCGCAGGCTTCCCGACTGGCATCAAGTGGAAGACGGTGCTGGATACCGCGAGCGACCAGAAATACATCGTCTGCAACGCCGACGAGGGCGACAGCGCCACTTTTGCCGACCGCATGATCATGGAAGGCGACCCCTTCGTGCTGATCGAAGGCATGGCGATCGCCGGCATTGCCACCGGCGCCACCAAGGGTTTCGTCTATATCCGCTCGGAATATCCGCATGCGGTGGCGACGATGAACAAGGCCGTCGCGATCGCCCGCAAGGCCGGCGTGCTGGGCCTCAACGTGCTGGGCTCGCCCAACGCCTTCGACATGGAAATCCGCGTCGGTGCCGGCGCCTATGTCTGCGGCGAGGAAACCTCGCTGCTCAACAGCCTCGAGGGCAAGCGCGGCGTGGTGCGCGCCAAGCCGCCGCTGCCGGCCATTCAAGGGTTGTTCGGCAAGCCGACGGTGATCAACAATGTGATCAGCCTGGCCTCGGTGCCGATCATCATGGACAAGGGCGCCACCTACTACAAGGATTTCGGCATGGGCCGCTCGCGCGGCACGATCCCGATCCAGATCGCGGGTAACGTCAAGCATGGCGGGCTGTTCGAGACCGCCTTCGGCCTGACACTGGGCGAAATCGTCGACGACATCGGCGGCGGCACGGCTTCCGGGCGTCCGGTGAAGGCGGTGCAGGTCGGCGGGCCGCTCGGCGCCTATTTCCCTCGCGCGCTGTTCGACACGCCCTTCGACTATGAGGAATTCGCCAAGCGCGACGGACTCATCGGCCATGCCGGCATCACCGTGTTCGACGACACGGCCGACATGCTGAAGCAGGCGCGCTTCGCCATGGAATTCTGCGCCATCGAAAGCTGCGGCAAGTGCACGCCCTGCCGCATCGGTTCGACGCGCGGCGTGGAGGTTCTGGACAAGGTCGCCGCTGGCATCGAGGCGGAGAAGAACCTCGCTCTGGTCACCGACCTCTGCAACACGATGAAATTCGGATCGCTCTGCGCGCTGGGCGGCTTCACGCCCTACCCGGTGATGAGCTCGATCACGCATTTCCCCGAGGATTTCAAGCCCGCGCCGGCGCGCGTGGCGGCTGAATAGGAGCTGGCAGATGAACATCAAGGCCGACTTCCCGACACTCATCCAGGAGATCGACTACGGAACGCCGGAGTCGAAAGCGACGAAGCAGGTCACCCTGACGGTCGACGGGCAAAGCATCACCGTGCCGGAAGGCACCTCGATCATGCGCGCGGCGATGGAAGGCGGGGTCGAGATCCCGAAGCTTTGCGCCACCGACATGCTGGACTCCTTCGGCTCCTGCCGCGTCTGCCTGGTTGAAATCGAAGGGCGCGGCGGCACGCCGGCCTCCTGCACGACGCCGGTCGGAGAAGGCATGGTGGTGCGCACGCAGTCCGACCGGCTTGACGCCATCCGTCGCGGCGTCATGGAGCTTTATGTCTCCGACCATCCGAGCGGCTGGAACGAAAAGGCGGGAACCGGCGCCAGCGAGTTCGACGCGGTGGCGAAATCGGTCGGCCTGACCGAAAACCGTTACGGCGTCGAGGGCCGCAACCACGTCAAGGAAGAAGGCGGCGTCGCGCCCGGCCATGGCTCGCTGGCGGTCGACTATATCGCCCGTGACGAATCCAACCCCTATTTCACCTATGACCCGGCGCAGTGCATCGTCTGCTCGCGCTGCGTGCGCGCCTGCGAAGAGGTGCAGGGCACCTTCGCGCTGACCATCGAGGGCCGCGGCTTCGAGTCACGCATGGTCGCCGGCATGCATGAGGATTTCATCGCTTCGGAATGCGTGTCCTGCGGCGCTTGCGTGCAGGCCTGCCCGACCGACGCGCTGCGCGAGAAGACGGTGCTGGAAAAAGGCATGCCGGAGCGCTCGGCCGTCACCACCTGCGCCTATTGCGGCGTCGGCTGCTCGTTCAAGGCCGAAGTGAAGGATGACGAGGTCATCCGCATGATGCCCTACAAGGACGGCAAGGCGAACCACGGCCATTCCTGCGTGAAAGGCCGGTTTGCCTATGGCTACGCCACGCACAAGGACCGCATCCTGTCGCCGATGATCCGCGAGAAGATCACCGATCCCTGGCGCGAAGTGAGCTGGGAAGAGGCGATCGCCCACACGGCGAAGGAATTCCGCCGCATCCAGTATCAGTATGGACGCACCGCGATCGGCGGCATCACCTCCTCGCGCTGCACCAACGAGGAGACCTACCTCGTCCAGAAACTGGTGCGGCAGGGCTTCCGCAACAACAATGTCGACACCTGCGCGCGCGTTTGCCATTCGCCGACCGGCTACGGGCTCGGCCAGACCTACGGCACCTCGGCCGGCACGCAGGATTTCGATTCGGTCGAATACACCGATGTCGCCGTTATCATCGGCGCCAATCCGGCTTCCGCCCATCCGGTCTTCGCCTCGCGGCTGAAGAAGCGGCTGCGCCAGGGCGCCAAGCTGATCGTGATCGATCCGCGCCGCACCGAGATGGTGAAATCGGCGCATATAGAGGCGGACTATCACCTGCCCTTGAAGCCCGGCACCAACGTCGCGGTGCTGACGGCGCTGGCGCATGTCATCGTCACCGAAGGCCTGTTCGACGAAGCCTTCATCCGCGAGCGTTGCGACTGGACCGAGTTCCAGGATTGGGCGTCCTTCGTCGCCCTGCCGGAAAACAGCCCGGAGACGGTCGGCAAGCTGTCCGGCGTCGACCCGGAAGTCATCCGGGGCGCCGCGCGGCTCTACGCCAAGGGCGGTAATGGCGCGATCTATTACGGCCTTGGCGTCACCGAGCACAGCCAGGGTTCGACCACGGTGATGGCGATCGCCAATCTCGCGATGGCCACCGGGAATATCGGTCGTCCCGGCGTCGGCGTGAACCCGTTGCGCGGCCAGAACAATGTGCAGGGATCCTGCGACATGGGTTCCTTCCCGCATGAGCTGCCGGGCTACCGCCATATCTCCGGCGATGCCGTGCGCGACATCTATGAGAGCCTGTGGGGCGTGAAGCTGGACGAGGAACCGGGCCTGCGCATCCCAAACATGCTGGACGCCGCGGTAGACGGTTCGTTCAAGGGCATCTACATCCAGGGCGAAGATATCCTGCAGTCCGATCCCGACACCAAGCATGTCGCCGGCGGCCTCGCAGCAATGGAATGCGTGGTCGTGCACGACCTCTTCCTCAACGAGACGGCGAACTACGCGCATGTCTTCCTGCCGGGCTCGACTTTCCTGGAGAAGGACGGCACCTTCACCAATGCCGAGCGCCGCATCAACATGGTGCGCAAGGTGCTGGAACCGAAGGCGCGCTACGCCGACTGGGAGGCGACACAGGAGCTCGCCCGCGCCATCGGGCTCGACTGGAACTATACGCATCCCTCGCAGATCATGGACGAGATCGCCAAGACGACGCCGAGCTTCGCCGGCGTATCGTTCGAACTGCTCGAGCGCGTCGGCTCGGTGCAGTGGCCCTGCAACGAGAAGGCCCCGCTCGGCACGCCGATCATGCATGTCGACGGCTTCGTGCGCGGCAAGGGCAAGTTCATCCGCACCGAGTATGTGGCGACGGACGAACGCACCGGCCCGCGCTATCCGCTGCTGCTCACCACCGGCCGCATCCTCTCGCAGTACAATGTCGGCGCTCAGACCAGGCGCACCGAAAACGTCGCGTGGCATGCCGAGGATCGGCTGGAGATCCATCCGCATGACGCCGAGGTTCGCGGCGTGCGCGAGGGCGACTGGGTGCGGCTGGCGAGCCGCTCCGGCGAAACCACGCTGCGCGCGCTGATCACCGACCGCGTCTCGCCCGGTGTCGTCTACACGACCTTCCACCATCCGGACACGCAGGCCAACGTGATCACCACCGACTTCTCGGATTGGGCGACGAACTGTCCGGAATACAAGGTCACCGCCGTCCAGGTGGCGCCGTCCAACGGCCCGACCGACTGGCAGAAGGACTATAACGAGCAGGCTCGGCAGAGCCGTCGTATCGCCCCGCTGGCGGCGGCGGAGTAGTCTTGACCGGGCGGCGCAAAGCCACGACGCAAATCTCGCGGTTGGCGCATCGCGCCGGCGGCACCGCGGCCGCGAGCCGCATGGTGCCGGAAGAGACGCCGGTGGCGTTCTCTTTTGCCGGCACCACGCATGCGGTGATGATGGCGAGCCCCGCCGACTTCGAGGATTTCGCGCTCGGCTTCTCGCTGACAGAGGGCATCATCGCCGACCCGAAAGAGATCGACGCGATCGAGGTCGAGGATCTCGGCGTCGGCATCGATATCCAGATCCGGCTGAAGGACCAGGCAAACACGCGCTTCCAGGCGCGGCGGCGCCGGCTGGCCGGGCCGGTCGGCTGCGGCTTGTGTGGCATCGAATCCATCGAGGAGGCGATGCGCTCGGTCGACGCTGTTGGTGCGTCACGACTTACGCTTCAAGCGGAAGATATAACGAGCGCCGTCCACCTTCTATCGAAGCAGCAGCCGTTGCACACCGAGACCGGCGCGGTGCATGCCGCAGGGTTCTATGTTCCCGGCAAGGGCATCGTGATGGCGCGCGAGGATATCGGGCGGCACAATGCGCTCGACAAGCTCGCCGGCGCGCTGGCCAAGGCCGGCATCGATGGCGCGAGCGGTGCGGTCGTGGTGACCTCGCGCATCTCGGTCGAGATGGTGCAGAAGACGGCCGCGATCGGCGCCTCCATCATCATGGCGGTTTCGGCGCCGACGGCGCTGGCCATCCGCACGGCGGACGCCGCCGGCATGACGCTTGTGGCGCTGGTGCGCGGGGACGATTTCGATATTTTCACCCACCCGGGACGGGTGGCTTCCGGAGTTGCCAAGCATGTCGCATGACGAAGACCACATCGCCAGCACCGCGGAAAAGCTGGTGCGCATGGCAAACCAGATCGCCACCTTCTTCCATTCGAAGCCGCGGGAGGAAGGCATTGCCGGCGTTGCAGAGCACATCAACAAGTTCTGGGAGCCACGGATGCGGCGGCAGCTCTTCGAGCTGCTCGACGGCGACGCTGAGGATTTCGACGAGTTGGTGATCGCCGCCTCGGCCAAGATCAAGCGGCCGATCTCCCCTGCGGAGGCCGACAGGAAGCTTGGGGTCACAGCCTTTCCGGCCGATATCGCCGCTTCGCAGGAATGATGTAGCGGCCGGACGGCCTTATATTCCTTTCCGCTAAAGTTTAAGCTGCCGCTATCGGCGCGGCTCTGCTATGGTCGGCGACAGGAAATCGTCTGGCCGGCGGGGTAGTTTGCGTGAGGCCGATCGAGACCAGATACGCCCGTAGCGGAGAGGTGCGGATCGCCTATCAGGTGGTCGGCCAAGGCGCGTTCGATCTTGTCTTCGTACCGGGCTTCATCTCCAATCTCGACCTGCATTGGGAAGACGAGGGCTACAGCCGCCTGCTGAAACGGCTCTCCGCCTTCTCGAGGCTGATCCTGTTCGACAAGCGCGGCACCGGGCTTTCCGATCGCGTTGACACCCACCACCTGCCCAGCCTCGAGACGCGCATGGACGACGTGCGCGCGGTGATGGACGCCGCCGGCAGCGGCCGGGCGGCGATCCTCGGCGCCTCGGAAGGCGCGCCGATGGCGATGCTGTTCGCCGCCAGCTATCCGGAGCGGACGCGGGCGCTGGTGCTTTACGGCGGCTATGCGCATTTCCACAAATGGGTGATGCCGCCGGAGCGGCTGGAGACCTTCATTGAGACGGCGGAGACGTCGTGGGGCACTGGCGCGACCTTGCCCAATTTCGCGCCGGGCCGGGTGGATGACACGCATTTTGCGCAATGGTGGGCGCGGTTCGAGCGGCTTTCAGCCAGCCCGACGGCCGCGGCGGCGCTTGCCCGCATGAATGCCGGCATAGACGTGCGCGGCATCCTGCCTATGATCAGCGCGCCGACATTGCTTATCCATCGCCGCAACGATGCCCGCGTCAATCCCGGGGCCAGCCGGTTCCTCGCGAAGAAGATCCCGCATGCCCGGCTGGTCGAGATAGCCGGGCGCGATCATCCGATCTGGACCGGCGATGTCGACCGCGTGGCCGACCTGATCGAGGAATGCCTGACCGGCGAGCCCGCCGTGGCTGACACCGAGCGCGTGCTGGCGGCGCTGCTGGTGACACGTATCTACGATACGGCGAAGCTCGGCGACCGCATGTGGAGCGAGCGCAGCCAGCGTTTCCAGGAAACCTGGCGGCTTCTGGTCGTCCGCCATGGCGGCCGCACGGCAGGCACGCATGGCGAATTGATGATGGCGCGCTTCGATGGGCCGGCGCGCGCCGTTCGCTGCGCCGCGGCGCTGCGCGAGGCGGCGCGGCAGATCGGCGTGGCAAGCGCGCAAGGCGCGCATGTCGGCGAGATCGAAACGCGCGGCCAGCCAGTCGGGCTGACGGCGCGGGTGACGATGCAGCTCGCCGCGCATGCCGGGCGCGGCGACATCCTGGCCTCGAAACTGGTCGCCGACCTCGCGGTGGGCTCCGGCCTGCGTTTCGCCGACACCGGCCGTCTCAGTCTCGACGAGTTGGATGAGCCCCTGCCGGTGGTTCTGGCGACGTCGGAGCAGCATCTGGAACCGGCCTGCCGGCCCAGAGCAAAGCCCGCCGAGCCCGCGGCGCTGACCGCGCGCGAAAACGAGGTTGTGAACTTGATCGCCGATGGCAAGAGCAATGCCGCGATCGCCGCCGAACTCGAGCTCAGCGAGCACACGGTCAAACGGCACGTCGCCAACATCTTGCTGAAGCTCGACCTGCCGTCGCGGGCAGCGGCGGCGGCTTTTTCGGCGAGGCATGCTGGCCCAGATGGGCCATAGGGGCCATGGCGCTTTCGGGGGAAGCGCCGGGGCTGCCGTAAGCGATAGGAATTCTCCCCATGCAGGCCGGGCGATGTCGCCGGAAGGGCGCTGCGGAATGGAGGATGAAATGGTGAAACTCAGTCGCAAGATCGGATTGCTGGCATTTGCCGCAGGCGCATTGCTGGCCATTACCCCGGCGCGGGCCGAAGACGCTTCGGCGACCGCCGCCTACAAGGACATTCAGGCCACGCTCGGCACGGTGCCCGACATGTTCAAGACGCTGCCGGATGTCGCGGTGGCCGGCGCCTGGGCCGAGATCAAGGGCGTGCAGCTAAACCCGAACACCGCCCTCAACGGCAAGACCAAGGAGTTGATGGGCCTCGCGGTCGCTTCGCAGATCCCCTGCCAGTACTGCATCTATTTCCACACGCTGGCGGCCAAGGCGAATGGCGCGAGCGACGAGGAGATCAAGGAAGCCATCGCGATGGCGGCGATCGTGCGCCATTGGTCGACGATGCTCAACGGCAGCCAGGTCGACCTCGCCACCTTCAAGAAGCAGACCGACGACCTGTTCGCGGCCGTCAAGGCCAAGTCCCAGTAGACGAAATTCCTGCCCGGCGATGAACGTCGGGCAGCCCTTCCCTGTCAACAATATGGAGGACGAAATGCTGACCAAGACACAAACCGTGGACGGCACGGCGATCAAGAAGGCGATCGAAGGCCGTGACGGCAAGCTCTTGTCGAGCTTCTACAATGATGATGCGGTGGTGCGGGTGATCGACCGCAACAACCCGCCGAGCAAGCCGCGTGAAATCCGAGGCCGCGCGGCGATCAGCACCTTCTGGGACGACATCTGCAGCCGGGCGATGACCCACAAGGTCGACACCACGATCGCCAACGGCGACAGCCTCGCCTTCACCCAGGCGTGCAGCTATCCTGACGGTACCAAGGTGTTCGCCGCGGCGGTGCTGGAGCTCAAGAACGGCCGCATCGCGAGGCAGACCGTGGTGCAGGCCTGGGACGAGTGAGGCGGCCATGTTCAGCGCGAGGTGGCAGATCGACGCCAAGTTCGGTCACAAGCAGACCGTGATCGACCTGATGAGGAAATGGGAGCGCGAGATCGGTGCGCAGGTTGGTATTGCCGAACTGAAATTCCAGATCATGACGGGATCAATCGGCGCGCGCGAGGCGACGATCGAAACGCATCACCAGGTAGAAACGCTTGCCCAGCTCGAGGAGTTCTTCACCAAGATCGGCAAGATCGACGCGCACGCCAAATGGGGCAAGGAGATGGAGCCCTATGTCGTCTCGGGCACCAGCCAATGGACGATCTTCCGGATCGTGGAGTAGCGGCCAGCTACACCCCATCCACGGGGCGAAGATGTCGTCAGACAGGTGGGGTCCGCGCCGCGCCTTATCGGCCCTTCGGCCACCTTCTCCCCTTGAAACGGGGAGAAGGTAAGACCGACGACGCTACATCAATCCCAGCTGCTTGTAGAAGCCAAGCGCGTCGTAATAGTCGCTCTGGGTCGCGATCTTGCCGTCCTTGATGGAGAACATCGAGGCGCCGGTGAAGGAGAATTTCTTGCCGGTCGCCGCGGTGCCGTCGCCCCAGGCGCCGGTATTGGTACCGGAGAACTCCCATTCGAAGGAGACGCGGTCGCCATCGACGAGTGGCTTGCCCTTCATCGTCCAGACCGCGTCGGGAACGGCCTTCAGGAAATTGTCGATGACACCGGTCTTGGCCGCGTCTCTGCCCTTTACGGGCTTGCCAACGGAAGCGTCGTAATAGGTGACGTCGTCGGCGAAGTAGCCGGCTGCTTTCGTCGAATCATGGCCGTTCCAGGCCGCGACATACGCTTCGACCACCGATTGCGCAGTATCGGCCGCGAAGGCTGGAGCCACGGCGACAAGCGTGGCGGCGATAGCTGCTGATGCCAGAAACTCCCGGCGGTGCATTGTTGCGTTCCTCCCTGGTTGCATGCTTGCCTTCCTGTTTTAGCCGTGCGCGACCATCACGTGGCGGACGGCGGTGTAGTCTTCCAGCGCGTAGAGCGACATGTCCTTGCCATAGCCGGACTGTTTGAGGCCGCCATGCGGCATCTCGTTGGTCAGCATGAAGTGGGTGTTGATCCAGGTGCAGCCATATTGCAGGCGAGCGGCGGTCGCCATGGCGCGCGAGACGTCCTTGGTCCACACCGACGAAGCAAGGCCGTAGTCGCTGTCGTTCGCCCAACTCACCGCCTCGTCGACGTCCGCGAAGCGGGTGATGGAGACGACCGGGCCGAACACCTCGCGGCGCACGATCTCGTCTTCCTGCAGCGCCCCGGCCACGACCGTCGGCTGGTAATAGAAGCCCGAGCCCTCGCCCGGCTTGCCGCCGGTGGTGATCTCGATGTGATTCAGCTCCGATGCGCGTTCGACGAAGCTCGAGACGCGGTCGCGCTGGCGGCGCGAGATCAGGGGGCCGATCTCGTTCTCGGTGTCGTCCGGCTGGTTGTATTTGATGGTCGAGACGGCGGAAGAGAGATCGGCGACCAGCCTGTCGTAGATCTTCTTGCCGGCATAGATGCGGCAGGCGGCGGTGCAGTCCTGGCCGGCATTGTAATAGCCGAAGGCGCGCAACCCCTTGACGACCGCGCCCAAATCGGCGTCGTCGAAGACGATGACCGGCGCCTTGCCGCCGAGTTCCAGATGCGTGCGCTTGACCGACTTGGCGGCCGCCTGCAGCACTTTCTTGCCGGTGGCGACATCGCCGGTGATCGAGATCATGTTGACCTTCGGATGGTTGATGAGCGTGTTGCCGACGCTGTCGCCGCGGCCGAGCACGACATTGACGACGCCCTCGGGCAGGATCTCGGCGAGGATCTTCGCCAGCTTCAGCGAAGTCAGCGGCGTCTGCTCGGACGGCTTGAAGACGACCGTGTTGCCGCCGCCGATCGCCGGCGCCAGCTTCCAGGCCATCATCATCATTGGATAGTTCCAGGGCGCGATCGAGGCGACGATGCCGACAGGGTCGCGCCGCACCATCGAGGTGTGGCCGGCAATATATTCGCCGGCCACCTGGCCGGGCATCGAGCGCACCGCGCCGGCAAAGAAGCGGTAGCAGTCGATGATCGCCGGAATCTCGTCATTGAGCACGGCATTGATCGGCTTGCCGCAGTTCAGCGCCTCAAGTGCCGCGAACTCCTTCGCCTCGGCCTCGATGCGATCGGCGATCTTGAGCAGATAGGCTGAACGCTGCGCCGGCGTAGTGCGCGACCAGCCGACGAAGGCTCGTTCGGCGGCACCGACGGCCGCCTCGATCTGCGCCGGACCCGCCTCAGGCAAGTTCAGGATCGTAGCGCCAGTCTTTGGATTGAGGATCGGCTCCTCGGTTTCGGTGCCCTTCTCGAATTTCGAGCCGATCAGCATCTGGGTATCCATAGGGTTTCTCCCTGATTAGGAGCGAATAGGGAGTAGCGAATAGCGAATAGGGAGATCGACAGCGGAACCCTATTCGCTACTCGCTATTCGCTACTCGCTGTTTTCATTTTCCACTTCCCGCGATCTGGTCGCCGTCGCGGGTCAGGTAATAGGCAAAGAGGATCGGCAGCAGCGTCATCAGCACGACGACCATGGCCACGACATTGGTGACCGGGCGCTGGCGCGGACGGATCAGCTCCTCCAGCATCCAGATCGGCACCGTCTGCTGCTGGCCGGCGGTGAAGGTGGTGACGATGACCTCGTCGAAGGACAGCGCGAAGGCGAGCATGCCGCCCGCGAGCAGCGCCGTGGCGATGTTCGGCAGCACGACATGGCGGAAGGTCTGGAAACCGTCGGCGCCGAGGTCCATCGAAGCTTCGATCATCGAGCCCGAGGTGCGGCGGAAGCGGGCGACGGCGTTGTTGTAGACGACGACCACGCAGAAGGTCGCGTGGCCGAGCACGATCGTCCAGAACGAGAAGGGAATATCGGCCAGCGAAAAGGCCGAGCGCAGCGCGATGCCGGTGATGATGCCGGGCAGCGCGATCGGCAGGATAACCAAGAGCGAGATGGCCTCGCGGCCGAAGAAGCGCGTCTGCGACACGGCGGCGGCGCAGAGCGTACCGAGCACCAGCGCGATCGCCGTCGAGATGGCGGCGACGCGCACCGACAGCGACAGCGCGTCCCAGACGTCCGGACGGTTCCATGTGACGGCGAACCATTGGGTGGTGAGCCCAGGGGGCGGCCAGACGAAGCTCTTCTCCTCTGTCGTGAAGGCGTAAACAAAGATCAAAAGGATCGGCAGGTGGAGGAAGAGCAGCCCGCAGGCGGCGGCGACCTTGAGGCCGAGCGGAGCACGTTGACCACGGTCAGAGCGCATCGAAAGCCCCCATGTGCTTGGCGCCCCAGAGATAGAAGCCCATGATGACGATGGGCACCACGGTGAAAGCGGCGGCCAAGGGGATGTTGCCGGCGGTGCCCTGCTGTGAATAGACGGCCTGGCCGATAAACAGGCGCGAGGTGCCGATGATTTGCGGGATGATGTAGTCGCCAAGCGTCAGCGAAAAGGTGAAGATCGAGCCGGCGACGATACCTGGCAGCGCCAGCGGGAACAGTACGTTGCGGAAGGTCTGTCCGGGCGAGGCGCCGAGATCGGACGAAGCCTCGACCAGATTGCCTGGGACGCGTTCGAGTGCGGCCTGCACCGGCAGGATCATGAAGGGCAGCCAGACATAGACGAAGACGATGAAGGTGCCGGTAAAGGACACCGAGAGCGAGTTGCCGCCGACGATCGGCAGCGACAGCCAGGCGTCGAGCAGCCAGAGCAGGTTCAGCTTCGCCAGCAGCCAGGTGAGGATGCCTTCCTTGGCGAGGATCAGCTTCCAGGCATAGATCTTGACCAGGTAGCTCGACCACAGCGGCAGCATGACGCCAAGATAGAACAGCGCCTTCCAGCGCCCGCGCGCATAGCGCGCCGCGTAATAGGCGATGGGGAAGGCGATGATCGCCGAAGCTAACGTAACGAGCGCCGCCATCGTCACCGTGCGCAGAATGATGTCGAGATTGGCGGCCTGCAGCAGATCGCCATAGGTCTTCAGCGTGAACTCGCGGTTGATGAGGCCGGAGAACTCATCGATCGAGAAGAAGCTCTGCAGAAGCAGCGCGAAGAGCGAGCCGATATAGACGATGCCCAGCCACAGAAGCGGCGGGGCGAGCATCAGTGTGAGCAAAAATTTCGGACGGCGCCAGAAGAGGTCGGAGAGCGCGCCGCGCATGCCGCCGCTGCCTGGCAGGATGGCGGGAGTGGGGTGGGATTGAACAGCGGCGATGGTCATGGCGCCACCGCGTGTTGAACGGGATTATGGGAGAGGCCGCGATCCTTCGCCCTCGCGCAAACCTTCGTCATGCCGGCTCGTCCATCAGATGCAGGCTTTCGCGGTTGAAGGTGAGCATCACCGCCTCGCCTTCCGCCGGCAGCGCCGTTCCCGCCGGCACCACCGCGTGCAGCCGCAGCCCTTCGGCATCGAGCGCCAGCCTCGTGGTGGCGCCGAGATAATTGGTGCCGACCAGGCGCGCGGCGACGCCGTCGCCGCTGGTCGCGCTTGAAACGCGGATCGACTCCGGGCGCAGGCTGCCCCAGCGATGCTGGCCGGAATAGCGTTGGACGAAATCCGGCGGCAGCACGTTGGACGAGCCGACGAAATCGGCGACGAAGCGCGTGTTCGGCCGCTGGTAGATATCTTCCGGCGTGCCGACCTGCATGATCCTGCCGTCGTTGAACACGGCGACGCGATCGGCCATGGAAAGCGCCTCGCCCTGGTCGTGGGTGACGAAGACGAAAGTGATGCCGAGCACCTTCTGCAGCGACTTCAATTCCTCCTGCATGTTCTCGCGCAGCTTGAGGTCGAGCGCGCCGAGCGGCTCGTCGAGCAGAAGCACCTTGGGCTGGTTGACCAGCGCGCGGGCGAGCGCGACGCGCTGGCGCTGGCCCCCGGAGAGCTGACCGGGACGGCGCGCGCCATAGCCCGGCAGTCTAACGAGGGAAAGCGCTTCCTCAGCAGCCTTCAGGCGCTCGGCCTTGCCGACGCCCTTGACCATCAGGCCGTAGGCGACGTTCTCGAGCACGTTCAGATGCGGGAACAGCGCATAGTCCTGGAAGACGGTGTTGACGTTGCGGCGATAGGGCGGAACGCCTTCGGCGCGCTCGCCGAAGATGGAGATGGAGCCCGCCGTCGGCTGCTCGAAACCGGCGATCAGCCGCAGGCACGTCGTCTTGCCGGAACCGGACGGCCCAAGCATGGCAAAGAACTCGCCCGGCGCGATCTCCAGATCCACCGCGTCGACGGCACGCACGCTGCCGAAATGGCGCGAGACTTGTTTGAAGGAAACGGCAGAGGTCATGGGCCCTGTCAGTTCAGTTGCGGGGTCAACCGAGGACGAGTTCGCGCGACGCGCTGCCTCCTTTTC
Source organism: Mesorhizobium sp. WSM4976 (assembly GCF_029625685.1). Classification (NCBI taxonomy): domain Bacteria; kingdom Pseudomonadati; phylum Pseudomonadota; class Alphaproteobacteria; order Hyphomicrobiales; family Phyllobacteriaceae; genus Mesorhizobium; species Mesorhizobium sp. WSM4976. Next base: position 41,871 of record NZ_JARTVT010000008.1, read on the forward strand.
TGGGAGGCCGCGGCAAAGTCGCGGGTGGGGAACCCCACCCGACGCTACGCATCGACCCTCCCCCCAAGGGAGGGTAAGCGGAATCACCGCCCTCCGATGACGCCGATATAGTCCGACACCCAGCGGTAGTAGGGCACGCACTGGTCGTTCTGGCTGGCGCATTTCGACACCGGCGTCTTCCAGAACTTGATCTTGTCGAAATTGTCGTAGCCGTTGGTCTTGCAGCCTTCGTCGCCGAGCAGCTCATTGCCCTTGCAGGCAGCGGGCACGACCGGCAACGAGCCGAACCAGGCGGAGACGTCGCCCTGGACCTTCGGCGACAAGGAATGCTCGAGCCACATATAAGCGCAGTTCGGATGGGCGGCGTCGGCCTCCATCATGGTGGTGTCGGCCCAACCGGTGACGCCTTCTTCCGGCACAGTCGAGGCAACCGGCTTCTTGGCGGCGATCAGTGTGTTGACCTGATACGGCCAGGAGCCTGAAGCGACCACGCCTTCGTTCTGGAAATCGTCGACCTGGATCGCGGCATCATGCCAGTAGCGGCCGACCAGCGTGCGCTGGGTGCGAAGGAGAGCGAGCGCCGCCTTGTACTGGTCCTCGTTCAGCTCATAGGGGTCCTTGATGCCGAGTTCCGGCTTATGGAACATCAAATAGTTGGCAGCGTCGGCGATGTGGATCGGGCCGTCATAGGCCTGGACGCGGCCCTTGTTCGACTTGCCGTCAGGCAGCTTCATTTCCTCGAAGACGACGTTCCAGCTCTTGGGCGCTTCCTTGAAGACCTCGGTGTTGTACATCAGGATGTTCGGGCCCCACTGGTAGGGAACGCCGTAATGCACCTTGTCGACGGTGAACCAGGGCGCATCCTTCAGCCGGTCGTCGACGGTCTTCCAGCTCGGGATCAGATCGGTGTCGATCGGCTGCACGCGCTTGCCGGCGACGAGGCGCAGCGAAGCATCGCCTGAAGCGGTGACCAGATCGAAACCGCCCTCGTTCATCAGCGACACCATCTCGTCCGAGGTGTTGGCGGTCTTGACGTTGACCTTGCAGCCGCTTTCCTTCTCGAAAGCCGTCACCCAGTCGTAATTCTTGTCAGTCTCGCCGCGCTCGATATAGCCCGGCCAGGCAACGATGTTGACCTGTCCCTCGCCCTTGCCGAGTTCCTTGACCTGGGCCATGGCCTGACCGGAAAAAGTCAGCGCGACAGTGAGCGCCGTGCACGACTTCAGGAATGCATTCATCATCATCTCCCATTTTGGCGCATGACCCCGAAAACCAGTTCGGTTTTCGGAAATGATCATGCGCAAACCACAAAGGGTCGGAGCTTCATGCTCCGACGGCAGCGCTCTCAGGGCGCGGCTTCGTTCCCTGGACGAAAACTGCTGTGAAAAATCCGGTTTCGCAAATTCATTTATCAGAAAGCCGATATCGATTTTTCCGATATCAGACCACCTTCAGCCCAGCGCGGTGACCAGCCAGCAGGCGGCAATGAAACGAGCCTTTCCGTCCGCCACGAAAGGCTTGAATGCAGCAGGCAAGGCCGCGGTGATCTTTTCGGCCGTCGCCTGGTCTACCTCGCGCAACGCAGCGCCGACCGGCCCCAGCCGGGTGGCATATGTCATCAGATGATCCTCGGCGATCTGACACGGCACGTCCGCCTGTTCGACTTTGACTGACGACCAACCGCTCGCCTTCAAGAATCCGCCTTACCCTGGCGCCGTCGGCAAAGGCAAACTGTCCCGGCGCATCTGGGTCTGGCACGGGTGCCTGCGGCAGGAAGGGCGCGGCCGCTCGCGCTGCGGTCGTCATGAAATCATTCTCACGCGGACCGCGCCAAGCGACAAAGGCGAGTTTGCCGCCGCGCCTTGCGGCTCCCCTTATGTTGGCGAACGCCGCCCCGGGATCGTCGAAGAACATGACGCCGAAGCGCGAGACAACAGCATCGAAGCGCCCGGATTTGAACGCATATGCCTGGGCGTCGCCGACCTCGAAACTTGCGTTCGCCACCGCTTCCACCCGCGCGCGCTCCGTTGCCCGGGCGACCAGCGGCCGCGAGATGTCGAGTCCGACACATCGGCCGCCATTGCCGACGCGGCGCGCCATCGCCAGGGTCGTGGCGCCGGCGCCGCAGCCGATGTCCAGGACGTCGCCCCCTTTGCCGGGATCACCGGCATCCACCACCAGGCTCGCCAACGGCGCCAGCACGCCGTCAAGGATGGGCTGCATCTCGACCCAGGCCTTTCCGCTGGCGTCGTTCCAGAGAGCGGCTTGCTGTGTGTTCGGCTGCACGGATTGCGGCATAGCGGACCTCGCTCTCAGTTGCCCTCATCGGTCGGTGCCGGCACTCTACGAGTTCAGGCTGGCCGTTTCACGCATTTCCTGGAATTGCTTCAGCGGCGGACCATGCGCTGCGACTGGGCGAGGCCGATGAAGTCGCGCGCGGCCTGCGGCAGGCCGGAGCCGCGGCGCCAGACCGTGCCGACCTGGACCACCGGCAGCGAGCCGGAAATATCGCGCGATTCGATGCGGTCGCCTTCCAGCGACCAGGGCCGGTATACGAGGTCGGGCAGCAGCGCCACGCCGGCGCCGGTGGCGACCAGGCTGCGCACCGCTTCCACCGAACGTGTGCGGAAGGCGACATGGGGTCTTGCGCCGATCGCCGACAGCAGCTTGCCGGTGTTCTCCTCGATCTCGTCGACGGTGAGCATGATCAGCGGCTCGGACGCGATGTCGCCGATCGAGATGATGTCGGCGCTGGCGAGCCTGTGGCTGAGCGGGATCCACAGCCGGTAAGCCGAGACTTCGAGGATTTCCGACTGCAGCGCCGTGCGGTCGCGAAGGTTGGACGTGACCATGACGGCGATATCGAGCTTGCCGCCGACCAGAAGGTGCTCGAGATAGTCGCCATTGTCCTCAATGGCCGAAACCTCGACGCCGGGATAGGCGCGACGGTAGCGGGCGAGCAGATCGGACAGCACATAGCCGGCGACCAGCGAAGTGACGCCGAGCTGCAGGCGGCCGCCGGCGACAGCCTGATCGCTGGAGAAGGAACGGCGCGCGTCGGAGACATCGGCCAGGATCTTGGTCGCGTGGCGCAGGAACTGATGGCCTTTGTGGGTGATGTTGAGGCCGCGCGGATGGCGCTCGAAGAGCTCGACGCCGAGGTCGCTCTCCAATTCCTTGATCGCCTCGGTGACCGAAGACTGCGAGATGGAGAGATTCTGCGCTGCGCCCGAGACGGTGCCCTGCTCGGCCACGGCGACAAAGAACTGCAATTGGCGGATGGTGAAGGCCATGGCTGGACTAAACACCGGGGCGCGCGGTTCTGGGAAGGGGCCAAGTCCAAAACTTGACGGCACCAAGATTCGTAACTAATTAAGTTACATGAAGCGCAACAGTCGATTGTCCTCGACCCTGCATCTCCTCGTCCACATGGCCGAGGCGCCCGACCGGGTGCGGACCTCCGAAGAGCTTGCCGGCTTCATTCACACCAATCCGGTGGTGGTGCGCCGCACCATCGCAGGCTTACGCGAAGGGGGCATCGTCATCTCGTCGCGCGGCCATGGTGGCGGCTGGCAGCTCGGCCGGGCGCCGGACAAGATCTCGCTGGCCGAGATCAGCGCCGCGCTCGGCGAGACGCTGTTGCCGTTCAGCACCGAGCCGGAAAGCCCTGGATGCTTGGTCGAGCAGGCGGTGATCGCCGTGCTCGACGATTTTCGCCTGGAGGCGGAAAGGCTGCTCACTGAGCGGCTCAACCATATCACGCTGGCCGACCTGACGGCCGATTTCCGCCGCCGCTACGACCTGATCGGAGTATCCAGCCATGCAGTATGACGTGATCATCGTCGGCGGCAGCTTTGCCGGCCTCTCCGCGGCCATGTACGCGGCGCGGGGACGGCGCAAGGTGCTGGTGATCGACGCCGGGCGGCCGCGGAACCGCTTCGCCGAACACTCGCATGGCTTCTTCGGCCAGGACGGGCGGCCGCCGTCGGACATCCTCGTCGACGCCAGGGCACAGCTGCTTGCCTATCCGACTGTCACGATGATCGAGGGCTGCGCCAGGCGGGCCGCTACTGCCGGGACCGGCTTCGAGGTCGAGATGGATGATGGCGAGGGTTTCGGCGCGACGCGGCTGGTGCTCGCTACCGGCGTACGGGACGTCCTGCCGGACGTTCCCGGACTGGCCGCGCAGTGGGGCAAGACGGTGCTGCATTGTCCCTATTGCCATGGCTACGAGGTGGCCGGCGGGCTGCTCGGCGTGCTGGCGACCGGGCCGATGTCGCTACACCAGGCCGAACTGATCTCCGACTGGGGCGACGTCACGCTGTTTGCCGACGGGCTATTCGAACCGGACGCGGACCAGGCGCGGGCTCTGGAGAAGCGCAACATCCGCTTCGAGCCGGAGAAAGTGAGCGAGGTGGAGGACGACGGCTCCGGCGGCTTGGTCGTCAGGCTCGACGGCAATCGCAGCGCAAGCGTGCGCGCGCTGTTCACCGCGCCGCGCAACGTGATGACAAGTCCGCTCGCCGAGCAGTTGGGCTGCGCCTTCAACGAAGGCCCGCTCGGCCAAGCGATTGTGGTGGACGACAAGCAACAGACGTCGGCGCCCGGCGTCTTCGCGGCCGGAGACGCGGCGCGCCTGATGCACAACATAGCCTTCGCGGTGTCCGGCGGCGCCATGGCCGGCGTCGCGGCGCACCAGTCTTTGGTGTTCGGCTAGCTGCTTCCTGTTCCCCTGGGGCGAAGTCAGGCCGTCGCGATGGCCAAGCGCGCGCCGGCCTGGCTCAGCGCGGCGGCTATGTCGGGCGGCGGCAAGTCGGTGGCCAGCTCGGAGAAACCGTCGAAGCCGCACACCCTGACCAGCCCCTGGCGGCCGAACTTGGTATGGTCGGTGACGACCAGTGAGCGCTGGCCGCGCGACAGCACCATGCGGGCGAACTCCGCCTCCTCCAGCTCGTAGTCGGTCAGGCCGGCAGCGGCATCGACCGCGCCTATCGAGATCACCGCATGATCGACCGAAAAGCGGCTGACGAACTCGATTGCCGAAATGCCGAAAGCCGCGCCTGAATCGCTGCGCAGCTCGCCACCCGCCATATAGACCTTGTTGCCGTTCACCGTCGCCAGCGTGCGGGCGATGTCGGAGGAATTGGTGACCACGGTCAGCCGGCGGTGCCCCAACAGCTCGCGCGCGAGGAAGGATGTGGTCGTGCCGGTGTCGAGCATGATCGCTTCGCCATCGCGGATCGTGGCCGCGACCATCCTGGCGATCAGGCGCTTGGCTTCGGCATTCTCGCGCATGCGCCGCTCGAACGGCGCCTCGCCCACCATGGAGGCAAGGCCAACGGCGCCATGCATCTTCACCACCGACCCGTCATCGGCGAGTGGCTTGACGTCGCGCCGCACCGTTTCCAGCGAGACGCCGAGACGTTCAGCAAGGCTGGCTATGCTGATCGTGCCCTCCTCCTTAAGGAGCCGCAGGATTTCGGCATGCCGTTTCGAATGGATCATGTGCCTGTCCGGGTTTTTGCCCGAATTTAAGGCTTTGACAACGCTTTGAAAGGAGTTGCTTATATTTTCGGGCAAAACACCCAAAAAGGGTCACAGCTTTTGATTGACAGCCCTACCACCACGGCATGAGAGTGGTTGCAAGTGACAGGGCTCGGAGCTGCCGCGGGAGGGTGATGGCAGAGCCGCGACCTAGCGACCAGATCGTCTGGAAACAGCCAAGCGGGAGCTTTTATCGAATCCGCGGGGGCGGATGCCGGGATCCTAAGCCTGGCCAAGGGGCTCGTCGGTGCGGTGCGGGATACCGATCCTGGCGTCTCGCACCGACGAGGTTTTTTCATTTCTGTCTGATCGTCGTTTTCCGTCGGACCGGTTGAGGTCAAAGCGAAACTGTGAGTGCCAAAGACCGCATCCGCGCCTTGCCCTGCTGGAACGGCAGCATCGAGATCGAGCCGCTGCCGGGCGGCCTCAGCAACGCCAACTTTGTCGTCACGGATGCCGCGGGGCGGCATGTCGTGCGCTTCGGCCAGGATTTTCCGTTCCACCATGTCTTCCGCGAGCGCGAGGTGATGACGGCGCGGGCCGCGCATGCGGCTGGCTTTGCGCCGGCCGTGCACTATGCTGAGCCGGGGATACTGGTGACGGAATTCCTGGGCGCCAGAACCTTCCTCGCCAAAGACGTGCGGGCAAATCTTGACCGTGTCGCGGCGTTGCTGCGCTCGTTTCATCGCGAGATGCCGAAGCATGTCTCCGGCGCGGGCTTCATGTTCTGGGTCTTCCATGTCATCCGCGACTATGCGCGCACGCTGGACGAAGGCGGAAGCCGCAAGAAGGGCGAACTGCCGCGCTACCTAGCCCTGGCCGACGAGCTCGAGCGGGCGCAAAAACTGCTGCCCATCGTCTTCGGCCACAACGATCTTTTGCCGGCCAATATCCTGGACGACGGCAAGCGTCTGTGGCTGATCGATTTCGAATATGCCGGTTTCAACACCGCGATGTTCGACCTTGCCGGCACCGCCTCCAACGCCGACCTGAGCGATGAGGAATCCTTCGCCTTCCTGACCGCCTATTTCATGAAGGAGCCGGACAGCGAGATCCGCCGCTCGCATGCCGCGATGCAATGCGCCTCGCTGTTGCGCGAAGCGATGTGGAGCATGGTGTCCGAGCTTTATCTCGACGCGCCCGGCATCGATTATGTCGCCTATACCGAGGAAAACCTCGTCCGGCTCGACGCGGCGCTGGACAGCTACCGGACGAAATACGGGACGAGATCATGACTTTGCCAAGCCACGCCGGGATCGTCGTCATCGGCGGCGGCATCATCGGCTGTTCCACGGCCTATCACCTGGCGCGCGACCACAAGGCCGACGTCGTGCTGCTCGAGCAAGGCAAGCTGACCTCGGGCTCGACCTGGCACGCCGCCGGCCTGGTCGGGCAACTGCGCTCGTCGGCCTCGATCACGCGCGTGCTCAAATATTCGGTCGAGCTCTACAAGGGCCTCGAGGCCGAGACCGGCCTGGCGACCGGCTGGAAGATGACCGGGTGCCTGCGGCTGGCGACGAACGCAGACCGCTGGACGGAATTCAAGCGGCTGGCGACCACGGCCAAAAGCTTCGGCATGGATATGCAGTTGCTTTCGCCGGCCGAAGTGAAGCGCATGTGGCCGCTGATGGAGACCGGCGATCTCGTCGGCGCCTCGTGGCTGCCGACCGACGGGCAGGCAAGTCCTTCAGACATCGCTCAGTCGCTCGCCAAGGGCGCGCGCATGCATGGCGCGAAACTGTTCGAGGACGTGCGCGTCACCGGCTTCACGATCAAGGACGGCCGCATCACCACGGTGCGGACTTCAAAGGGCGATATCGGCTGCGACAAGGTGGTGAACTGCGCCGGGCAGTGGGCAAGGCAGGTCGGCGCGATGGCCGGTATCAACGTGCCGCTGCAGCCGGTCAAACACCAGTACATCATCACCGAGAAGATCGAAGGGCTGGCCAACAACGCGCCGACGATCCGCGACCCGGATCGCCGAACCTATTTCAAGGAGGAGGTCGGCGGGCTGGTGATGGGCGGCTATGAGCCCAACCCGCAGGCCTGGGCAACCGGACTTCCCGGCGGGGACGTGCCCAACGACTGGGAGTTCCGCCTGTTCGACGACGATTACGATCATTTCGAACAGCATATGAGCCAAGCAATCGCGCGCGTGCCGGCCCTCGCCCATGTCGGCGTCAAGCAGATGATCAATGGGCCGGAGAGCTTCACGCCGGACGGCAACTTCATCCTCGGCGTGGCGCCTGAATGCGCGAACATGTTCGTCGGCGCGGGTTTCAACGCCTTCGGCATCGCGTCGGGCGGCGGCGCCGGCTGGGTGCTGGCGCAATGGGTGGTCGACGGCGAGGCGCCGCTCGACCTGTGGGTGGTCGACATCAGGCGCTTCTCCGGCCTGCACCGCGACCGCGACTGGGTCCGCGACCGAACGCTGGAAGCCTATGGCAAGCACTACACGGTCGGCTTCCCGCACGAAGAGTATCTCTCCGGCCGGCCGCGCATCGTCTCGCCGCTCTATGAGCGGCTGAAGACGCACCGCGCCGTGTTCGGCTCCAAGCTTGGCTGGGAGCGGCCGAACTGGTTCGCGCCGGATGGCGCAGCCGCCGAGGACGTCTATTCGATGGGCCGCCAGAACTGGTTCGGCCCGGTCGGCGACGAGCATCGGCATGTGCGAGAGAAGGTCGGCATCTTCGATCAGTCCTCCTTCGCCAAATATGAGCTGACTGGTAGCGACGCGTTGAAGGCGCTCGACTGGATCTGCGCCAACGACGTCAACAGGCCGGTGGGACGGCTGACCTACACGCAGCTCCTCAACACGCGCGGCGGCATCGAGGCGGACCTCACCGTGTCGCGGCTTGGCGAGGAGCGGTTCTACATCGTCACCGGCACCGGCTTCCGCACGCATGACCTGTCCTGGATAAGCGACCATATCGGCTCCGGCCTCGACGCCAGGCTGAAGGACGTCACGGAGGAGTTTGGCACGCTGTCGCTGATGGGACCACGCGCCCGCGACGTGCTGTCGGCGGTGACCGATGCCGATGTCTCGAACGCCGCCTTCCCGTTCGGTCATGCGCGCGAAATCCAAATTGCCGGTCATAGCGTAAAGGCACTGCGCGTCACCTATGTCGGCGAGCTTGGCTGGGAGCTGCATGTGCCGATCGCCGCCACCGGCGAGGTTTTCGATGCGCTTATGACGGCGGGCAGGGCACACGGCATTCGGCCCGTCGGCTACCGGGCGCTGGAGTCGCTGCGGCTGGAAAAAGGTTATCGCGCCTGGGGTTCCGACATCACGCCGAACGACACGCCGCTGGAAGCGGGCCTCGGCTGGGCGGTGAAGCTTCGTAGGAACACTGACTTCGTCGGACGCAAGGCGCTGGAGAAAGCGACCGGCAAGCCGCCGACAAAATGCTTTGCCGGCTTCACGGTGGACGACCCGGAGGTCGTGCTGGTCGGGCGCGAGACGATCCTGCGCAACGGCGAGCCGGTGGGCTACCTCACCAGCGGCGGCTACGGCTACACGGTGGAGAAGAATATCGGCTATGGCTATGTGCGCAATGCCGACGGCGTCGGCGAAAAGTTCCTCGCCTCCGGCGACTACGAGCTGGTGGTCGCGATGGAACGCACGCCGGCAAAGATCCATCTCGAGGCGATGTACGACCCGGCCGGCGCGAAGATAAAGGCTTGACCGCCGGGCCGGTCAGTTGACGCGCAACACCAGGCCCCGGCTCGGAACGGGATCGGTTTCGCCGGGCATCGAGGCGTAGGGCCGCGTCTCTTCGAGGCGGCTTATCGCGCCGCACGCTTCCATCTCGGCGATGCGCTCCGCAAAACCGGCATCCCACAGCGTGTTCTTGACCGTCAGCACGATGACGCCGCCTGGACGGCAGATGCGGATCAGCTCGTCCAGGCCCTCGACCCCGACATGGCCCGAGGTGAAGACGCCCGCCGAAATGATGCCGGCATAGGCCGCGTCGGCGAAGGGTAGCGTGTCGCCCATCGCCAGGCGATGCAGAGCCGTGTAGACGCCCTTGGCACCGGCCTTGTCCAGCATGCCTTGCGAGATGTCGAGCGCCTCGACCCTCGGATAGCCGGTGATGGCCAGCCATTCGCCGATCAGGCCGGTGCCGGCGCCGGCATCGAGCAAGGGCTCGGCGCCACGCGGCAGGTGGCGGGCAAGGAGCGCCAGGCAGATCGTGGGATGGCGATAGCCGGCGGCCGACATGTCAGCGTCGTAGGTCTCGGCCCAAATGTCATAGACTGCGGCGACTTCGTCCGGCCGCTTCGCCGCGTAGGCCGCGTTTAGTGAGCCGCTGTGCTTTCCGTCCGTCATCGTCGCCCCTCGAAGCCGATTCATGTGCAAAGGATCATAGCCAAGCCGCCAAAACTGTGGAACCGTCCGGGCGACGACAATAGCGTGAAAGGGGCCGCGACATGACCGACAAGCTGCGCGCGGCTCTCGCGGCCGTTCCGGTGCTGGCGGGCTATGAGGGACCGCTGGAGCGCTTGGGCGGCCTGACCAACAGGGTCTACAGGGCGGGTGATGTGTGCCTGCGCATCCCCGGCAAGGGCACGGAGGAATATATCAACCGCGCCAATGAGGCGGTGGCGGCGCGCGAGGCGGCCAAGGCCGGCGTCAGCCCGGAGGTGCTCCATGCCGACCCGGCGTCCGGCCTGATGGCGACGCGCTTCATCGCCGACGCCGAGACGATGTCGCCGGAGAAATTCAAGGCGCGGCCGGGCAGCCCGGCGCGGGCTGGCCAGGCCTTCCGAAAGCTCCACTCCTCGGGTGCGGTGTTTCCCTTCCGCTTCGAGCCGTTCGCGATGATCGACGATTATCTCAAGGTCCTGTCGACCAAGGACGTGGCGCTGCCCGCCGGCTATCACGACGTGGTGCGCGAGGCGGGTGCGGTGCGAGCGGCGCTTGCCGCGCACGCCATCCCGCTTACCGCCTGTCATTGCGATCCGCTTTGCGAGAACTTCCTCGATACGGGCGAGCGGATGTGGATCGTCGACTGGGAATATTCCGGCATGAACGATCCGCTGTGGGATCTCGGCGACCTCTCGGTCGAGGGCAAGTTCGATGAGGGCCAGGACGAGGAACTGATGCGCGCCTATTTCGGCGGCGAGGCGCGGCCGGTCGAGCGCGGCCGCGTCGTCATCTACAAGGCGATGTGCGATCTTTTGTGGACATTGTGGGGGTTGATCCAGCTCGCCAACGACAACCCGGCCGACGATTTCCGCGCCTATGCCGACGGCCGCTTCGGCCGCTGCAAGGCGCTGATGGAGACGGCGGAGTTTTCGCGACACATCGCCGCTGTGCGCGCTGGCTGACCTCTTGACGCAATTCCGGACCGAGGGGCACGGCAAACGCCGAGCCTAACCATTCATGCTTCCCTGGAATTGCCTAATTGACGCCCTTCGGCACGTTCTCGGGCGGCACCACGGCTTCCACCACCTTCTGACGGTGGAAGATGAAGATGCCGGCAAGCACGACGATCGCCGAGCCGGCCAGAATACGCGGGCTTGGCATATCGCCGAAAAACACCAAACCGAAGATCACTGCCCAGAGGAGGAGGCTGTAATGCAGCGGCGCAAGCGTCGAGGCCGGTGCCAGCTTAAGCGCCCGGGTGATCATCAGATGAGCCGCGCAAGAAACGACGCCGAGCAAGAGCATGGCGCCGAAATCGAGCGCCGACGGCGTGCGCCAAGCGCCGATGGTGAGCGCCCCGCCGACAACGAGCGTGCCGATGGTCTGCCAGGTGACCAAGGTGGTGTCGCTGGTGCCGCGCAGGAGGCGGCCGAAGATGATGGCGAAGCCGAAGGCGATGCTGCCCACGAGCGCGAACGCTGACGAGAGCGAGAAAGCTGCCGAGGAGGGCTTCAGGATGATCAGCACGCCGCAGAAGCCAACCAGGATCGCCAGCCAGCGGCGCCAGCCCACCCTTTCACCGAGCAGCAGGTGCGAGAGCGCGGCGACATAAATAGGCCCCGCCATGTAGAAGCTCATAACGTCGGCGAGCGGCAGATAGACCACGGCAGCGTAGAAAAGCCCGGTGTCGAGCGTCGTCGCCACCACGCGCAGGAGCTGCAAAACCGGCCTTTCCATCTGGAACAGCCTGCCCGCGCCCTGGCTGGCGATCATCGGGCCGAGTACGGCGAAGGCACCGATCGAGCGGATCAGCACCACCTGGCCGACCGAGAAGGAAGCGACCAGCCATTTGCCCATCGCATCGTTCAGCGCGAACATGAAGTCGCCCGCCAGCATCAAGAGGATGCCGGCGAGCAGCATATTCCTGATGTTAAAATTGCGCGCAACGGACTTGGCCATGCCGGCTCCCTAGCCCCAAGCAGCCGGTTTGACGAGAGGAATCGAGGGAAATCGACAAGACCAGGGACGGGAATCGGCTAACCGGCCTTGTGGCGCCTGTTCACCTGCGCGGGCCGTCCGGGGATCGATAACCGTGTTTCCTGTCTGGTCCGCTCCGCCACGACCTTGCCCCTGGCGATGACACAGAGGCGTTCCGGGCGCAGGCGAACGGCCTCGATGGCGCTGCCGGCATCGAGCACGACAAGGCTGGCGCGCTTGCCGACGGCGAGGCCGAGATGGTCCAGCCCCATGATGGCGGCATTGACGTTGGTGACCATGTCGAAGCAGCGCGCCATGTCGGCCGGGCTCGACATCTGCGCGACATGCAGACCCATGAAGGCAACGTCGAGCATGTCGGCCGTTCCCAACGAATACCAGGGGTCAAGCACGCAATCCTGGCCCCAGCCGACGCGGATGCCGAGCGCCAGCATCTCCTTCACACGGGTGAGGCCGCGCCGCTTCGGGAAAGTGTCATGACGCCCCTGCAGCATGATGTTGATCAGCGGGTTGGGGATGGCTGAAACACCGGCCTCGGCGATGAGCGGCAGGAGCTTCGAGACGTAGTAATTGTCCATCGAATGCATGGAGGTGAGGTGGGAGCCGGCCACCCTGCCCTGCAGGCCGAGGCGCTGCGTTTCACAAGCGAGCTGCTCGATATGGCGCGACAGCGGATCGTCGGTCTCATCGCAGTGCATGTCGACCATCAGGCCGCGTTTCTCCGCGATCTCGCAAAGCTCGGTGACCGACCGGGTGCCGTCGGCCATGGTGCGCTCGAAATGCGGAATGCCGCCGACGATGTCGACGCCCATGTCGAGGGCCCGGACCGTGTTCCTGAGCGCTGTCGGCGAGCGATAGAGGCCATCCTGCGGAAACGCCACCAGCTGCAGGTCGATATACGGCGCGACGGCTTTCTTGACGTCGAGCAGGGCTTCCACCGCGAGCAGCCGGTCGTCGCAGACATCGACATGGCTGCGGATGGCGAGCAGCCCCATCGACACCGCCCAGTCGCAATAGGCGAGCGCGCGCTCGCGCACGGCCTCATGCGTCAGAAGCGGCTTCAGCTCGCCCCAAAGCGCGATGCCCTCGAGCAGCGTGCCAGACGTATTGATTCGCGGAATGCCGTAGGACAGCGTTGCGTCCATGTGGAAATGCGGATCGACGAAGGGCGGCGAAACAAGATTGTCGCGGGCGTCGATCTCCATCGGCGAGGCCCCTGGCAGGTTCGGTTCTATGGCCCGGATGGTTTCGCCGGCGATGCCGATATCGGCAACCCTGCCATCCGGCAGCGTGCCGCCGCGCACGATGAGGTCGAAATCCATCTGTCGTACCCTCGCAAAACCTGGCAATCATCGTGGCCGAAAAGACAGCATCGCGCAGCCTTTTCTCTCCCCGGCGGCCGAAAGGTTCCATCGCGCCGCAACTCGCTCTATAAGCCGCCTCGCGCCCTCGTGGCGAATCCGAAATTCCTTGCAAGTCAGACACAGGATCGGCCGTTGTTTCGCTTCTTCCGCTTGACGGAGAACCAGCGCCTCGTCACGAGGCTCGTGAAAGAATCCTTCCACGAACATAAATTCGGCTATGCGGCCGCCATACTGTCCATGCTGGTGGTGGCCGCCATGACTGGCGCCAGCGCCTGGATCCTGCGCGAGATCACTAACGAATTCGTTGTTTACAAAAGGCTCGACCGCGTCAATCTGATTGCGGCCGGGGTTGCGGCGATCTTCCTGCTCAAGGGTTTCGCCACTTTCGTCCAGGCCTATTTCATGAGCCGCGTCGGCAACGCGATCATCGCTGACCGACAACGCAAGATCTACGATCGCATCCTGGCGCAAGGCATCGAGTTCTACCATTCTACTTCGTCGGCCGACCTGATCGCCCGCATGACCAACAACGCGCAGGCGGCGCGGAGCGTGCTCGATCTCGTCGTGACATCCTATGTGCGCGACCTGGTGACATTAGTCGTCCTGGTCGGAGTCATGATCTGGCAACAGCCGGCGCTGTCGCTGATCTGCTTCGTCGTCGGGCCGGTGGCGATCTACGGCGTCAACCGCATCCTGAAGCGCGTCCGCAACATCGCTGCCCTGGAGTTCCGCTCGCTTGGCCAGATCGTTCACGTCATGCAGGAAACGGCGATCGGGGTACGCGTCGTCAAGTCCTTCAACCTTGAAAGCGCGATGCGAAAGCGCATGTACCAAGCCGTCTCGGACGTCGAGAACCGCGCCAACAACATCGCCACGCTGGAGGCCGCCACCAGCCCGGTGATGGAAACCATTGCCGGCCTGGCAATCGCCGGCGCGGTGTTTATCAGCGGATTCCTTGTGCTGCAGGGTGGGCAGATGCCGGGCAACATCATGGCCTTCATCGCATCGCTGCTACTCGCTTATGAGCCGGCAAAACGGCTGGCCAGGGTACGCATCTCGCTCGAGACCGGCATTGTCGGCGTGCGCATGATGTTCCAGCTCGCAGACCGGCCGCTGACGCTCGCGGAAAAGCCCGGCGCGAGGCCGTTGCAACCTGGACCGGGCGAAATCCGCTTCGACAATGTCAGCTTCGCCTATCCGGAAAGCCCGCCGGTGTTCGAGGACTTCAGCCTGACGCTCAAGGCCGGCAAGATGACGGCGCTGGTCGGCCCGTCCGGCAGCGGCAAGTCGACGATCCTGAACCTGATCATGCGCATGTATGACCCGCAGACCGGCAAGGTTATGTTCGACGGCCAGAATATCTCCTTCGCGACGCTCGATTCGCTCAGGAAGAAGATCGCCTATGTCAGCCAGGACACGTTCCTGTTCGCCGGCACGATCATGCATAATATCCGCCTCGGCCGGGAGGATGCGACCGATGAAGAAGTGATCGCCGCCGCCAAGGCCGCCAATGCGCATGATTTCATCAGCGCCACGGCCAAGGGCTACGAGACGGAGGTGGGCGAGAACGGCTCACTTTTATCCGGCGGCCAGCGCCAGCGCATCTCGATCGCGCGCGCCATGCTGCGCAATGCCGAGATCCTGTTGCTCGACGAAGCAACCAGCGCACTCGACGCCGAATCGGAAGCGCTGTTCCGCGACGCGCTGCAGCAACTGACGGTCGGACGCACGACGATCGTCATCGCGCACCGGCTGTCGACCGTGCACCAGGCCGACACGATCGTGGTCCTGGAAAAGGGCAAGGTGCTGGAAAGCGGCCCGCACAAGACGCTGCTCAAGCAGGGCGGGCTCTACCAGAAACTCTACGAGTATCAGCTGATGCCGTAGGGTGCCTTTTCCTTCCCCCTTGTGGGGGAAGTGGAGCCCAACTTACTCCGGCACTTTCCTGACAGCGCCCTTGTCGGCGCTAGTGGCGAAGGCTGCGTAGGCGCGGAGCGCGGTCGTCACCTTGCGCTTGCGCTTTTCGGCCGGCTTCCAGGCGTCGGCGCCCTTGCCATTCATCGCCGTGCGCCGCGCTTCGAGCTCGGCGTCGCTGACGGCGAGGCGAATGGTGCGATTCGGGATGTCGATCTCGATCGTATCGCCTTCCTGGACCAGGCCAATGGCGCCGCCCTCGGCGGCTTCCGGTGAGACATGGCCGATAGACAGACCCGACGTGCCGCCGGAGAAGCGGCCGTCGGTGATCAAAGCGCAGGCTTTGCCGAGGCCCTTCGACTTCAGGTAGCTGGTCGGGTAGAGCATCTCCTGCATGCCAGGGCCCCCACGCGGTCCTTCATAGCGGATGACGACGATATCGCCGGCCTTGATCTCGTTGCCGAGGATCGCCTTGACAGAGGCATCCTGGCTTTCGAAGACGCGGGCCGGGCCGGTGAATTTCAGGATCGACTCGTCGACGCCGGCGGTCTTCACGATGCAGCCGTCGAGCGCCAGATTGCCCTTGAGCACGGCAAGGCCGCCATCCTTCGAGAAGGGCGTCTTTGCCGAGCGGATCACGCCCTTTTCGCGGTCGAGATCGAGGTCGTCCCAGCGGCGGTCCTGGCTGAAGGCGACCTGGGTCGGCACGCCACCGGGGGCGGCGCGGAAGAAGTCGCGGACATTCTCGGCCGAAGTGCGGGCGATGTCCCAATGGTCGAGCGCTTCGCCAAGCGTTGCCGTGTGCACAGTCGGCAGGTCGCGATTGATCAGGCCGGCCTGGTCGAGCTGGCCGAGGATAGCCATGATGCCGCCGGCGCGATGGACATCTTCCATATGGACGTCGGACTTGGCCGGCGCCACCTTGCAGAGCACCGGCACCTTGCGCGACAGCCGGTCGATGTCCTCCATGGTGAAGTCGACCTCGCCCTCATGGGCGGCGGCGAGGATGTGCAGCACCGTGTTGGTCGAGCCGCCCATGGCGATATCGAGCGCCATGGCATTCTCGAAGGCACCCTTGGAAGCGATGCTGCGCGGCAGGGCGCTTTCGTCGTCCTGCTCGTAGTAGCGCTGGGCGAGATCGACGGCAAGGTGGCCGGCCTCGACGAACAGGCGCTTGCGGTCGGCGTGGGTTGCAAGCGTAGAACCGTTGCCCGGCAGCGACAGGCCCAGCGCCTCGGTCAGGCAGTTCATCGAATTGGCGGTGAACATGCCCGAGCAGGAGCCGCAGGTCGGGCAGGCCGATCGCTCGATCACCTTGACGTCCTCGTCGGAGATCTTGTCGTCGGCGGCGGCGACCATGGCATCGACCAGGTCGAGCGCCTGCGCCTTGCCGGCCAGCACAACCTTGCCGGCCTCCATCGGACCCCCGGAGACGAAGACGGTCGGGATGTTGAGACGCAGCGAGGCCATCAGCATGCCGGGAGTGATCTTGTCGCAATTGGAGATGCAGACCATGGCGTCTGCGCAATGCGCGTTGACCATGTATTCGACGGAATCGGCGATCAGCTCGCGCGACGGCAGGGAATAGAGCATGCCGTCATGGCCCATGGCGATGCCGTCGTCGACGGCGATGGTGTTGAACTCCTTGGCGACGCCGCCGGCCTTCTCGATCTCGCGCGCGACCAACTGGCCGAGGTCCTTCAGATGGACATGGCCCGGCACGAATTGGGTGAAGGAATTGACCACGGCGATGATCGGCTTGCCGAAATCACTGTCCTTCATGCCGGTGGCGCGCCACAGGCCGCGGGCGCCGGCCATGTTGCGGCCATGGGTGGTGGTGCGGGAACGATAGGCAGGCATTCGATTGTCCTTGCTGGCTGGCCACGCCGATGCGCGGCGGGCGGCGCTCAAATTTTAGTCGGCAGCGGTTATAGCGACCATGATCTGGCCTTGCCACAATTTTGCGCTGCGCCAGGATTCTTCAGGAGAATGCGAAATCGCTGTCGGATCGCGCCTTATCTATCCGTCCTTGAGGCAGACGGTAGGAACGGCACAAGCCGCCGACCCGCCGTTGAAGATGGAACCAACCCGAACAAGTCCGAGGAGCATGACATGCAAAAGATCACCACCTGCCTGTGGTTCGACGGCCAGGCCGAAGAGGCGATGAATCACTACGTCTCCATCTTCAAGAATTCGAAGGTGCTGAGCGTTCTGCGTTGGCCCAAGGGTCACGCCAATGAGGGCAAGGTGCTGATGACCACGTTCGAGCTCGACGGCGTGCCGTTCCAGGCCCTCAATGGCGGTCCGTACTTCAAGTTCAACGAAGCGATGTCGCAGTCGATCGACTGCAAGACGCAGGAAGAGGTCGACTATTTCTGGGAGAAGCTCACCGAGGGCGGCGAGCCCGGCCAGTGCAGCTGGCTGAAAGACAAGTTCGGCGTCTCCTGGCAGGTCGTGCCGGACCAGCTGCCGAAACTGCTTCTGGATCCGGACAGGGCCAAGGCCGGCCGCGTGATGTCGGCGATGATGCAGATGGGCAAGATCGATATCGCCAAGATCGAGGAAGCCGCCCGAGCGTGAGCGAGGCTTTCAGCGCCAGCGCCGCCCCTCATCCGCCTCTTGGGCACCTTCTCCCCGTTGAACGGGGAGAAGGGAAGGCCGCGCCTATGCCGCCTTGTCGCGGACCTGGTAATCCTTGACCGCGGTGAAGCGGATCGCCTTCCAGCGCTCGGCCTCGTAATTCAGCGAGAAGGCGTGCTGGGCCAGAAACACGGGATCGTTGTCGAGGTCGCGGGCTATGTCGCCGCGATGCGAATCGATGAAACGCTGTACCTCCGCCTTGTCGTCGGCCGAGATCCAGCGGCAGACGGAGAAGCGCGACATCTCGAAATCCACCGGCAGGGTGTATTCGATGTTGAGCCGCTCCTTCAGCACGTCGAGCTGCAGCGCGCCGACGACGCCGACGATAGCCGGCGAACCGTCCTCCGGCGAGAACAGCTGCACGACGCCTTCCTCGGCCATCTGGTGCAGCGCTTCCTTGAGCTTCTTGGCCTTCATGGCGTCGCCGAGGCGCACGCGACGCAGGATTTCGGGCGCGAAGTTCGGCACGCCGCGAAACAGGATCTCCTCGCCCTCGGTCAGCGTATCGCCGATGCGCAGCGTGCCGTGGTTGGGGATGCCGACGACGTCGCCCGCAAAGGCCTCGTCGGCGGTGACGCGGGTGCGGGCGAAGAAGAACTGCGGCGCGGACAGGCTCATCGGCTTGCCGGTGCGCACCAGCTTGGCCTTCATCCCGCGCTCCAGCTTACCCGAGCAGACGCGGACGAAGGCGATGCGGTCGCGATGGTTAGGGTCCATGTTGGCCTGGATCTTGAAAACGAAGGAGGTCATCTTCTCCTCCGTGGCCTCGACCAGCCGTTCGTCGGCTTCCTGGGCGCGCGGCGGCGGGCCATAGGCGCCGAGCGCCTCGATCAGGTCGCGAACCCCATAATTGCGCAGCGCCGAGCCGAAATAAACGGGCGTCAGATGGCCTTCGCGGAAGGCGTCGACGTCGAGCGGACGGCAAGCTTCCCGCGCGAGCTCCAGCTCCTCGATGAAGTCGTTGCGCTCGTTTTCCGGCAGCAAGCCCGCAACCCGGTTGGAGTCCGGACCGTTGACGGGCGTGCGTTCCTTCTCGTCGTCGCTCCTGCGCACCGCGTTCTGGGCCAAATGGTAGGTGCCCGAGAACGTCTTGCCTCGGCCGATCGGCCAGGTGACGGGCGCCGTGTCCAGCGCCAGCTTCTGCTCGATCTCATCCAATATCTCGAACGGATCGCGGCTCTCGCGGTCCATCTTGTTGACGAAGGTGATGATCGGGATGTCGCGCAGCCGGCAGACCTCGAACAGTTTCAGCGTGCGCGGCTCGATGCCCTTGGCGGCGTCGATGACCATGACGGCCGAATCCACCGCCGACAGCGTGCGGTAGGTATCATCCGCGAAATCCTCGTGGCCGGGTGTGTCGAGCAGGTTGAAGACGTTGTCGTCATACTCGAAAGTCATCACCGACGTGACGACAGAGATGCCGCGCTCGCGCTCGATCTTCATCCAGTCGGACCGGGTCTGGATGCGGTCCTTCTTGGCCTTGACCTCGCCGGCAAGCTGGATGGCGCCGCCGAACAGAAGCAGCTTTTCAGTAAGCGTGGTCTTGCCGGCGTCGGGGTGGGCGATGATCGCGAAGGTGCGGCGGCGCGCAACCTCTTCAGGTATGGTTTCGGGCATATCTTCAAGGAATTCCGTGTGACAGGCGGCGCTTCTACCAGCGCGGCGCCGGCCTGTCGACATGGGTGGCAATCCGGGCGCTCTTGAGATGATCGGCGCGCGATGGCATCAGAGAGGCTCCTTTGGACGAGGCTACAGCATGGGCAGCGAAAAACACGTCATCGTCATCGGCGCCGGGATCATCGGTGCTTCGATCGCCTGGCATCTGGCGAAAGCCGGCGCGCGGGTGACGGTCGTTTCCGACAGCGGCGCCGGCGGTGTCGCAACACCCAATTCCTTTGCCTGGATCAATGCCAGCTGGGGCAATCCCGAGATTTATTTCCGACTGCGCATCCGCGCCATGGCCGAATGGAAAAGGCTGGCAAAGGACGTGACCGGACTGCCGCTCGCTTGGTGCGGCGGCATTTGCTTCGACCTGCCGCCGGCCAAGCTCGAGGCGTATGCGGCCGAACACTCGTCATGGGGTTATGGCATCGAGCGCGTCGACGCCAAGCGGGCGGGAGAGATCGAGCCCAACCTTGTCGCGCCCCCCGATTTCGCCGTCCATGTCGCGGAGGAGGGCGTCGCCGAGCCGGTGCCGACCTCCAAGGCGCTTCTGGCGGACGCCGAACGGCTAGGCGCACAGGTGGTGGTTGGAAACGTGGAAAGGCTGGCGCTTGCCGGCGGAAAGGTCGCGGGCGCGATCGTTTCGGGCGAAACCATTGGCGCGGACGAAATTGTCGTTGCGGCGGGAGCGGGCGCGTCTGCCATCGCCGCGACAGCCGGCATCAAGCTGCCGCTCGACACGCCGCCGGGCCTGATCGTGCATTCCCGCCCCTACAGGAAATTGCTCAACGGGCTGGTGCACGCAGAAAGACTGCATATGCGCCAGACAGCCGAGGGCCGCATCATCGCCGGCTCGGATTTCGCCGGCGGCGATCCGGGCGAGGACCCGGAAGCCGCGGCACGTGACCTGTTCGTGACGATGAAGGCAGCCTTGCGCGACGCGGATGGACTGGAGCTCGATTTCCACACCGTCGGCTACCGTCCAACGCCGGCCGACGGCTTCCCGATCGTCGGCCGAGCCGATGGCGTCGGCGGCCTCTACATCGCCGTCATGCATTCGGGCATCACGCTGGCGCCGGCCGTCGGCCTGTTTGCCACCCGCGAGATCCTGCAGGGCGAGCGCGATGTGCTGCTGGCGCCTTATGGACTGGAACGCTTTGCGCGATAACGGAGCGACCACCGCCGCCGCCGAACCTCAGCCAACCAGAGCCAGTTGCCCAGCCGCCGGCGCGAACGGACGGATGCTGGTGCCGTCCCTCGTCATGGTGACGAAGCTCGAAGACGGGATTGCCTGCCAGTCACCGCCGTCGCGGTCGAAAGGCTCCGAGACGATGCAACGACCAGCGCGCCTGGCGAAGGCGCCGGTGTAGAGCGTCGGCGCATGACCGTCGGTGGCATGGCGCACGGCGTAGAGCGTTTCGCCATCGGAAAAGGCCGCGGTCAGTTTCAGGGCGGGCTCGATGCCGGCGCGGCGCGAGGCTTCGACGACGCGGCTGGTCGCCCGCGACACCGCGCCATGCGGGTCCGTCGCCAGCCCCTGATCGATCATCAGGAGGAAGAAGAGCTCGGAGTCGGTGGTGCCCTCGCGCTGATCGAAGACTTCGTCGGAGAGCGAATTCTCCAGCGCGCGACGTATCTTTTCAAAACCGCCGATCTGGCCGTTATGCATGAAGGACCAGCGGCCGGAAATGAACGGATGACAGTTCATGCGGCTGGTGGCGCCGCCGGTCGAGGCGCGGACATGGGCGAGGAACAGGCCGGATTTGATCTGCCGGCAGAGGCTTTTCAGGTTGGGGTCTGACCAGGCCGGCAGGATGTCTCGATAAAGGCCTGGCTCGGGGCGGTCCCCATACCAGGCAAGACCGAAGCCGTCCCCATTGGTCGGCGACTTGGCTTCTTGGGCGCAGTGGCTCTGGGCGATCAGCGAATGGCAGGGCGCGGTGATGATGTCTTCGAGGAAGACCGCTTCACCAAGATAGGCCGCCCACCGGCACATCGCGTTCCACCATTCCTAAGCGCGATCCATCAAAGCCTGAGGCTCCTTGACCGCGTGCGGACCTCTGTTGTGCGTGCGCTCATAGAGCTCGCGAACGATTCGGCTGGCCGTAGTTTCGAACATAAATGGCAAGAAAGCGTGAACGAGCGCTGCGCCCGCCGCCATCGACAGGCGCGAGCAGAACCAGGCAGCGAAGGCCATGTGGCCGAAATAGCTCTCGCCGACCTTGGCCGGGTGAGCGGTGAAGAGTGCCGTAAACGGTGTCGTCATGGTGGTCCCTCCTGCCGGGATAATCGCCGCTTTCTGGGCAACCTGCCACACGGCAAAGGTTCATCGATCTCAAATTGTCCTTGAATATTTGATAATTTTGGGACATTCATCCCATTATGTCCCACGAACTCGATGCAATCGATCGAAGATTGCTGGCTGAACTGCAGCGCGACGGCACGCTTTCGGTCGACCAGCTGTCGGAGCGGGTGGCACTGTCGCGCAACGCCTGCTGGCGGCGCGTCAAAAGGCTTGAAGAAGACGGCATCATTACCGGCCGTGTCGCGCTGGTCGATGCCGAGAAGCTGGGCCTCGGCCTATCCGTCTTCATCCTGGTTCGGACCTCCGATCATGACCCGGACTGGCTGCAGAAGTTTCGCGCGGCGGTGACCGGCTTTCCCGAGATCACCGGCGTCTATCGAATGTCGGGCGATCTCGACTATGTGCTGAGGGCCCGCGTCGCCGACGTGAAGGCCTATGACCGCCTCTACCAGCGGCTGATCGCCAAGGTGGCGCTGTCGGACGTCTCGGCCTCCTTCGTCATGGAGGAGATCAAGGAGACCACCGTCGTTCCGCTGGAACTGCGGTAGATTGACCGAAAGAGACCAACATCCCTGGGCGAAGCAGGAGCGAAGCTCCGTCGCGGAGACCTGGGATCCATTCCGCGACCTCAGCCTAGGAGTGGAGCGGAGCAGAATTCCGCACCGTTGCGACGCTCGCAGGTCACGGCATTCCTCGGGTCTGCGCCGCGTCGCTTCGCTCCTTGCTCCGCCCGTGGATGACGAAGCGATGAGTGTCTTCGCCAATCGCTAAACTAGATGGAGAGGTCATAGTCACGCCAGAAAGAAAGACGTTGATAGCATACTGGGCGAGTTGACCGAATCGCCGCTCGCGCCGATAGGATCGATTTCATGCGCACGGCTGTCCATTCTTCCTCCGTCATCGGCCCCACCGTCGGTTTCGTCAGGCTTCCGCATGGCGAAGGCCTGCCTCTGCCGGCCTATGAGAGCGCCGGCGCGGCCGGCATGGATTTGCGGGCCGCGGTGCCGGAAGACCGGCCGCTGCTTATCCTGCCGGGAAAGCGGGCCTTGGTGCCGACCGGGCTCGTCCTGGAAATTCCGGAAGGCATGGAAGGCCAGGTGCGGCCACGCTCGGGCCTTGCCTTCAGGCATGGCCTCACCGTCCTCAACTCGCCCGGCACCGTGGACAGCGACTATCGCGGCGAGGTGAAAGTGCTGCTGATCAATCTCGGCGATGAGGATTTCGCGGTAACGCGAGGCATGCGCATCGCCCAAATCGTCTTCGCCGCCGTGACCCAGGTTAGGGTCGAGGAGCGGGCGCTCGCCGGCGGCACGACGCGCGGCGCCGGCGGTTTCGGGTCCACCGGCACCGCCTAATGCAAGTTCCAAAGCTGGTCATTTTCGACTGCGACGGGGTCCTGGTCGATACCGAGAACCTTGCCAACCGGCGTCTCGCCGAATGGCTGAGCGCCGCCGGCTTTACGACCAGCTTCGAATATTGCCGCAAGAACTTTTCAGGCCGCAGCATGGTCTCGGTGCAGAAAGAGATCGAAGAGGCGACCGAGGTCAGGCTCGGTGCCGACTTCGTCGAGCGCTGGAATGCCGGCCTGCCGGATCTTTTTTCGCACGGCGTAGAGGCGATCCCCTATGTGCGCGAGTTCGTCGAAGCAGTCCGCGCGGCCGGCATCGCCTATTGCGTCGCCTCCTCGGCTCGAGTCTCGAAAATGCACATCACGCTCGGCCAAACCGGGCTTTTACCGCTGTTCGAGCACGCCATGTTCTCCTCGACCATGGTCGGGCGCGGCAAGCCGTTCCCGGATCTCTTCCTGCATGCCGCAAGGACCACGGGCTTCGCGCCGGCCGACTGCATTGTCATCGAGGACAGCGTCGCGGGGACGCAAGCCGGCATCGCCGCCGGCATGCGCGTTTTCTCCTATTACGCCGATCCGTTCTCGGACCGCGATGGCCTGGCGGCGGCTGGCGGCATCCTGTTCGACAACATGCGGGAACTGGCAAAGCTGGTGCCGATCCGCTGATCTTGCCCTGGCTGCGCGCTTGCGGACTCCGTGCTAGCGTGCGGCCTGGGGGTGTTTTCGATGATTTCCATTCTATCCCGTCTCATGCTCGCATGCCTGCTGCTGCCTTCCATGTGGACGGCCGCACACGCCCAGGCAGTCAGCTATCCGGAACTAAGCAGCGCCGTCCCCGGACATCAGGACGTCACCTATCTCGACCTCGCCAAAATGATTGTGCCTGACCTGCAGGCCGGCGATGGCGGTTTCTACAAGGGCAGCGCGCCGATCGAGATGCGCGACATACTCGGCGACGACGAGGGTGGATCGCCGCCCGAAGCCATCAATCTGCCGAACGCTGCGGTGCTGGCCATCAAGGCCGGCGGCAAGGAGCGGCTGACGATGCTTTTCGACCTCGGCGAGGCGCAGGACAGCGCCGAAGGATTCGCGGTGCTGGCGCTCTACGACCTCGCCGGCAAGCCGAAGCTGCTCGACGCCGTCAATGTCGGAACCGACCAGAGCACCTACTTTCGCGATCCCGGCAAACTCGCGGTCGGTGCCGGCGACGACGCGCTCATCACCATGAGCACGCATTTCAATTCGAACCAGGGCTATGTCGGCACGATCCTGATCCTGGTCCGCAACGATCGATTCGAACCGATCGACCAGATCAACACATTCGACGAGAATGTCTGCGCCTACAAACGCACGCAGGACCTTTCCTTCCAGACGCACCGCGGTGAAAAAACCTATGCGGCGATCAAGGTGACCGTGACCGACACCACCAAGCCCAGTGGCGAAAGCTGCGAGGAGCCGGCGCCCAAGGCAGTCTCGCACGAGATTTCCGTCACCTATTATTGGGACAAGGCCGGATCGCGATACGTTCGGAATTCCGACGCATTCGAGAAATTGTCAGCAGAAAACGCCAAACGGTTCTGAGCCAGCCGCATTCGTTTGCCCGGTTCGAGCGGCCGCGATAACTTCCCTGCACAACCCCGCTCATGATTGAGGATCCGCCATGGACAAGGGCAAGATTTTCCGCGATCTGCACGCCTCCACTTTCGTCATGCCCAACCCTTGGGACGTAGGCACGACCAAGCTTCTGGCATCCTTCGGTTTCAAGGCGCTGGCGACGACCAGCGCCGGCTTCGCCTTCTCGCGCGGCCTGCCGGACGGCGCCGTGACTTTCGAGGCCATGATCCATCATTGCCGCGAAGTGACGGCGGCAACCGACCTGCCGGTTTCAGCCGACCTCGAACGCGGCAAAGGGGACAGCCCCGAGCAGGCCGCCGAAACAATCTTCGCGGCGGAAGCCGCCGGGCTCGCCGGCTGCTCGATCGAGGATCATACCGGCGACCCCGCGAACCCGATCTACGATTTCTCGCTCGCGGCCGAACGCGTCGCGGCCGCCGTCGAGGCGGCCCGGGCGCTCAAGCATGATTTCGTCTTCACCGCGCGGGCTGAGAATTTCCTTTGGGGCAAGACCGACCTCGACGACACGATCAAGCGGCTGCAAGCCTTCGAGAAGGCCGGCGCCGACGTGCTTTATGCGCCGGGGATCAGCGACGTTGAAATGGTGCGCACCATCTGCTCGTCGGTGAGCCGGCCGGTCAATGTGATGGCCCGTCCGGGCTTCACCGTAGCCGACCTCGCCATGGCAGGCGTCAAACGCATTTCTCTCGGCCCATGGCTGACCAATTTCGCCTACGGCATGCTGGAGACGGCGGCGCGCGAGATCCAGCAGGACGGCACTTTCGGCTTCACCAGGGCGGCGATGCCGTTCGGCAAGCTGCAGGCGCTGTTCCGGGAGGGCAAGGAGCAGGACTAGAACAGTTCCAGGAAAAGTGTGGGCGGTTTTCCGCCCGGATTGCGTCAAAACAAGGAGATAGAGCGGTTCGCCGTTTCCGTGAAACGGTGAAACGCTCTAGACCGGTTCCCGCGCCGAAACCCCCTTGTGCAGATGCACCATCATGGCGGCCGCGAAGAGCGGCGTCAGCAGGTTGAGCAGCGGCACGGCAAGGAACAGGCCGATGACCAGCCCGGCCAGGAACACCGTGCCGGCATATTTGCGGCGCAGCGCCTTGGCGTCTGCCTCGGGGCGAAAACGCATGGCGGCGAATTCGAAGAACTCGCGGCCGAGCAGATAGCCGTTGACGATGAAGAAGGCCGCGATGTTGATGCCGGGCAACAGAAGCAAAAGCAGCGCCACGACGTTGCCGAGGACGACCACGCCGAAGAATTTGATGGCCAGCGCAAGCGAATGCGGCGCCGGCACGGCGCGGCCGGGCGGATCGTTGGGATAGTCGGTCCGCTCGACCACTTCGGCAATATCATCGAGAAACAGGCCGGCGACGATCGCCGTCACCGGCGCGATGAGCAAGGCCAATCCCACAGCCAGGACGATGCCGGCGATGATGGCGCTGAGCCACCCGGCCCAGGACGGCAGACCCGGGAGCAGCGTCTGCAGCCATGGCCAGGCCAGCCATTCGAGCAGGCTTTCCAGGCCGACCCACAGCGCCAGCAGAGCGAGCAGGGTCAGCCCCAGCGTCTTCAGGAAGACAGTACGGAATTCAGGCGAGAACAGCTGGCTGGCGGCGGCGCGGGCAGCATCTAGGATCACGGCAGGTTCAAGCTCTCGTCGAGAAATGACGCCCCCGAGATAGGCGGCGAGGGAAAGCGGCGCAACTGCAAGGCGAGATCGTCGCCCTACCGTTCAGGCTTTTCCCGGGAGCGCTCCTGCCCGCCGGGCGGGAATAGTCATTGCCGCAACGCCGGCGACGACAAAACCCATGCCGACCCAGGCGGCCGGCCCCAGGTTTTCGCCCATGAAGACGGCGCCGATGCCGACGCCGATCGGCACGCGCAGATAGGCCTGCGAGGTGGTGCCGACCGAGCCCAGCGTGTGGATGAGGCGAAAATAGATGACGAAGGCCAGCGCCGTCGAAAAGACCGACAGGCCGAGCAGAGCCAGGATCGATGCCGCCGACGGCGCAAGCGTCCAGGGCCGGTCGACAATCAGGCTGAGCGGCACGAGCATCGCCGCGCCGAAAAGCATCGAGCCCGCAGCGGGTATCATCGGATCGAGGCCCTTGAAGCCGCGCCCGAAGATAGCCGCCCCGGCATAGGAGACCGTCGCGATGACGATCGCAAGCTGCGCCCACAATTGATGGCCAAGCCCGCCGAGCGCCTCAGTGCCGATGATGAGGCAGATGCCGACGATGCCGGCGCCGACACCGATCAGCTTGCGCGCCGTTACGGGCTCGTGGCGCGTGATCAATGCCGTCAGCAGGAAGGTGAAGATCGGCGACGTCGCGTTGAGGATGGTGGCAAGGCCGGCATCGACCGAGCGCTCGGCGGCGGCGATCAGTGTGAACGGCACGACGCTGTTGAGGCAGGCCTGGAAGGCGAAGCGGCGCCATGTCGCTGCTTCGGCGGGCATGGCAAGGCCGCGCCAGCGAATGACGGTAAGCAGAACGGCCCCGGCGATCAGCGTCCGGGCGGCGATGAAGCTGACAGGCGGGATCGTCTCGACGCCGATCTTGATGAAGGTGTACGAAGCACCCCATAGCACCGCCAGGACGCCGAGCAGCGCGAGGTCGGCGGACAATTCGGTCTTTTCGGACATTTCTGCGCCTTCCGTCTGCGGAAACAATCCGCTTCTAGCCGATGGCGGCGCGGAAATGTTTCGATCGCCGCGAAACCATAGCGGCGAGGGCAGCGGCCGATATGGGCCAGTTCGATTCGAATGCTGCCGCAGCCGGCGAACAACCGGCGCCCAGGCCGCTAGCGCGGAAGGCGATCGCGATTTTCGGGGTAGGCAAAGCAGCGGCAACTCGCTAGACCCGCGCCCGGCCGGCATGCCAGATAGCCGGGTGGGTTCTTGGCGGAGATTTTGATGCCGGAATATGACGTGCTTTGCATCGGCAATGCCATTGTCGACATCATCGCGCAGTGCGACGAGGCTTTTCTCGAGACCAACGGCATCATCAAGGGCGCGATGAACCTTATCGACGCCAGGCGCGCCGAACTGCTCTACAGCCGCATGGGGCCGGCGATCGAGGCTTCCGGCGGCAGCGCCGGCAACACGGCGGCCGGCGTCGCCAGCCTCGGCGGACGGGCCGCCTTCTTCGGCAAGGTGTCAAACGACGCGCTGGGCGACATCTACACGCACGACATCCACGCTCAGGGCGTGGCCTTCGATACCAGGCCGCTCGCGGGCCAACCGCCGACGGCACGCTCGATGATCTTCGTCACGCCCGACGGCGAGCGTTCGATGAACACCTATCTTGGCGCTTGCATCGAGCTTGGGCCCGAGGATGTCGAGGCCGACAAGGCGTCCGGCGCCAAGGTGACATACTTCGAAGGCTATTTGTGGGATCCACCGCGCGCCAAGGAGGCCATCCGCCAGACCGCCAGGCTGGCGCACGCCGCCGGCCGCGAAGTGTCGATGACGCTGTCGGATCCCTTTTGCGTCGACCGCTACCGAGAGGAATTCCTCGAGCTGATGCGCTCAGGCACCGTCGACATCGTCTTTGCCAACAGTCACGAGATCAAATCGCTCTACCAGACGGCTTCCTTCGAGGAGGCGCTCGCCGCCATCCGCAAGGATTGCAAGATAGCGGCCGTCACCCGTTCCGAAAAAGGCTCGGTTATCGTGCGCGGCGACGAGACCGTCACCATCGAGGCAACGAAGATCAATGAGCTGGTCGACACGACCGGCGCCGGCGACCTCTATGCCGCCGGCTTTCTCTACGGCTACACGACCGGACGCAGCCTCAAGGATTGCGGCGATCTCGGCTCGCTGGCCGCCGGGCTGGTGATCCAGCAGATCGGCCCGCGCCCGCGCCTGAGCCTGCGCCGCGAGGCCGAGCAAGCCGGACTGCTTTAACCGGCCGAGGCAAATTGCATAATGGCGCCATACCGTTGCGTCATCGCGAGCAGGCTCGGAAGAGGCCTGTTTGTCGCGCCTCTGTCACAGAGCGCTCCTACACGCAAAGATAGGGCGTTCCGCGACTGACATTTCGGCACGCCAAACCAGGGGTGTGAGATGCAAGCCAGCAATCTGCCGGGCCGCGGTGTCCTTTGCCGCCGCAATTTGTGCTTTCCACGATAGAATTTGAGCAACCGCCGGCGCCTGGGGGAGGAGCGCGGGCCACAAGACGGACGCATGACCAGACTTCAGACCCCGCCCGAGGGGATTTCGCAAGAGACCTTGGCAGGCCTAGTCACCGAAGCCGTGCAGCAGGCATTGATGCAACAAGGTGTCCTGATGGACGCGCAGGCCTTGGCTTCAGCCAGCGCGCTCGCAGGCAGCGTGGCGGCCGCCCTTCCCTTCCTGCCGCCGGCGCAGCGCCATGCGATCGATTCCTTCAAGGGCGATTGGACCGCGCTCGTCTCCGAGTTCTTCCGCACGGTGCCGGACAGAATCGCAAGCGGAAGTCCGACGGTGTCCGATCAGGCTTCCAGGCGCGTGCCGCCTGAGACTGCAAGGCTTCAAAATATCGCGGAACGCGCGGCCGATCTTCAATCGATGCTGCTCGAGGATTGGGCCGGCGAGGTCGCCGGCTCGACCTATCTGGAAGAGAAGCTTCGCATCCCGCGCTCGACACTGCATCGCTGGCAAAGGCGCGGCGAGGTCGTCGCGTTGCGCAAGGGCGGCCGCAAACATGTCTTCCCACTGGCCCAGTTCGTCGACGGCAGGCCGGTCCTGGGAATCAGCGACGTGCTGTCGGTGATCGGCAATCCGAGGCTTGCCTGGTTCTGGCTGACCCGCCCCGCGCCCGAGCTTAATGGCCGCGTCCCTATCGAGATGTTGAGGGAAGACATGGTCGCGGACGTGGTCCGCGCCGCGCGGACCGTGTCCTGAGCGGGCCCGGCGATACGTTTTCCGCGCAACCGGCGCATAGCTAGCCGAATAATTAAGTGTCATATAACTGTAATAATTGGCACATTTGGCACATTATCAGGATTCCTTGGCGTTTCGATTGTATAAATTGTGCAATTTGTCCCAATTTTACAAATATATGACGTGATATTTGGGCAACAAGACCTTTATAAGAGTCAAAGAAGCCGCCTTTCCGACATAATCTCTGTTGTGCGCGACCGCCGATTAAGTCATGTCCAGAGCGAAGAAGCAGCGCCGGTGCGCGTACTTTTTCAACGATGGGGACGGGGGTGGCAGAAGCCGAACGGCGTGTCAGGCCTGTCTTGAACCTTTGACTGGAGATTCAAGAAAATGAACATCAAGAGCCTTCTTCTCGGCTCCGCTGCGGCCCTGATCGCAGCTTCGGGCGCCCGCGCCGCCGACGCGGTCACCGTCGCCGAGCCGGAACCGGCCGAATACGTGAAGATCTGCGACGTCTATGGCGCCGGCTACTTCTACATCCCCGGCACCGAGACCTGCCTGCGCATCGGCGGCTACATCCGCTATGACGCCGGCTTCGGCGATATCGGCTCCTTCGACGGCGCGCGTGCTCTCGACGTGCGCACCGGCAAGAACCAGGGCACCTGGCTGAAGAACACCCGCTTCAATTTGAAGACTTGGACCGCCCAGGAAACCGAACTCGGCACGTTGAAGACCTACACCGAAACCCGCTTCAATTTCGGCGACACCGCCAAGAGCGGCCTTGGTCCCGATTCCAATGGCGGCGTCGGTGCCTATAACAAGCCGGTCACGCTTAACTTCGCCTGGATCCAGCTCGGCGGCCTGCGCGTCGGTAAGGATGAAACCCCCTATGACCAGTTCATCGGCTATGCCGGCAACGTCATCCAGGACACCATCATCCCCTACGGCATCAAGGACACCAACGTCATCAGCTACTACTTCGATGCGGGCAGCGGCTTCTCCGGCGTGGTCTCGCTGGAAGAAGGTTCCGGCAAGACCGGCACGATCGACAGCTATGTCCCGCACGTCGTGGGCGGCTTGAAGTACAAGCAGGACTGGGGTGCGATCACCGGCGTCGTTGCCTACGACAGCAACTACGAGGAAGTGGCCGGCAAGGTTCGCCTGGATGTCAACGTGACCAAGGAATTGTCGCTGTTTGGCATGTTCGGCTACGGCACCGACAGCCACCTGACCGATCCGTCCAACGTCGTGGCCGCTGGCGGCCGCGGATTCTACAAGCCTTGGGCCGGTAAGTGGGCTTTCTGGACCGGCGGTACCTACAAGTTCACCGACAAGGCCGCCTTCAACCTTCAGGTGTCGGGAGACCAGGACAAGAACTACGCGCTGGCGGCCAACGTCGCCTACACGATCGTTCCTGGTTTCACGATCACGCCCGAAGTCGACTACTTCCATTACGGCCGCTTCGGCGAATCCACGCCGTTCAGCAACTGGACCAAGGCCGACAAGAAGAACAGCTGGGGCGGCATCGTCCGCTTCCAGCGCAATTTCTGATCGAACCTAACGACCTAAGAAAAGGCTCGCGGCATCGCCGCGGGCCTTTTTTTTGCTTTTGGTTCGCGAAAAGCCTGCGCGTTGGCCCGCTCGTCAATTCCCCGCCGTATAGGCCGCGATCGCCGCCATATTGACGATGTCGCTATCCTTGGCGTTGAGCGAGACGATCTGGACCGGCTTGTTCAAGCCGACCAGCAGCGGGCCGATGACGGTCGAGCCGCCGAGCTCCTGCAGCATCTTGGTCGAGATCGAGGCCGAGTGGAACGCCGGCATGATCAGCACATTGGCTGGGCCGGTCAGCCGGATGAACGGATATTGCGCCATGGCGCGGGGGTTCAGCGCCACGTCCGCCGCCATCTCGCCGTCATACTCGAAATCGACGCGGCGCTTGTCGAGGATGCGCACCGCCTCCTGCACGCGTTCGGAGCGCTCGCCATGCGGATGGCCGAAGGTGGAGTAGGCGAGCATGGCAATCCTGGGCTCGTAGCCCATGCGGCGGGCGAAACCGGCGGCCTCCTCGGCGATATCGGCGATCTGCTCGGCATTCGGCATGTCGTGCACCGCGGTATCGGCGACAAGAACGGTACGGCCTCGCGCGAGCACGATCGACACGCCGATGACGCGATGGCCGGGCTTGGCGTCGATGATGCGGCGCACGTCGTCGAGTGCCGTCGAATAGTTGCGGGTGACGCCA
Source organism: Mesorhizobium sp. WSM4976 (assembly GCF_029625685.1). Taxonomy (NCBI): domain Bacteria; kingdom Pseudomonadati; phylum Pseudomonadota; class Alphaproteobacteria; order Hyphomicrobiales; family Phyllobacteriaceae; genus Mesorhizobium; species Mesorhizobium sp. WSM4976. The sequence continues at coordinate 73,744 of NZ_JARTVT010000008.1, forward strand.
GTGACTATGCCGTCGGCGTCGCCCAGCGCCACCATGCAGGCGGCGAAATGGTTGCGGTCGTTGTTGATCAGCCGCTGGCAGTCGCGGAACAGGAAGCCTTTCCGCTGCATGCGCTCGTAGAGATAGTCGGTGTAGATACCGTTGCGGCGCGACAGCCTGGCGTTGATGATCTCGAGGCCCTGCTTGTTGAGATCAATGCCGGCATTCCTGGCATTGTCCTTGATGACGTCGTCGCGGCCGAGCAGGATCGCAGTACCGAGCTTCTGGTTCACATAGGAGACGGCGGCGCGCATCACCTGTTCCTCCTCGCCTTCGGCGAAGACGATACGCTTGGGCTGGCGGCGCACGCGGTCGTAGATGCGCTGCAAGGTCGAGGCGATCGGGTCGCGGCGGGCGGACAGTTCCTGCGCATAGCGGTCGAGGTCGAGAATCGGCTTGCGGGCAACGCCCGATTCCATCGCGGCCTTGGCCACCGCGAGCGGGATCGCGGAGATCAGGCGCGGATCGAACGGCACCGGGATAATGTAGTTGGCGCCGAATTTCGGCCGGTTGCCCTGATAGGCGGCGGCGACATCGTCCGGCACGTCCTGGCGCGCCAGCTCGGCCAGCGCCCTGGCGGCCGCGATCTTCATCGTGTCATTGATGGTGGTGGCGCGCACATCCAGCGCACCGCGGAAGATATAGGGGAAGCCCAGGACATTGTTGACCTGGTTGGGGTAGTCCGAGCGGCCCGTGGCCATGATGGCGTCGGTGCGGATCTCGCCCACTTCCTCCGGCGTAATCTCCGGATCGGGATTGGCCATGGCGAAGATGATCGGGTTCTTTGCCATCGACTGCACCATGGCGGTGGTCAGCGCGCCCTTGGCGGACAGGCCGAGGAAGACATCGGCGCCGTCCAGCGCCTCGCCGAGGCTGCGCGCCTCGGTCTTGACCGCATGCGCCGACTTCCATTGGTTCATGCCCTCGGTGCGGCCCTGATAGACGACGCCCTTGGTATCGCACAGGATGACGTTCTCCGGCGCAAAGCCCATCGCCTTCATCAGTTCGATGCAGGCGATACCGGCGGCGCCCGCGCCGTTGCAGACCATCTTGGTGGTCTTCATGTCGCGGCCGGTGATCTCCAACGCGTTGATTAATCCGGCGGCCGAGATGATTGCCGTGCCGTGTTGGTCGTCATGAAAGACGGGAATATCCATCAGCTCGCGCAGGCGCTGCTCAATGATGAAGCACTCGGGCGCCTTGATGTCCTCGAGGTTTATGCCGCCGAAGGAGGGCCCGAGGAAGCGCACGCAGTTGATGAACTCGTCGGCATCTTCGGTATCGACTTCAAGGTCGATTGAATCGACATCGGCGAAGCGCTTGAACAGCACGGACTTGCCTTCCATCACCGGCTTGGAGGCCAGAGCGCCGAGATTGCCGAGGCCGAGGATGGCGGTGCCGTTCGAGATGACGGCGACCATGTTGCCACGCGTTGTATAGTCGAAGGCGCGGCTCGGATCCTCGGCGATGGCACGCACGGGAACGGCGACGCCCGGCGAATAGGCGAGGCTCAGATCGCGTTGCGTCGCCATCGGCTTGGTGGCGACGATCTCGAGCTTGCCGGGCCGCCCCATGGCGTGGAATTCCAGCGCCTCTTCGGGACTGACGGAGGGGCCGCTGCTTTCGGTTTTCCTAGCCATGATGCCTGACGTTTTCCTCACCAATTCGCGCTCTTGAGGCGAGCGCATTGTTTTGAACTACCGCTTAAGGCCATACTCGGCCGCTGTAAACCGCCAGCGATTGCGTGACGGCGTTCCTCCGCGGTCGCGGCGACAGTCAAATCTTGCCCGATGAGATCGCGACAATCTCGCGCAGGTGATCGCGCACCGAGGCCCAGCGCGTCAGCCCGGAGGTGCCGGCGAACGGCCATTCGGAGAAGGGCGGATCATCGCTTCCCATGCGTCGCTTAAGCGCCGAGAGATAGGCCATCAGTTCCAACCGTTCCGCCCTTACCCTTTCAAGCGTGCGGCCGCGAATCTCCTCCCGCGGTATGGCGCGGTCGCGGAGCCGCTCGACCGCGCGGCGGATCGCGGTCGGCTCCGGCTCGGCGACAATGCAGTAGTCCGGATCGAAGTAGACGTCGCGGCCGCCGATGCTCGGTGTCGATACGATCGGCAACCCGGCCAGCAAATACTCCATGCTGGAATACATCGCCCCTTCCACCGCCGACAGGCAGAGCCCGACCGCGGCCTGGTTGTAGACGCGGTTGACCTCGGCGGAGGTCAGCCGGCCGGGCAGGCCATCAAGGAGCGGATTGGCGATGCTGTGAAGCGGCGATTGCGCCTGCAGGCGGCGAATGAAGGCGCGGTCGCCGGCCGGCGGCAATTCGCCGATCGAGGACGTCACATGGACCAGTCTTTCGATCTCGAAGGCGAGATAGTGCCGCTTGGTGTGCGAGATGCGACCGTTGTAGACCGCATCGTACTCGACCGGCACGTCCTGGAGCGGCCGGAAGACGTCTTCCGAGATCATCAGATTGTGATTGGAGAAGATTGCATTGCCGCCAACGCCTCCAATCAGGCGTCGCTCTTCCTCTGTGTTGCAGAGAAAGATCAGCTCGTGCTTGGGGCAAACCCTGGCGAACCAGGAGAGATCCTTGCGTATCTGCTCGACGACGGCAGGCCGTTCCAGCGTCCAGTTCGGCATCAGAAGGAAGGTAGCGCGCCGTGGCGCGAGGCGTCGGCAGAAGGCGGCGAGCGCGTAGAGCGGGCGCCTGCCGCCGACAGGTACATAGAGGATCAGCGGATCGCGGCTGAATATGTGGAGCGGCATGTCGATGCCGCCATCGAGGCCCGAAAGCAGCCCGCGCGCCGGAAGGATGAAGGGTAACCGTATCCGCGTCCACGCCTTGATTTTGGTTCTGGTTCGATTGGCTCGGTTAGTGGCAAGAAGCCGAATACGGCCGAGCGGTGAGCCGGCGGGGCCGACCATCTCCTCGAACGTCTCGTGTCCGTCCTGCTTCATCGCCCCACCATTTTCTCATGGGCCCGGACGATCCATATGTCGGCCGACGGCATGAGGCAACATGCCTTGCGCACCCTGTCGTGCTGATGGCGCAACTGCCCAGTCTTCCCCTGCTTTTCGCGCCGACGGCATTAAAACGGGCTGCCAGTTCTGCTAGCGTCCGGGCATGAACATCCACATGCCGATAGATACCGACGCCCAGGAGACGACGACGCCTGCGCCCGCCACCGGCGGCGTCACGCCGATGATGGAGCAGTATATCGAGATCAAGGCGGCGAACCCTGACTCGCTCCTCTTCTACCGCATGGGCGATTTCTACGAGCTGTTCTTCGATGATGCGGAGAAGGCAAGCCAGGCCCTCGGCATCGTTTTGACCAAGCGCGGCAAGCATCAGGGCCACGACATTCCGATGTGCGGCGTGCCGGTACATGCGGCGGACGACTATCTGCAGAAGCTGATCGCCCAAGGTTTTCGCGTTGCCGTCTGCGAGCAGATCGAGGATCCGGCGGAAGCCAAGAAACGCGGTTCCAAATCGGTGGTGCGGCGCGACGTGGTGCGCCTGGTCACGCCGGGCACCATCACCGAGGACAAGCTGCTCGCGCCCTCGGAATCGAGTTTCCTCATGGCGCTCGGCCGCGTGAAGGGCGGCGGCGCGGCAAGCCAGGCGAGTTTCGCGCTGGCCTGGATCGACATTTCGACGGGTGCCTTCCGCGTTGCCGAGACGAGCGCCGAGCGGCTGCTTGCCGACATCTTCCGCGTCGACCCGCGCGAATTGATCGTCGCCGAACCGGTTTTCCACGATCCGGAGCTCAGGCCGATCTTCGATGTGCTCGGCCGGATTGCCAACCCGCAGCCGCCTTCGCTGTTCGATTCGGCCTCGGCCACGGGCCGGATCGCGCGCTTCTTCGAGGTCGCGACGCCGGACAGTTTCGGCACCTTCTCGCGCGCCGAACTGTCGGCGATCTCGGGCGCCATCGCTTACGTCGAGAAGACGCAAAAGGCCGAACGGCCGCCGCTGTCGCGGCCCGAGCGCGAGGAGCAGGGCGCGACGCTGTTCATCGACCCGGCGACGCGCGCCAATCTCGAATTGCTGCGCACGCTCTCCGGCAGCCGCGACGGCTCGCTGTTCAAGGCGATCGACCGCACTGTGACCGGCGGCGGCGCGCGATTGCTCGCCGACCGGCTGATGGCGCCGCTGACGGACCCGGCGGCGATCGCGGCCCGACTGGATTCGGTCTCATTCTTCCGCTCCGAAACGCGGCTTTGCCAAGGTTTGCGGGCGAGCCTCAAGAGTGTCGCCGACATGCCGAGGGCACTGTCCAGGCTGGCGCTCAACCGCGGGGGGCCGCGCGACCTTGGCGCGCTGCGCGCCGGCTTCGAGGCGGCCGGCGCGATCGCCGAATTGTTCGCCACGGCCGCCCTGCCTGCCGAGCTCGGCGCGGCACTTTCCGCGATCAAGGCCTTGCCCGAGGCGCTCGCACGCCATCTCAGCGAAGCGCTCGACGACGAGCTGCCGCTGGTCAAGCGCGACGGCGGCTTCGTGCGGTCGAGCTACAATGCCGAGCTCGACGAGATGCGGGCGCTGCGCGACGAGTCGCGAAAGGTGATCGCCGGGCTGGAGCGCTCGCTGATCGAGGAAACCGGCATCCGCTCGCTGAAGATCCGGCACAACAATGTGCTCGGCTATTACATCGAGGTCACCGCCAACCATCACTCGATCATGACCGGCAGCGACACCGCCAAGGCGCGCTTCATCCATCGCCAGACCATGGCCAACGCCATGCGCTTCACCACGACGGAACTGGCGGAACTGGAATCGAAGATCGCCAACGCCGCCGACCGGGCGCTGAGCATCGAGCTCGCCGCCTTCGATCGGCTGACGGCGGAAGTGGTGGGCGAGGCCGACCGGATCCGCGCCGGCGCCGAGGCGCTTGCGGCTCTCGATGTGTCGGCGGCGTTGGCGCTTCTTTCCGAAAGCGAGGGCTGGTGCCGGCCGGTTGTCGATGCCGGCCTCGCCTTCGAAATTGTTGGCGGGCGCCACCCGGTGGTCGAACAGGCGCTCAGGCGTTCCGGCGAAGGACCGTTCGTCGCCAATGATTGCGATCTCTCGCCCGAGGGCGGCGCCAAGGCCGGCGCGATCTGGCTGCTCACCGGTCCCAATATGGGTGGTAAGTCGACATTCCTCAGGCAAAACGCCTTGATCGCCATCCTTGCCCAGACCGGCTGCTTCGTGCCGGCGCAAAGCGCCCATATCGGCGTTGTCGACCGGCTGTTCTCGCGCGTCGGCGCCTCGGATGATCTCGCGCGCGGCCGCTCGACCTTCATGGTCGAGATGGTCGAGACGGCGGCGATCCTCAATCAGGCGGGCGAGCGGGCGCTGGTGATCCTGGATGAGATCGGCCGCGGCACGGCCACTTTCGACGGGTTGTCGATCGCCTGGGCCGCGGTCGAATACCTGCATGAGAAGAACCGCTGCCGGGCAATCTTCGCCACGCATTTCCACGAGATGACGGCGCTGGCGGGCAAGCTCCCCCGGCTCCACAACGTCACCATGCGGGTCAAGGAATGGGAAGGCGATGTCGTCTTCCTGCACGAGGTTGGCAAGGGCGCGGCCGACCGTTCCTACGGCGTGCAGGTGGCGCGGTTGGCCGGCCTGCCCGAAGCCGTGGTGGCGCGTGCCAAGGAAGTCCTGCATCAGCTGGAAGAGGGCGAAGTTTCGGGCAAGACCAACCGGCTCGTCGACGATTTGCCGCTGTTTTCGGTGGCGGCGAAGCGCGAAGCCCCGAAGCCGGCGAAGAGCGATGCGCTGGGCGAAGCGCTTGGCGCGATCAATCCCGACGAGATGACGCCGCGCGAGGCGCTGGAGGCGCTCTACCGGCTAAAGGGGCTGGCGACGAGACAGTAAACCGGAAGTGTGACATTGACTCATTGTACCGTTCGGTACAGTGTGGGTTTGCGATGATCCAAACCGACAGGAGATTTCAATGAGCCGCCCGCCCTTGCCGCCCTTCACGGCCGAGACAGCGGCGCAAAAGGCGCGCCTTGCGGAGGATGCCTGGAACAGCCGCGACCCGGAACGGGTTTCGCTCGCCTATACCGAGGACAGCGTCTGGCGGAACCGGGCCGAATTCATATCGGGGCGCGGCGAGATCGTCGGTTTCCTCAAGCGCAAATGGGCGCGCGAGCTGGACTATCGCCTCATCAAGGAGGTGTGGACCTGGAACGAGAACCGCATCGCCGTCCGCTTCGCCTATGAGTGGCGCGACGACAGCGGCCACTGGTTCCGCTCCTACGGCAACGAGAACTGGGAGTTCGACGAAGCCGGGCTGATGCGCCGGCGCGTGGCTAGCATCAACGACCTGCCGATCGCCGAGAGCGAACGGAAGTATCACTGGCCGCTCGGCCGCCGGCCGGATGACCATCCGGGTCTGTCGGAACTCGGGCTTTAGGCCGTTGCGGCGCATCGCTCCGGATCGCGACCAGTTGCTGGGGATCATTGCGGAAGTCTTCCGCGAGCACGGCTATGAGGGCGCCAGCCTTGTGCTGATCGGCGAGGCGACGGGGCTTGGCAAGGGAAGCCTCTACCACTTCTTTCCCGGCGGCAAGGAGGAGATGGCCAGGGCCGTCATTGCCCATATCGACGGATGGTTCGAGGATCATGTGTTCGCGCCGCTGCGCGACGGCAACGATCCCCGTGGCGGGATCGAACAGATGCTCGCCGCGACCGACAGCTATTTCCGCTCGGGGCGCCGGGTCTGCCTCATCGGGGCCTTCGCGCTGGATCGATCGCGCGATCTCTTCGCCGGCCAGATAAGAGGCTATTTCGGCCGGTGGGTCATGCATCTCGCCAATGCGCTGACGCGATCCGGTCATCGATCGACCGAGGCCGCAGAGCTGGCGGAGGAAGCCGTCGCCGCCATTCAGGGGGCGCTCACGCTTGCCCGTGCCGCCAATGACGCCGACCTGTTTTCCCGCGCCTTGCGAAGGATCCGCAAGCACATCGGCATCCCGGTGAGCGGCTAGATCATTTCCAGGCCCCGCTTGCGCGTCGGCGGCGGGAAGGCGCGGTCGAGATCGGCGAAATCCTTAGGCGCCAGCTTGATGTCGAGCGCGGCGGCATTCTGGCGGACATGCTCCTGGCGGACGGCCTTTGGAATGGCGATGACGCCAGGCTGCGCCATCGCCCAGGCGAGCGCGATCTGCGCGGCGGTGGCGTTGTGCCGGGCAGCAACGGCCTCCAGCCGGGCATTGCGCGCCAGCGCACCCTGCTCCACCGGCGAATAGGCCATCAGCGGGATGCCGCGCTCCGCGCACCATGGGGCCAGATCGAATTCTGGGCCGCGCCGCGACAGGTTGTAGAGCACCTGATTGGTCTGGACATTGCCGCCGGACGGCAGACCGACAAGGTCTTCCATCTCGTCGGTGTCGAAATTGCTGACGCCCCAATAACGGATCTTGCCTTGAGCCTTCAGGCTCTCGAAGGCCTCCACGGTTTCGGACAGCGGCACGCTGCCCGGCCAATGCAGCAGATAGAGATCGATCCTGTCGGTGGAAAGCCGCTTCAGGCTGGCCTCGCAGGCGCGCTCGACGCCAGCGCGCGAGGCGTTGGAAGGAAGCACCTTGGAGACCAGGAAGGTCTCGTCGCGGCGCCCGGCGATCGCCTCCGCCACCACCTCCTCGGCGCCGCCGCTGGCGTACATTTCGGCGGTGTCGATCAGCGTGATGCCGAGATCGAGCCCGAGCTTCAGCGCCGACACCTCATCGGCACGGCGGCGGCGGTCCTCACCCATCTTCCAGGTGCCCTGGCCCAGCAACGGAACGCCCTCGCCGGACGGCAGCTTGAGGGTTCTCACTGTTGACGGCATGACTTTCTCCGCGTGGGCCCGGATCGCAGCACAGCCAAAACCGGAAATCCAGACCAGAGCTGCCTGGCCGCCTGGATTCCCGGAGTGGGTTAGAGCCGTTCAGCGTTTCGCGGAAGCGCCGAACCGCTCTAAGGATTTGTTTCTATGTAATTCCGGCGGAAATCCGCTACACACTTTTCCTGGAATTGCTCTACTTCGCCGGGTGCTTGGCGAGCCAGTCTTTCATTTCCTTGATCTCGGCCTCCTGCGCCTTGACCACGCCTTCGGCGAGCTTGCGGATTTCCGGGTCCTTGCCGTTGGCGATCACTACCTTGGCCATGTCGATCGCCCCCTGATGATGCGGGATCATGCCGCGGACGAAGTCGACATCGGCATTGCCGGTGTATTTGATCGCCATGTCCTTGTGCATCTTCTTCATCGCCGCCTCATAGCCCGTGGTGGCCGGACTCTGGGCGCCCATCGCCATCTTGGACATGTCATGCTTCATCTCCTCGGACGAGGCCGGCACGCTTTCGAGGAAGACGGCAAGCAGCATTCCGGCAGCCATCAAAAGCAGCACGATTTTCTTGGCCAGGGTCATTCAAGGTCTCCTTGTGATTGAGGTTCGTATCTGGGGGCTTCGTTCAGAGTTTCAACGTCCTCAGCCGCAAAGCATTGGTAATGACCGACACCGACGACAGGCTCATCGCCGCCGCCGCTATCATCGGCGACAGCAACGTCCCGGTGAGCGGATAGAGCACGCCGGCCGCGACCGGCACGCCGAGCACGTTGTAGAGGAAGGCGAAGAACAGGTTCTGGCGGATGTTGCGTATCGTCGCCTGGGCCAGCGTGCGCGCCCTGACGATACCGTTGAGGTCGCCCTTGACGAGCGTGATGCCGGCGCTTTCGACCGCGACATCGGCGCCGGTGCCCATGGCGATGCCGACATCGGCGCCAGCCAGCGCCGGCGCATCATTGACGCCGTCGCCGGCCATGGCCACGCCAGCGCCGCCCGCACGCAGTTGCTCGACCAGCGCGCCCTTCTCATCCGGCAGCAGGCCGGCGCGGACCTCATCGATGCCGAGCTTGCCGGCGATCGCTTTTGCCGTGCGCTCGTTGTCGCCGGTTGCCATGATGATCCTGAGACCCCTGTCATGCAGGGCCTTGATCGCCTCGGCCGTCGTTGCCTTGACGGGATCGGCCACGGCCACGATGCCGGCGAAGCCGCCGTCGACGGCCACAAACATGGCCGTCTTGCCATCGGCCTGCATCGCCTCGGCATTGGCCGCCGGCGTTTCGACGCCGAGGTCCGCCATCATCGCCGCATTGCCGAGCGCGACCTTCCGACCCGAAACCGTGCCCGAGACACCCTTGCCGGTGACGGCCTCGAAACCGACGGCTTCGACCAGCTTCAGGCCGCGCGCGGCGGCGCCCTCGACGATCGCCTCGGCCAATGGATGTTCCGAGCCCTTTTCGAGCGCGGCGGCAAGGCCCAGCAGCTCGTTCTCGTCGATATCTCCGGCCGGCACGACATCGGTGAGCCGCGGCTTGCCTTCGGTCAGCGTGCCGGTCTTGTCGACGATCAGCGTGTCGACTGAGGCGAAACGCTCCAGCGCCGCCGCTTCCTTGATGAGCACGCCGGCATGCGCGCCGCGTCCGGTCGCCGTCATGATCGACATCGGCGTCGCCAGACCAAGTGCGCATGGACAGGCGATGATCAGCACCGACACAGCCGAGACGATGGCGAAGATCAGGCTCGGCTGAGGACCGAGGAGCGCCCAGGCGATGAAGGCGATAGTGGCGACCAGCACCACGGCCGGGACGAAATAGTAGGACACGCGGTCGGCCAGCCCCTGAATCGGCGCGCGCGACCGCTGCGCCTTGGCGACCATCTCGACGATGCGCGACAGCGTGGTTTCGGCGCCGACTTTCTCGGCGCGCATGACCAGCGAGCCGTTCTTGTTCAGCGTGCCGCCGGTAAGCGCGGAACCTTCCGTCTTTTCGACCGGCAGCGGCTCGCCCGTAATCATCGATTCATCGATCGCCGAGCGACCTTCCAGCACGATGCCGTCGACGGGAACGGCGTCGCCCGGACGAATGCGCAGACGGTCGCCAGTCTGGACGCTGTCGAGCGGCACATCCTTCTCTGAACCGTCGACGCCGATCAACCGCGCCGTCTTCGGGGCAAGGTCGAGGAGCGCGCGAATGGCCGAGCCGGTGCGCTCACGGGCGCGCAGTTCCAGCACCTGGCCCAGAAACACAAGCGCGACGATGACGGCAGCAGCCTCGAAATAGACCGGCACGGCACCGTCATGACCGCGGAACTGATGCGGGAAGATGTCCGGAACCAGGGCGGCGACCACGCTGTAGAGATAGGCCGCGCCGACGCCCAGCGAAATCAGCGTCCACATATTGGGGCTGCGGTTGACAACCGAGTCCCAGCCGCGATGGAAGAACGGAAACGCCGCCCAAAGCACCACTGGGCTCGCCAGCGCCAGCTCTACCCACGTCTTCGTCCGGCCATCGATGAGATTTTCGAAGCTGAGGCCCAGCATCGGCGCCATAGCGAATATCAGGAGAGGAACGGAAAGCGCCGCGCTGACCCACAACCGGCGCGTGAAGTCGACCAACTCGGGATTCGGGCCTTCGTCGCCGGTCGGCACGCCCATCGGCTCCAGCGCCATGCCGCAGATCGGACAGGAGCCGGGCTTGTCGCGGATGATCTCGGGATGCATCGGGCAGGTGTACTGCGTGCCCCTCGGCATCGGCTGCGGCTCGGGCCGGCCGGCAAGGTATTTTGCCGGCTCCGCCTCGAACTTGCCTCGGCAAACGGCGGAGCAGAAATAGAAGCCCTGGCCATCATGGCGCACAAAGTGCCTGGCGCTGGCGCGGTCGACGCTCATGCCACAGACAGGATCGGTGGCGGTCAGGTAGCTCTCCGGCTCGACAACGAATTTCGTGCGGCAGCGCTCGCTGCAGAAATGGAAGGTTCGTCCGTCATGCTCGGCCGTCGGCTTGCCGGCCGCCGGATCGACCGTCATGCCGCAGACAGGATCGCGAATCACCGCTTCGGCCGCGGTCCCTGCAGTTTTCCCGGAGCAGCAGGACGCGCCATGCGAGTGATGATGGTTGTGGTCGGAATGGGTCATCAGCAATACCTCGGAATTCTCCAATTGAGGCGGAGGTAGTCCTTCCAGTTACTGGAAGGTCAAGGGCCGATTTCGACTTTTGCGAAAATCGGCTGGGCGATTGCGGATTACGCCTCCGCGCGACGCCAAATCGCATCCGCCGGCCCCATACACAGCGCCGCGAAAACGCGCTATAGACGCCGCCGAATGGCAAAGATCTCCCTGAAACTCCACGAAATCATCGATGGCGACGCTTTGCGCCGCGACTTGACGGCGCTGACGTCGGCAAGCGCCGGCGACGGTTCGAGACCGGCGGTTCGCGCTACTGTCCTCCAATTGCTCAAAGCCAGGCTGGCGGAGGGGCGCACGATCGCCGAGGCCATGCTCAAGGAGGATGGCGGCGGCAATGCCTGCGCCGAGAGGCTCTCGCATCTGATGGATGAGCTGATCCGGGCGCTCTATGATTTCGCCGCCACCCATGTTTACCGTGTCAAGAACCGTTCGGTGGCCGAGCGCATGGCGGTCGTGGCGGTTGGCGGATACGGCCGCGGCACGCTGGCGCCTGGCTCCGACATCGACCTCTTGTTCCTGCTGCCCTACAAGCAGACGCCGTGGGGCGAGCAGATCGTGGAGTACATGCTCTACATGCTGTGGGACATGGGTCTGAAGGTCGGCCACGCCACCCGCAACATCGAGGAGTGCCTCAGGCTGTCGCGCAGCGACATCACGATCCGCACGTCGATCCTCGAGGCGCGTTTCCTGTGGGGCGAACAGAAGCTTTATGAAGAACTGCTCACCCGCTTCGACCACGAGGTGGTGCGCACGACCGGGCCGGAATATGTGCAGGCCAAGCTGGCCGAGCGCGACGAGCGCCATGCCAAGGCCGGCGAAAGCCGCTATCTGGTCGAGCCCAACGTCAAGGACGGCAAGGGCGGGCTGCGCGACCTGCAGACGCTGTTCTGGATCGGCAAATACTTCTACCGCGTGCGCACCGGCGAGGAACTGGTCGAGAAGGGCGTCTTCACCCAAGCCGAGTATCGCGAGTTCCAGAAGGCCGAGGATTTTCTGTGGGCGGTGCGCTGTCACATGCACTTCCTCACCGGCAAGGCGGAGGAGCGACTGCATTTCGACATCCAGCGCGAGATCGCCGAACGTCTGGGCTACACGACGCATCCCGGCCTGTCGGCCGTCGAGCGTTTCATGAAGCACTATTTCCTCGTCGCCAAGGATGTCGGCGACCTCACCCGTATCTTCTGCGCGGCGCTCGAGGAAGAGCAGGCCAAGCATGTGCCGGGCTTCAACCGCATCTTCCTCACCTTCCAGCGACGCAAGCGCAAGCTTGCCGGCACTAGTGATTTCATTGTCGACAACCACCGCATCAACATCGCCGACGACGGTGTGTTCGAACGCGACCCGGTCAACCTGCTGAGGTTGTTCTGGTTCGCCGACAAGCATGGACTGGAGTTCCATCCTGACGCGCTCAAGCTGCTCACCCGCTCGCTCGGTCTGGTCAACAAGTCGCTCCGGCGCGACGAGGAAGCCAACCGGCTGTTCCTCGACATATTGACGTCGGACCGCAACGCCGAGCTCAATCTCAGGCGCATGAACGAGGCCGGGCTGCTCGGCAGGCTGATCCCCGACTTCGGCAAGATCGTCGCCATGATGCAGTTCTCGATGTACCACCACTATACGGTGGACGAGCACCTGATCCGCTGCATCGGCGTGCTGGCCGAGATCGAGCGCGGCGATGGCGAGAAGATTCACCCGCTGTCTCATTCGCTGATGCCGGGGCTGAAGAAGAGCCGCGAGGCGCTCTACGTCGCGGTGCTGCTGCACGACATCGCCAAGGGCCGGCCGGAAGACCATTCGGAAGCCGGCGCCCGCATCGCCCGACGGATCTGTCCACATATGGGGCTGTCGGCGGCCGATACCGAGACGGTCGCGTGGCTGGTCGAAAACCACCTCGTGATGTCGATGACGGCGCAGACGCGCGACCTCAACGACCGCAAGACGATCGAGGATTTCGCGTCGATCGTGCAATCGGTAGAGCGGCTGAAGCTGCTTTTGATCCTCACCGTCTGCGACATACGCGGCGTCGGGCCGGGTGTGTGGAACGGCTGGAAAGGGCAGCTGCTGCGCACGCTCTATTACGAGACCGAATTGCTGCTGACCGGCGGCTTCTCCGAAGTGTCGCGTGCGCAACGCACCGCCGCCGCGCGCGAGCGGCTGGCCGAGGCGCTTTCGGCCTGGCCGGCCAAGGAGCGCAAGCGCTATGTCGCGCAGCACTATGAGAACTATCTGCTGACGGTCGATCTCAATGACCAGTTGCGCCACGCCGAATTCATCCGTGAGGCGGATGCGGCGGGCAAGAAGCTCGCGACCATGGTCAAGACGCATGAATTCGAGGCGGTGACCGAGATCACCGTGCTGGCGCCGGACCATCCGCGCTTGCTTTCGATCATTGCGGGTGCTTGTGCCGCGGCCGGCGGCAACATCGTCGACGCGCAGATCTTCACCACTTCCGACGGGCGCGCGCTGGACACCATCCTGATCTCGCGCGAATTCGACCTCGACGAGGATGAGCGGCGCCGCGCCGAGCGCGTCGGCCGGCTGATAGAGGATGTGCTGTCCGGCAAGAGCTGGCTGCCCGAGATGATCGAGAAGCGCACCAAGCCGAAGCGTGGCGCGAAGGCGTTCAGGATTCCGCCGCGCGCCGAGATCCGCAACACGCTGTCCAACCGTTTTTCGGTGATCGAGGTCGAGGGGCTGGACCGGCCGGGCCTGCTGTCCGAGATCACGGGGACGCTCTCCGACCTGTCGCTCGACATCGCCTCGGCGCATATCACGACCTTCGGCGAGAAGGTCATCGACACGTTCTACGTCACCGACCTGACCGGACAGAAGATCGACAGCCCGACGCGCACGGCCACCATCCACAAGCGCCTGATCGATACGCTGGAAGGCAATTCGTCCGAACGCAACGGCAAGGCCAAGGCGGCGGCCGAGTGACCATCCATTTGACGCAATTTCCCTGGCAGTCGTTCCTAGCATGAGCCTCGTCAAGAAATTCGCTACCGTCGCCTCCGGCACGCTGATGAGCCGCGCGCTGGGTTTCGGCCGCGAGATGCTGATGGCGGCGGCACTCGGCACCGGGCCGGTCGCCGACGCCTTCAACGCCGCCTTCCAGTTCCCCAACACCTTCCGCCGGCTGTTCGCCGAAGGCGCCTTCAACGCCGCTTTCGTGCCGCTCTTCGCCAAGGAGATCGAGCAGCACGGCAATGAGGGCGCCAAGCGCTTCTCGGAGGAAGTGTTCGGCGTGCTGTTCTCGGCGCTGTTGGCGCTTACGATCGCCATGGAACTGGCGATGCCGCTGATCGTGCGCTACCTGGTGGCGCCGGGCTTTGCCGACATTCCCGGCAAGTTCGAGACGACCGTCCGGCTGGCGACGATCATGTTCCCGTACCTGATCTGCATGTCGCTCGGCGCCATGATGGCCGGCATGCTGAACTCGCTGCGCCGCTATTTCGCGGCGGCGATCGCGCCCGCCTTCCTCAACATCATCCTGATCAGCGTGCTCGCCTATGCCTGGTATCACGGGCTGGGCGCGCATGATGTCGGCTTCGGCCTATCCTGGGGCGTGCTGGCGGCGGGCATCGTGCAGCTTGCCATCGTCTGGATCGCGGTTCGCCATGCCGGTATCTCGATCGGTTTCCGCAGACCGAAGATGACGCCCAACGTCAAGCGGCTGCTGATCCTGGCGCTGCCGGCGGCGATCACCGGCGGCATCACCCAGATCAACCAGCTGATCGGCACGGCGATCGCCTCGGCGCAGAACAGCGCGGTTTCGTCGCTCGCCTATGCCGACCGTATCTATCAGCTGCCGCTCGGCGTCGTCGGCGTGGCCGTCGCCATCGTGCTTCTGCCGGAACTGTCGCGGGCGCTGAAATCGGGCAACCTGGTCGAGGCCGCGAACCTGCAGAACCGCTCGGTCGAGTTCACCCTGTTCATGACGCTGCCGGCCGCCGCCGCGCTCTGGGTGATGTCGGAGCCGATCGTCCGGCTAGTCTATGAGCGCGGAGCATTTGCCGCCAACCACTCGACGCCGATCGTCGCCTCGATCCTGGCAATCTTCGGCCTCGGCCTGCCGGCCTTCGTGCTGATCAAGGCATTCACGCCAGGCTATTTCGCGCGCGAGGACACGCGAACACCGATGATCTTCGCGGCCATTTCGGTGGGCGTGAACGTGGCCACGGCGCTCACCCTGTTCCCGTCCATGGGTGCGCCGGGCATCGCGGTGGCCTCGGCCCTCGCGGGCTGGGTCAACGCGCTGATGCTGCTCGCCATGCTGATCAGGCGGGGACATTGGGGCCGCGACATCCCGCTGCTGAAGCGCATTCCCCGGCTGGTGCTGTCGGCCGTGATCATGGCGACCGCGCTTTATTTCGCGGAGCACTACTTCGCCGGGCGGCTCGGTCCCGGCTCGCCGCTGGTGGTGAAGGCGACGACGCTGCTCGCGCTGGTCGGCGGCGGCGCCGCGCTCTACTTCATCGCCGCCTTCGGCACCGGCGGCGCCGACTTCGGTATGATCCGCAGGAACGTGAAGCGGGGTGAGGCGAAATCTGCGCCGCGGGAATCGAATACCGGCCTGGACGAATAACTCGAGCTGGCTTGCGGCAACACCAGTCTTGATCCCGCAACCGCCTTCGTTCATAAGCGCGCCGTCGAAAGACTTTCGCCGCGCGCGAAACGGCCCTCCACAAGCCATGAGGAACTCATGTCCGCCTTCAAGCCACTCGTCTTTTCGGGCGTCCAGCCGACCGGTAATCTGCATCTCGGCAACTACCTCGGCGCCATCAAGAAATTCGTCGCCCTGCAGGAACAGTCCGACTGCATCTATTGCGTCGTCGACCTGCATTCGCTGACGGCGCAGCTCGTCCACAAGGACCTCGGCGACCAGACCCGCTCGATCACCGCGGCGTTCCTCGCCTCCGGCATCGACCCGAAGAAGCACATCGTCTTCAACCAGTCGCGGGTCATCCAGCACGCCGAGCTTGCCTGGATCTTCAACTGCGTGGCGCGCATCGGCTGGATGTACCGGATGACGCAGTTCAAGGACAAAGCTGGCAAGGACCGCGAGAACGCCTCGCTCGGCCTGCTCGCCTATCCAAGCCTGATGGCCGCAGACATCCTGCTCTACCGCGCCACCCATGTGCCGGTAGGCGAGGACCAGAAGCAGCATCTGGAGCTTACCCGCGACATCGCGCAGAAATTCAACAACGACTTCTCCGAGAAGATCGCGGCCCTTGGCGTCGGCATCGAAATGCAGGTCGGCGAGGAGACCGTGAACGGCTATTTCCCGATCACCGAACCGGTCATCGGCGGTCCGGCCGCGCGCATCATGAGCCTGCGCGACGGTTCCAAGAAGATGTCGAAGTCGGACCCGTCGGACCTGTCTCGCATCAACCTGACCGACGATGCCGACACCATCTCGAAGAAGATCCGCAAGGCAAAGACCGATCCGGAGGCCTTGCCGAGCGAGCTGGACGGACTTGCAAGCCGACCCGAGGCGGAGAACCTCGTCGGCATCTATGCCGGCCTCGCGGAAATCTCGAAGGAAGACGTGCTGAAGGAATATGGGGGCCAGCAGTTTTCCGTGTTCAAGCCGGCCCTAGCCGACCTTGCCGTGGAGAAGCTTGCGCCGATTGCTTCCGAGATGCGCCGCATCGAGGGCGATCGCGCCTATGTCGACGCCGTGCTCAAGGACGGTGGTGACCGAGCCCGCGCAATCGCCGAGGGCACGATGAAGACGGTGCGCGACATCATCGGCCTGCTGCAGGACACTGCAGGACTGACCGACCGGTCTAAGTAGTTGTTTCGACGCAATTCCTGACGGAAAACCGCTTCACACTTTCCTGGAATTGCTCCAGGACCATCGCCACGCCGGCCGGCGGCTTGCCGCCGGTCCGTGGCGGTGGCAGATTGCGGCCGAATTGATACCGAGCAGATAGACATGGTTTCCAAACGCCTCAGCCGCGAAGCCGGCCATCGCCGCAAATTCCTGGCTATCATCGACGACACGCCCGAATGCGAGCGCGCCGTCGCTTACGCCTCGAAGCGGGCACAACACACCAGCGGCGTCCTGGTGCTGCTCTATGTCATCGAGCCGGACGACTTCCAGCACTGGCTGGGCGTGGAGAAGATCATGCGCGAAGAGGCGACGGCCACGGCGCGCGCGGCGCTCGACGGCTACGCCAACAAGGTGCGCCAGTGCGTCGGCATCGAGCCGGAACTGGTGGTGCGCGAAGGCAAGCCAACCGACGAGATCCACAAGCTGATCGAGGAAGACCAGGACATCGCCATCCTGGTGCTAGCGGCCGGCGCCGGCAAGGAAGGCCCTGGGCCGCTGGTCAGCGCGGTGGCCGGCAGGGCTGCGGCTTTTCCCATTCCGGTGACGGTCGTGCCGCAGAATCTGTCGGACGAGGAGATCGACAGCCTAGCCTAGGCTGCCTCAGTCCAAGATACCCGCCGACCTGGCCACCTGAGCACTTCAAAAGGCGCGGCAGACACTGTAAAAACATTCCACCAGCCAGCCGTTCCTGCGACGCGTTTCGCTTGAATGTCCAGCCGATAGAGCCTATTTAGAACTATTCCAAACTATCGGCCCAGGAAGGGCCTGGAGATACCCATGTTCATCCAGACCGAATCGACGCCGAACCCGGCGACGCTGAAATTCCTGCCGGGCAAGGAAGTGCTGCGCGAAGGCACAGCCGATTTCCGTAACGCCGAGGCCGCCGCGGAGGCCTCGCCACTGGCCGGCCGCCTGTTCGATATCCCGGGCGTCACCGGCGTATTCTTCGGCTATGACTTCATCACCGTGACCAAGGACGGCCCCGACTGGCAGCATCTGAAGCCGGCCATCCTTGGCGCGATCATGGAACACTTCATGTCCGGCGCCCCAGTCATGGCCGCGGCCGCCCCTGCGACGGAAGCGGGCGATAGCGGTGAGTTCTACGACAAGGCCGACGAAGAACTGGTGCTGACCATCAAGGAACTGCTCGATACGCGCGTGCGCCCCGCGGTTGCCCAGGACGGCGGCGACATCACGTTCCGCGGCTTCGAGAACGGCACGGTGTTCCTGCACATGAAGGGCGCCTGCGCCGGCTGCCCGTCGTCGACGGCGACTTTGAAGCACGGCATCCAGAACCTGCTCCGGCATTTTGTTCCCGAAGTGCAGCAGGTCGAGCAGGTCGCCTAACAGTTCCACACCGCCGACGGCTCGGCGGAGCGAATTCTTTCTAAAGCGCGTCGCGATCTTTCAGATTCGCTCCATGCGCTTTGGGTTTTGATTTTACGCATGTCTTTATCCCGAAACCGGTTCCCACTTTCGGGAGACATGCTTCAATCCAAAAACAAAAAACCGGGCCCCAACAGCCCGGTTTTCTGTTTTCAGGACGTCTTGTTGTTGCCTAGACGGTCCGCCTGCGAAACTGTTTCTCACCTACATCACGATGACCTTGGCGCCGACCGACGTGCGGTCGTAGAGGTCGATAATATCCTGGTTCATCAGGCGGATGCAGCCCGACGACATCGCCTTGCCGATCGAGAACCATTCCGGGCTGCCATGCAGGCGGTAGCCCATGTCGCCACCTTTGTTGAAGAGATACATGGCGCGCGCGCCGAGCGGGTTCTTCAGGCCCGGTTCCATGCCGCCGGCGAACTTGGCGAGCTCGGGCTGGCGCTTGATCATCGGTGCCGGCGGCGTCCAGGTCGGCCATTCGCGCTTCAGCGCGATATGGGCGGTGCCGTGCCACTCGAAACCCTCGCGGCCGACGCCGATGCCGTAGCGCATCGCCATGCCGTCGCCCTCGATGAAGTAGAGGAACTTGTTCTGGGTATCGACGATGATGGTGCCAGGCTTCTCCGAGGAGTCATACCGCACTTCCTGGCGGTGATACTTGGCAGGCACCTTCTCGATGGGGATGCGCGGCAGCTGATAGCCGGCATCGGTCATCGCGCCATAGTTGTTGGTGAACAACTGCCCGCCGATGGTGCTGCAGCCGCTGATCGCGGTCGACAGCGCAAGGGCGGCGAGGATTGCAAACGACTTCAAGCGCATGAATAGGTCCGACGCCCCGTCTCGGTGCAGCGGCACGAGTCGGCCGCTTTCTTGCCATCATTCATGCTGGCATTTCTTTTGCTTGCCAAGCGCGCAACGCCTATATCCAAGGCCTTACGTGCCGGTAAGTGCCGAACTGCGGCATTTCCGCAACAGGCCTCACAGGATTGTGAAGCAAAATCAATGGGGCGGCTTCAAGGCCGCCTGGGAAACGAGGAGAGCGCCATGAATGTCGGAGACGCCGCCGAGCGTTCCGGCCTGCCGGCCAAGACAATCCGCTACTATGAGGAGATCGGCCTTCTCCGTCCGGCGCGGGCCGGGAACGGCTATCGCGACTACTCCGGCGAGGACATCCACCGGCTCGCCTTCCTGCGCCGTGCGCGCAATCTTGGCTTCTCAATCGACGATTGCAGGCAGCTTATGGCGCTCTATCAGGACCGCGACCGCGCCAGCCACGACGTGCGCGAGATCGCCGCCGCCCATGTCAGGGCGATCGAGGAAAAGGTGCACGAATTGCAGTCGATGCGCTCGACGCTGCAGAAGCTGATCCACGCCTGCCATGGCGACGACCGGCCGGACTGCCCGATCCTGGACGACATGGCGGGAGCGGCCTGAAGTCGGGGCGGTCAGCGCCTCCAGAAATCGCGGTGCGGCGCGAGCAACTCGTCCGCGATTTCGGGGAACGGACCGAAGACCTCGATCTTCTTCTGGCCGGAAGCGAATACGGTGCGCGAGGCGAGGTTCATCGTCGGATTCTCCTCGTGATCGCCGGTAAGCGCCAGGAGATCGGTCTCCTCGAAGCCATAGACCAGCCGGCCGATATTCGCCCAGTACATGGTGCCGGCGCACATCGCGCAAGGCTCGCCGGTCGTGACCAGCGTGCATCGCCACAGGAACTCCGGCTCGTAGGCCGCAGCAGCGCGGCGGGCGAGCTCGGTCTCGGCATGGCGCACCGTGTCGAGATTGCCCTGCCGCATCAAAACGCCATCGTCCGGCCCGACCAGCACGGAACCGAAAGGGTGATGCCCATGCGCCGCCGCCTCGCGCGCGACGGCGTCGGCGGAGCGGAGGTGGGCAAGCATCCGATCACGGGTCATGGCAGATCCTTCATGCCAAAATCCAGCCGATGGGCGGCTTACTGAGCTAACATTGCTACCACGGAGAAGGATTTAGCAAGCGATGACCTTCATCCGAACGAGGTTGACTAGGCACTGATGCATTTTTTGAGGCGCCAGGATCTGAGGGCGGGACGGTGACGCATCGGTCTGCAAAACCGACGTAATGGGTTCAATTCCCGTTCACACTCTTGGTTTGTAAAATATACAATCGCCCGCTTAAAGGCGATTATCTGGTTGACAAACCTAGACTGCGATAGGAATACGGTCCTGACAGGCCGGCACTACCCCAAGTACGCGTCGCATGGTAAGGACCGCTGATGCGTGTCTGCATATTGGCGGCAATAGCTGCTTGGCTTCCTATGGCTGCGGCGAATGCTTCCGGAATCGCGCCCGCAAAGCTGGTAGAGAACTACATTGACCTCTCCGCCGAAAATCCAGAGCTGTCCAAGACACTCCTAGTGCCAGATGCAACCGCCATCATATTTGACTACGGGGTGCCTTTGGCTGCGAATTTTCCAGAGTTCGTTAAACTTCTTCCGGGGTCGGGCTGTTCAAAGCCACTTATTCAGACCGAGGGAAAAGCCGGACCCGGCACCAGCGTTGATGCAGACGCTGTCATTGTCAGAGTTGAATGGCAATGCACCAAGCCAACGGAGTCCGTGCTTGCATCAAACGTGTTGCGCTTCATGGTGGCCCAGCAAAAAATAGCAATGGTAGTTTTTGAAGACCCGCCCGGCTATCCGCCTAAGTTGAACAGTGGGGACGCTACCCAGCCGTAGGAACCCCAGCGTTGAGGGATCGGCGCTAGTCCCTGGCCTGGCCCTTCTTGCGCCGCGCCAGTTCAGATTTCGGATTATACTTTAGGAATGTTCCGAGCTTCTTACGCAATGCCGCCTCGGTCATACCCCGTCCCCCCTATGCAAAGAGCAGGAAGATGCCAGCAAACAACAAGACACAAGGAAAAATTTGAGGACGCCGCTCGCGAGCTAAAAACCGACCAATCCGACGAAGCCTTCGAAGCCGCCCTCGGCAAGATCGCCCACGCGCCCAAGCTCACCAACGAGCAGATAAAGGAACTGGCGCGCCGGAAGCGTGAGTCTGGCGAGGACTAAAGCCCCAGCGCCGATCCCCCTCAGCGCTGGGGCTTTTCCATTCCTCTACGGGCTGGGTAGCGCCCGCCAAAGGATGCGCCGTTCATCCAGTGGTTTGGGGTTGGGTAGAAATATGAATATATGCAGCCGATGACGATCAAGACGACACCATGGGATTCTGCCGAATTTCTCGACAGCGAGGAAGCGATAGAGGCCTATCTTGAAGCCGCCCGCAAGGCGGGTGATGAGGTGCTTCTTGCACTGGCCATGAAGAACGCGGATCGCGCCCGAGAGCGCCTTAAGAACCATGTCTATTTGGGTGATAGGATAGACAATTGGTTTGCGGGTATGGAGCTAGCGTTGTTGTTGAGCGCGATAGCCGTTGCGCTGCTCATCGCGGCCTATTCGCCGGATGGCTTTTGGCCTGGGCTTTGGGAAACATTGAAGCAGTTGAACGCCTATCACTGAGTTGCCGGCCTGCCAGGACCATATTCCTATAGCACTCTTGGTTGTCAACCAGATAATCGCCCCGCTTAAAGCGGGTTCAAACCGTGAACAAGATCTGGCATGGTGCCTCCCATGCCCATCGTTTCCCCGATTCCCCTCAACCCTTTGATCGACGGCCGCCAGTCGGAGCGGGCCATGCTGGTGCGGCGCGGCGTGCAGCGGCTGCTGCGCGAAATGGGCGCGCATATGCTGCCGGAGCTGTCGCTCGCCACCGGGCGGCGCGCCGATCTCGTGGCGCTGACCAGGCAAGGCGACATCTGGATCATCGAGATCAAATCCTCGATCGAGGATTTTAGGGTCGACCGCAAATGGCCGGACTACCGGCTGCATTCCGACCGCTTCTTCTTCGCCACCCATCCCGGCGTTCCAGCTGACATCTTTCCCGAGGAATGCGGCTTCATCCTTTCCGACGGCTATGGCGCGGAGATCCTGCGCGACGCGCCGGAGCACCGCATGGCGGCCGCGACGCGCAAGGCGCTGATGCTGCGGATTGCACGGGCAGGCGCCGCGCGGCTCTTGGCAGCCGAGCTTGCCGGCGTCGCCGTGCCGGCGCTGGATGGCGAGAGCGAGTAGCTCCTCCCGAGGGTTGCGTACCGGCGTCTTGCCATCGAAGTCCGGCGTCGCTCAAAGCGCCCCCCCGCCAGCGGCCGACAAGAATTTTCGGCCCGCACCGATGATTTTCGTCCATCTCGATTGTCTTCACCTACAGGCGCGTCCGGATGGCCGGCGGCCTGGACAAGAGGTGATCACATGAAACCATTGCAAAATCAGAATGTCGTCGTCGTTGGAGGCAGCCGGGGCGTCGGCCGCTCGATCGTGGAAGCCGCGCTTGGCGAGGGAGCGACGGTGCTTGCCGTAGCCCGAGGCGCCGCCGACCTGAAGCAGCTTGCCTGGGAACGCCCGGGCCTGAAAACCCTCAGCATGGACGCGACGACGGAAGCCGCGCCGCAGGCGGTTTTCGAAGCGCTGGAACCCGATGTGCTGGTGGTCTGCGCGGGCGCGCTCGCTCCTTCGGCGCCGATCCAGGAGCAGAGCTGGGAGGTCTTCTCGACCAACTGGGAGATGGACGTCAAGACGTCGTTCCTGTTCTGCCGGGAGGCCCTCAAGGGCCGATTGAAGCCCGGCGCCCGCGTGCTGCTGATCGCCAGCGGCGCCGCCATCACCGGCGGACCGCCGAATTCCGGCGGCTATGCCGGCGCCAAGCGCATGCAGATATTCCTGGCCGGCCATTGCCAGAAGGAATCGGACCGGCTCGGCCTCGGCCTGCGCTTCATGGCGCTCTCGCCGGCCCGCATCATGCCGGGTACCGGGGTGGGCGATCGCGGCATCGACGGCATTGCGGCATATATGGGCATCCGTCCGGCCGATTTCCTGGCCAGCATGAGCGACATGCAGACGCCGGCCGATGTCGGGCGGGCGGTGATCCAACTCGCGACCGGCAAGCCGCAGGGCAGTTCCTTCACCGTGACCGGCAGCGGTCTTGCGGCGGCGGCATGAGGCGCGCAGGATGCCGACCGAATCCAGCTCTCCGGGCGCCGCATGACTGATGCTTCCGACCCTATCAAGCCTCTGGGTTGGCCAGGCCGGCCGGCCCTCGACCGGCTGGCCTTCGAGCGCCTGAGCGTCGCCCACCGCCGCGAGCTGAAGCTCCATTGCTACCGGATGATGGGCTCGCTCAACGAGGCGGAGGATCTCGTCCAGGAGACGCTCCTCAAGGCCTGGCGCGCGCGGTTGCAATTCGACGGACGCGGCTCGGCGCGCGGCTGGCTCTACGCGATCGCCACCAAGAGCTGCCTCAACGCGATCAAGGCACGATCGTCGGCGCGGCGCATTCTCGAACAGCCCGGACGGCCGTTCTCCGAAGGTGGCGCGACCGGCGGCCCAACCGCGGAGCTCGCCTGGCTGGAGCCGTATCCGGATGCGGAGTTGCCGGACATTGCCGACGACAGGCCTGGTCCGGAAGCGCGCTACGAGACCCGCGAGGCCGTGCGGCTCGCCTTCGTCGCGGCGATCCAGCTGTTGCCGCCAAGGCAGCGCGCGGCCCTCCTGCTCTGCGATGTGCTTGGATGGTCCGCCATCGAGACCGCGCAATTGCTCGGTGGAACCCCGGCCTCGATCAACAGTGCCTTGCAGCGGGCCCGCGCGACGCTTGGCGGGCACTACACACGAGACCTCCCGCCGCGGCGATCAGAGCCCAGTTCGGACGAGGGCCTGCTGGTCGAACGCTATATGCAGGCTTGGCAGGCCAACAATCTTGATGGGCTCGTCGACCTGCTGCGTGAGGAGGCCGTCTACCACATGCCGCCGTGGCGGGAATGGTACTTCGGGCGTCCGTCGATCGGCGCTTTCCTGGGAAGCGTCTGGGGCAATTTTGCCGGCTATCGAGCGGTGGCCGTCGGCGCCAACGCCCAGCCGGCCGTCGGCGTTTACGCGCTTGGCCGCGAGGATTCCAAGTGGCGGCCGCATTCGCTGCACGTCATCGAAGCCGCCGACGGCAAGATCGCCTCGCTGACGATCTATGTCCCGCCGCTCGGTCCCGCCTTGTTCGCTGCCTTCGGCCTGCCACC
The DNA here is from genome assembly GCF_029625685.1 of Mesorhizobium sp. WSM4976. NCBI lineage: Bacteria > Pseudomonadati > Pseudomonadota > Alphaproteobacteria > Hyphomicrobiales > Phyllobacteriaceae > Mesorhizobium > Mesorhizobium sp. WSM4976. The sequence goes on from NZ_JARTVT010000008.1 coordinate 98,118, forward strand.
GGAACCTTTCGTGCCCTGAGGGATCAGCACGGGTCCTCTTCGGCGCCGGCCGCTGGCGCCGTCAGCAGCACGGCGGCGCCCAGCAGCGCGGCAACCAGCGAGCCCGCGAGGATGCCGACCTTCACCGCGTCCTGGAGCGCCGGGTCGCCGGAGAAGGCGAGCAGGCCGATGAACAGGCTCATGGTGAAGCCGATGCCGCACAGCAGCGAAATGCCCAGCATATGGAGCCAGCGGGCATTGGCCGGCAGTTCCGCGAGGCCGAAGCGGATGGCGAGCGCCGAGGAGCCAAAAACGCCGACCAGCTTGCCAAGAACCAGGCCAGCGGCGACGCCCAGCGTCAGCGGCTCGACAAGGGCCGCAAAGCTCAGGCCGCCGAGCGAGACGCCGGCGTTGGCGAAGCCGAAGATCGGGATGACGAGGAAAGGCACGAGCTTGTGCAGGCCGTGCTCCAGCCGGTGCAGCGGCGAATGTTCTGAATCGTGGCTGATGCCGGGAAATCGCTCCAGCGGGATGGTTAGCGCCAGCGCGACGCCGGCCAGCGTCGCATGCACGCCCGACTTCAGCACCAGCACCCACAAGACGACGCCAAGCAGGAGATACGGCCAGAGCTTCATGGCCCGCATGCGATTGAGCACGACCAGCAGAGCGATCACGGCGAAGGCGGCGGCCAGATAGGCGAGCGACAGGCCGCTGGTGTAGAACAGCGCGATGATGATGACGGCGCCGAGATCGTCGATGATGGCCAGGGCGGTGAGAAAGACTTTCAGCGAGGCGGGCACGCGGCTGCCGAGCAGCGAAAGCACGCCGAGCGCGAAGGCGATGTCGGTGGCGGTCGGGATCGCCCAGCCGGAAAGCGCTGGCTGATTGTCGCGGTTGATCAAGACATAGACCAGCGCCGGCACCGCCATCCCGCCGGCGGCGGCGATGCCGGGCAGCACACGGCGCGGCCAGGTCGAGAGCTGTCCGTCCAGCATCTCGCGCTTGATCTCGAGCCCGACCAGCAGGAAAAACACCGCCATCAGCCCGTCATTGATCCAGTGGGAAACACTCAGCGGCCCGAGATAGGCGTGGAGGACGGCAAAATAGGTTTCGGCCAAAGGCGAGTTGGCGACGATCAGCGCCAGCGCCGCCGCCGCCATCAGGATGATGCCGCCGGCGGCCTCGCCGTCGAGGAATTCGCGCAGGATCGAAACCGGTCGCAGCTTCTGGTCCTGCATGGCCTCTCCCTCGTTGGCTTTTTCGGCTGCGACCGGACTAGCCCGCTGCGCGATGAACCGCAACCCGAGGCGCGGAGCAAATCCCGCCTGCGTTCAGCGCGGCGCCCGCTTTGCTAATATCCGCTGCAGAGTGCGGCGGTGCATGTTGAGGCGGCGCGCCGTCTCGGACACGTTGCGGTCGCACATCTCGTAGACGCGCTGGATGTGCTCCCAGCGCACGCGGTCGGCCGACATCGGGTTTTCCGGCGGCGCCGCGCGTTCGCCCGAGGTGCGGGTGAGCGCGGCGAAGACGTCGTCGGCATCGGCGGGCTTCGAAAGATAATCGATGGCGCCGAGCTTCACCGCCGTCACCGCGGTGGCGATGTTGCCGTAGCCGGTCAGGATGATGGCGCGGGCGTCGTCGCGCTTTTCGCGGATGGCTGCAACGACATCGAGGCCGTTGCCGTCGCCGAGACGCATGTCGACCACCGCATAGGCCGGCGGATGCGCGCGCGCCTTGGCGACAGCCTCCTCGACGCTTTCCGCCGTCTCGACCACGAAGCCCCTGGTTTCCATGGCCCGGGCGAGCCGAGTGAGGAAGGGCTTGTCGTCCTCGACGATGAGCAGCGAGGTGTCCTCGCCCTCAACCATTGCGCCAGTCGTCTCGTCTCCGCTCATCTTATCGGTATCCTGCTGACCAAAAGCACTTCGCATCGAAAGAATTCTGCCGAATATGCCTTAAGTCCGTGTTTCCGGGCATGTCGCCTTCCAAACGCTGCACCGTTTCGGGCGATATGCCTTACTTTTACGCAGATACAGTCCCGCAGCGGCAATGTCCAATTTTTACAGCCGGCAACAGAGCTGCCGTGCGGCAGTCGCAGCCCTTCGTTCGCCATTCGCGATCTTGCACGGTCGGCTATGGCGAATTTGCCGGCCCCAACCGCTTCACCCCTTTCCGGGAATTGCTCCAAAGTGTGTTGAGTCTCAACGCAACTTACGCATTGTCGAACATGGTGGCGGAGGCCTGATCCTGGTTGAGGAAGACGCCACGCGGCCAGACGACCTGGACCACCGCGCCTTCGCCGAGCCCGCTCGAATTGCGGAAATCGATGGCGGCTCCCGATCGTTCCAGCAAGGTCTTGGCGATGAACAGCCCGAGCCCCAGGCCGCCACCGGCCTCCGAGCCCTGGCGCGTCGACATATAGGGCTCGCCGATGCGGTCGATGATCTCGGCTGGAAAACCCGGCCCATCATCGGTGATCGAGAAGACGACCTTCTCATTGTCCCAGCTCCAGCTGACGGTGACCGACTTGCGGGCGAAATCGACGGCGTTCTCTACCAGGTTGCCAAGCCCGTAGATGACGCCTGGGTTGCGCTGGCCGACCGGCTCGGGGCCGATGCGCTCGCCGGGCCGCAGCCGGATCGAGATGCCGAAATCACGATGCGGCGCCGTCACCTCCTCGATCAGCGAGGTGAGCGGCATGCGCGACAGATGCGCTTCGCCTTCAGAGGAAAGGCTGGTCAGCCGCTTCAGGATCTCGCGGCAGCGTTCGCTCTGCGAACGCAGGAGCTTGACGTCCTCGCCGTATTTCGGGTCCTTGCCGAGCGCCTTTTCCATCTCCTTGGCGACGACGGTGATGGTGGCCAGCGGCGTGCCGAGTTCGTGCGCGGCGGCGGCAGCCAGCCCGTCCAGTGCCGAGAGATGCTGCTCGCGCTGCAGCACCAGTTCGGTGGCGGCCAAAGCATTGGCGAGCAGGCGCGCTTCCGCCGCAACACGGAAAGCATAGATCGCGGTGAAGGCGATCGAGGCGAACACAGCCATCCACATGCCGGCGACATAGATGAAGGGCATTGGCAGCGGCGCGTCTTCGTACCAGGGCAGCGGCAGGTGGAAGAACACAAGCAGCGTTGCCGACAGCATGACGAGGGCGCCGAGAACGGCGGTCATCCGCAGCGGCAAGGACGCCGCCGAGATGACGACAGGCACGGACAGCAGCACCGAGAATGGGTTGGTCAGGCCTCCAGTCATGTAGAGCAATCCGCTGAGCTGCAGGCCGTCGAAGGTCAGGATGGCGAAGGCCGAGAGCGGGGTGAGCCGATGCGCGGCCGGATAGCGGAAGGTAAGCCACAGATTCATCCACGCCGACAAGGCGATGAGCGCGAAGCACATCGAGACCGGCAGCGGGAATTTCAGCCCGTAGGCGACGACAAGCACGGTCAGGCTCTGGCCGACGATGGCCAGCCAGCGCAGGCGGACCAGCGTGTTGAGCCGCAACCGCTGGCTTGGCTGCGAATCAGGCGCGCGCAGGATGTTGATCATCGCCAAGGATTACAGCCGCAGGAGGCGAAACGATAGAGCATCGTCTTTGCCTGATGCACGTCGTTCTCCCAAAACCGCTACGCACTTTTGGGGAGACATGCATTAAGTCCCACGCGGCTTGGCACGGCTGGTGGCGGCGGCCAGCAGCGGGTTTTCCGGCCAGACGTGTTTTGGATAGCGGCCGCGCATGTCGGTGCGCACATCCGCCCAGGAGCCGCGCCAGAAGCCGGGCAGATCGCGTGTCGTCTGGATCGGCCGGTGCGCCGGCGACAGAAGCTCCAGCGTCAGCGGGACCGTGCCGTTGGCGATGGAAGGATGCCGGTCGAGGCCGAACAGCTCCTGCACGCGGATCGCAAGCACCGGCCATTCGCCGTCATAGCGGATCGGCACATCGCTGCCGGACGGCGCGTGGAAATGGGTCGGCGCCAGCGCGTCGACCTTGCGCTGCAGGTCGTGCGGGACCAGCGCCATGAGCGCCGAGGACAAAGTCGCAGGCTTAATGGCCGCGAAAGAGGCGTCGCCGGAGAGAAACGGCAGGAGCCAGTCGTCGAGGCGCTCGACAAGCGCTTCATCCGAAACCTCTGGCCAGGGCGCTCCCAGGCCGCGATGCAGCCAGCCGAGCCGCAGGCGGAGCGCTTCCGCCTCCTTGCCCCAGTCGAGCAGCGACAGGCCGTGCTCGCGCAAGGCATCTATCATGGCGCGGTCGGCGTCGGCGCCGGACGGCGCCGGCAACATGCGCTCGGAAAGCGTGATGGCGCCGAGCCTGGCGGTCTCGCGCATGCGCACGGCGCGGCGCTCGCGGTCGAAGCTCGTCTCGCGCCTGGTCTCGATGCGATCGGCAAGCGCGGCGCGGATATCGGCTTCGCCGACCGGGGCGGCGGCGGTGATGCGGGCGTTCTGCGCCTTGCCCTGCAGGTCGGCGACGACCAGCCAGGTTTCACTGGCCAGCGGATCGGCGGCATCGACCATGGCGCCCGAGCCATTGGCGAGCACGAATCGTCCGCGCTCGCCGCGCGCCCGGGCCACGCGATCCGGCCAGGCGTGGATGAGGAGGGCGCCGGCAGAGACCGCCTCGCCGCCCTGCCCGCCACCGGCCTGCCTGGCCAAACGCTCGGCGAGCTGCCTGGCGGCATTGGCGCGAGGGGATTTCTCGCCGCGAAACCGGATGAGACGCCGCTCCAGATCGGCGCTGTCGCCGCCCAGCCCGCGCTCGGTCAAAAGCACGGCAAGCGTCGCCGCTTCGAGCGCACGGCCGGTTTTCGCCGTTTCGGCCACCATATGCGCCAGCCGAACCGGCAGCGCCAGCTTGCGCATGGCGGCGCCTGCTTCCGTAAGCCGTCCTGCCTCATCGATGGCGTGCAACGCCTTGAGCAGAACCCTTGCCTCGTTGAGCGCCGGGGCCGGCGGTGGATCGAGGAAGGACAGGCTCGACGGATCGGCGACACCGAAGGCGGCGCAGTCGAGCAGCAGACCGGACAGGTCGGCCTCGAGGATTTCCGGCGGCGTGAAGGCGGGCAGCGACGCGGTCTGCGCGGCCCGCCACAGGCGCACCGCTACGCCGGCTTGCGTGCGCCCGGCGCGGCCCGCGCGCTGGTCGGCCGAGGCCCTGCTGACGCGCACCGTCTCCAGCCTGGTCAGTCCGCTCGCCGGCTCATAGCGCGGCAGGCGCGACAGGCCGGAATCGATGACGACGCGCACGCCGTCGATGGTGATGGAGGTCTCGGCGATCGAGGTTGCCAGCACCACCTTGCGGCGGCCGGCCGGCGCCGGCCTGATCGCCTGGTCCTGCGCCTTGTTGTCGAGCTGGCCGTAGAGCGGAACGATGTCGGTGTCGGCGGCGACGTTGCCCTGAAGCCGCTCGGCGGTGCGCTCGATCTCGCGCTGTCCGGGCAGGAAGGCGAGCACGCTGCCTTGCTCGACGGCCAAGGCCGCGCGTACGGCCTTGGCCGTCGCGTACTCGATCGCCGTGCCGGCCGGCCGCTCATCGTAGCGGATCTCGACCGGATAGGCGCGGCCCTCGCTTTCGATCACTGGCGCCCCCGACAAAAGCGTCGCCACGCGCGCGCCGTCGAGCGTCGCCGACATGACCAGCAGGCGCAGGTCGGGACGCAGCGCGCCCTGCACGTCGAGCGCCAGCGCCAGGCCGAAATCGCCATCCAGCGACCGCTCGTGGAATTCGTCGAAGATCACCGCCTTGACGCCCGGCAGCTCCGGATCGTCCAGGATCATGCGCGAGAGCACGCCTTCGGTGACGACCAGGATTCTTGTCCGCGCCGAGGTCCGGTTTTCCATGCGCATGGCGTAGCCGACCGTGCCGCCCAGTTCCTCGCCGAGCAGCTCGGCCATGCGGCGAGCGGCGGCGCGGGCGGCGAGCCTTCGCGGCTCGAGCAGCACGATGCGGCCCTGCCTGAGCCACGGCGCGTCGAGCAGCGCCAGCGGCACAAGCGTCGTCTTGCCGGCGCCGGGCGGCGCCACCAGCACGGCGCTGCTGCGCCGCGCGAGCGCTTCGCCGAGTGCAGGCAGAACGGCTGTGACCGGAAGCTCCGGCAAGGATTTCGTCGTCATGTCGCCCGCATATCAGCGGTCGCGGTCGCCATGCAACGTATGCCCGCTCAAAGCCTGGTGCGCGAAAACGGGTTCCAGCGCACGGTGCCGAGCCTGACCTCCTCGCGCACCATGGTCAGCAGGCCGGATGCGCCGACCACCGCCAGGCCGACCAGCGACAGCCAGTCGGGATATTCCCGGAAGAAAAGCGCGCCGAGGATGACCGCCCAGACGATCTGCGAATAATGCGTCGGCGCGATGCGGTTCGCGGGCGCGTATTTGACCGCGAGCAATTGCAGCAGTTGCCCGCCGGCGGTGAAGAGGCCCGCCATCATAAGCCAGACTAGTTGCCCGAAATTGGGGAGCGAGAACGACGTGGCGGCCGCGCCGACGCCGTTGAAGACAAGGCCGTACCCGACCAGCGCGCCGAGGATCGTCGTGCGTCTTTCCTGCTGGGCGAGCGAGCGCATCAGAATGACGCTGATGGCGGCGAGGAAGGCATTGGCGAAGGCGGCGAGATGGCCGAGATGCAATTCGCGAAAGCCCGGCCGCACCACCAGCATGACGCCGACAAAGCCGGCGACGACGGCCAGCCACCGCCAGGGACCGACCTTCTCCTTCAGGATGACCGTCGACAGAATGGTGACGAGCAACGGCGCCAGGAAGATCAGCGCGTAGACTTCCGCCAACGGGATGGTGGTGAAGGCAAAGACGCTGAGCACACCGGAAGCGATGCCGGCCAGTGCACGCGCCTGCACCGCCCATGGCCTTTTGGTGCGCCAGAAGTCGCGCCAGCGTTCGTCCCCGGGTTTGGTGAAGAATAGAAAGCAGCCGGCAAACAAGGTCGAGAAAAAGCCGATCTCGAATACGGTGAACTGCCCGCCCAGGCTCTTGATGACAGCGTCGCTGAACGAATAGCTTGCATAGGCGATCAGGGCGAGCAGGATTCCGTTCGGCATACCATTTCCGGGAGAGAAGACGTGAAGATACTGGCGCTGGGCGCCCATCCCGACGACATCGAGATATTCATGTTCGGTACGCTGGCCGCCTATGCCGCGCAAGGCGCAGAATTGACTTTTGCGATAGCCACCGATGGTGCCAAAGGCGGCACGGGCGACCCCAAGGCGCTCGCCCGACGGCGGCGCGGGGAAGCGGCCAAGGCTGCAGGCCTGCTGAGCGTCGAGCCCCGCTTCCTCGATTTCCCCGACGGTGCGCTCGTTGCCGATGCCGCGTTCATCGCGGCGCTGAAGGCGCTGATCGGCGAGGTGAAGCCCGACCTCGCGATCACCCATGCGCCCTACGATTATCACAGCGACCACCGCGCGCTGTCCGACGGCGTGCGCATCGCGGCGTCCTTCGCCGTGCCGGTGCTGCATGCCGACACCCTCGGCGGCACCGGTTTTTCGCCGACGCATTATGTCGAGATCTCGCAGCATTGGGACATCAAGGCTGAAGCGATCCGCGCGCACCAGTCGCAAGGCCCGGAGCATTATGTGCACAGGGCGCGCCTTCAGAACGAGTTTCGCGCCGGCCAGTGCAATGGCGCGCCCGGCGCGCTGGCCGAGGCCTTCCGCTTCGAGCCGATTTTTCCCTTCGCCGACATACGCGCGCTCCTGCCGCCGGCGCCGCCGATCCGGCCGGTGACGGCAAGCCCCAGCCCTGCCACTGGGGCCAGCTGACCGGAGGCGGATACAGGCCCGGCGATCATTTCTCAACGATTTCAATGACGCGTTTTGCCATGCTGCGGCGCAGCAACGAATTCGCTTGCGTTGTTTAGTAAAAAGAGCATCACTAAACAAATTACTAAACATCAGCAGCGCATCGCGCCTCATGTTTAGGCCCTCGGAGGAGCGAGGGTTGAGGGGCTCTTGAAACCGTCATCCGGACGCGTTTCGCAAATGGGAGGTAAGGCATGAAATCGACCTTGAAACTGGCGTTGGGACTGGCCTCGGCGATCTTTGCGTCGACAGCCGTCTCGAATGTCGCGCATGCGGAAGACTTGACGCTGTGCTGGGCGGCCTGGGATCCGGCCAACGCGCTCGTGGAACTGTCCAAGGACTTCACCAAGCAAACCGGCATCGGCATGAAGTTCGAGTTCGTGCCTTGGACCAATTACGCCGACCGCTTCCTCAACGAGCTCAACTCGCATGGCAAGCTGTGCGACCTGATCATCGGCGACAGCCAGTGGATCGGCGGCGCCGCCGAGAACGGCCATTACGTCAAGCTGAATGACTTCTTCGACAAGGAGCATATCAGCATGGACGATTTCGTGCCGGCGACCGTGGTCGGCTATTCCGAATGGCCGAAGAACACGCCGAACTACTGGGCGCTGCCGGCCATGGGCGACGTCGTCGGCTGGACCTATCGCAAGGACTGGTTCTCCAAGCCCGAGCTGCAGAAGGAATTCAAGGAGAAATATGGCTGGGAACTTGGGCCGCCCAAGACCTATGACCAGCTGATGCAGATCGCCGAATTCTTCCAGAAGCGGCAGATCGACGGCAAGGCGGTCTATGGCGCCTCGATCTACACCGAGCGCGGCTCGGAAGGCATCACCATGGGCGTCACCAACGTCCTCTACGACTACGGCTTCGACTACCAGAATCCAAAGAAGCCCTATGAAATGCAAGGCTTCGTCAATTCGGCGGACGCGGCCAAGGGCCTCGAATTCTACAAGAAGCTATATGATTGCTGCACGCCGCCCGGGTCGTCGAACGTCTACATGGGCGAATCGGCCGACGCCTTCAAATCGGGCCAGGTTGCCCTGCACATGAACTTCGCCTTCACTTGGCCCGGCCTCTACAAGGACGAGAAAGTTGGTGGCGACAAGATCGGCTTCTTCGCCAACCCCGCCGGTCCGAAGGGGCATTTCGCCCAGCTCGGCGGCCAGGGCATTTCTGTGGTCTCCTATTCCGACAAGCAGGAATCGGCGCTGAAATACATCAAGTGGTTCGCCAATAAGGACGTGCAAGCCAAATGGTGGGCGCTGGGCGGCTACTCCTGCCTCAATGCGGTGGTGAACGACCCCAAGTTCCCTTCCAGCCAGCCCTATGCATCGACCTTCCTGGAATCGATGGCCATCGTGAAAGACTTCTGGGCCGAGCCGAGCTACGCCACGCTTTTACAGGCGATGCAGAAGCGCGTTCATGACTATGTGGTGGCCGACAAGGGCACCGCGCAGGAAGCGCTCGACAGTCTGGTCAAGGACTGGACGCAGACCTTCCAGGACGATGGCAAGATGTAAGGCTCCTCCCGAGCCAACCGCAGCGTCCCGTGCCGCCCTTGGCACGGGACGCAGTTCAGATAAATTCCATTGTCGAGACTTGACGTGACCGAAGCAGGACTAACCATGCTCAATCGGACTGCGGACAACGTTGCCCGGGCGACCCCGGAGCCGTTGGCCAAGAAGATCCGGGGCATCAGCGACAAGGGCCTCGCCTGGCTGTTCATCTCGCCGACGATCCTGTTGTTGCTTGCCATCAACATCTTCCCGCTGTTCTGGGCGATCTATCTCTCCTTCACCAATTACCGCGCCAACCGGCCCAACGAGGTGGTGAAAAATCTCGGGCTCGCCAACTATCAGCGCATCCTCGGCGACCAGGATGTCTGGATCGCCATGCAGACTACGGCGCATTTCGTGTTCTGGACGATCCTGCTGCAGACGGTGATCGGCTTCACGCTGGCCTGGCTGATCGACCGGAAGTTCCGCGGCCACGCCTTCTGGACCACCATCATCCTGGTGCCGATGATGCTGTCGCCGGCGGTGGTCGGCAACTTCTGGCGCTTCCTCTACGAGCCGCAGATCGGGCTGTTCTCCTACGTCATCTCCTTCGTCACCGGCATTCCGCCGACGAATGTGCAGATGCTGTCCAATGTCGAGCTGGCGCCGTGGGCGATCATCATCGTCGACACCTGGATGTGGACGCCCTACGTGATGCTGATCTGCCTCGCCGGCCTGCGCTCCATCCCCGAATACATCTATGAAGCGGCCGAGGTCGACCGCGCCTCCAACTGGCGGCAGTTCTGGTCGATCACACTGCCGATGGCGCTGCCCTTCATCATGCTGGCGGTGCTGTTCCGCGGCATCGAGAACTTCAAGATGTTCGACATGGTCAACCTGCTCACCGGCGGCGGACCCGGCTCGACAACGGAGGTCGCCTCGATCACGCTGAAGCGGCAGGCCTTCGAAAGCTGGCGCACCGGCTATTCCTCGGCCTTCGCCATCATCCTGTTCGTCGCCGTGTTCGGCCTCGCCAACATCTACGTCAAGGCGCTCAACAAGGTGAAGCAGAGATGAGCCTGACCACCGCCCATTCCGTCGTAGCACCTTCGGCAAACTCGAAGCGGATCGCCGGCGTGATCATCGTCGCCTATGCGCTGATCTCGATCGTGCCGCTGCTCTGGATCTTTGCCACCAGCTTCAAGACACCGCCGGATTCGATCGCCTATCCGCCGAAGCTCGTCTTCCAGCCGAGCCTGGAGGGCTACTGCAACCTGTTCACGACGCGCACCAGGCAAACGCCGGAATACATCAATTCGCTGGGGCCGGCGACCGGACTCTGCGACGCGACCGTGCGCAAGCGCAACATGGTGATCGCCGGGCCGTCGAACTTCCTGCCGCGCTTCGTCAACTCGCTGATCATCGCCTTCGGCTCGACCTTCTGCGCCGTGTTCCTAGGCACGCTCTCGGCCTATGGCTTCTCGCGCTTCAAGGTGCCGCTTGCCGACGACCTGTTGTTTTTCATCCTGTCGACGCGCTTCATGCCGCCGATCGCGGTGGCGATCCCGATCTACCTGATGTACCGCGAGCTCGGCCTCTCCGACACAGCGCTCGGCATGATCCTGCTCTACACTGCGGTCAACGTCTCGCTGGCGGTCTGGCTGCTCAAGGGCTTCATCGACGAGATCCCGCGCGAGTATGAAGAGGCCGCGATGATCGACGGCTATACGCGGCTGCAGGCCTTCTGGCGCACGGTGCTGCCGCAGGCGACGACCGGCATCGCCGCGACCGCGATCTTCTGCCTGATCTTCGCCTGGAACGAATATGCGTTCGCAGCGCTCTTGACCTCCGGCACGGCGCAGACCGCGCCACCCTTCATCCCGACCATTATCGGCGAAGGCGGCCAGGACTGGCCGGCAGTGGCCGCCGGCACAACCATCTTCCTGGTGCCGATCCTGGTCTTCACCATCCTGCTCCGCAAGCAATTGCTGCGCGGCATCACCTTCGGCGCGGTGCGCAAATGATTGATGTGGGAACAAGTCGACCCCCGCTCCGTCGAGCTTCGCTCCACACCTCTCCCCCGATGGACGGGGAAGAGGAAGGGCGCGAACTTCATTCAGCCTGGCTCCCTTCCTCTCCCTCCGGAGGGGGCAGAGGTGGCGCTGCGAAGCAGCGACGGAGTGCGGGAACCACGTGGCAACCATCTCTCCCCTCGAACGGGGAGAAGGAAGGGAGGAACGCATGAGCCGCACTGTTGTCTCCAAGCGCTCCTCTTGGCCACGCTGGGCCAGGCGCGGGCTGATGGAAAACGTCGCGACGGCGATCATCGCGATAGGCTTCCTGATGCTGTTCCAGCCCTTCGCGCTGTCGCTCTACACCTATTCCTTCATCACCATGCTCGCCGGCACGGTCATGTTCATCATCGTCTCGAAATTCCCGGAATAGAGATGGCCGAGATCCGTGTTCAGAACCTGAGGAAGGCCTTCGGCGCCTTCGTCGCCGTGCAGGATTCCAATTTCGTCGTCGAGGACGGCGAATTCTTCGTCATGCTCGGGCCATCCGGCTGCGGTAAGACGACGACGTTACGCATGATCGCCGGCCTCGAGCTGCCGACCGGCGGCAAGATCCTGCTCGGCGGCGACGACGTCACCATGCGCCGGGCGCGCGAGCGCGACATCGCCTTCGTCTTCCAACTCTTCGCGCTCTACCCGCACATGAATGTGCGGAAGAACATTGGCTTTCCGCTCTTGGCGCAGGGCATGCCGGCGGCCGAGATTCGAAGCCGTGTTGAGGAGACCGCCAGGCTGCTGCGCATCGATCACCTGCTCGACAAATCCGTCTCCGGTCTGGCCGGTGGCGACCGCCAGCGCGTCGCGCTCGGCCGCGCCATCGTGCGGCGGCCAAAATGCTTCCTGATGGACGAGCCGCTCGGCACGCTCGATACCGAATTCCGCGACCTGATGGTGCATGAGCTGCGCGAGCTGCACAACCGCATCCACGCCACGACCGTCTATGTCACGCACGACCAGATGGAAGCGATGTCGATGGCCGACAAGATCGCGGTGATGAACCACGGCGTCATCGAGCAGTTCGGCACGCCGCGCGAGATCTACGACCGGCCGGCGACCATGTTCGTGGCCGATTTCATCGGCTCGCCGCCGATGAATTTCCTGAAATTCGGCGGCGGGCTCGCCAAGGGCGCGAAGGAGATCGTCGTGCAGGGTGCCAAGGTGGCGGTGCCGGAAGTGCGCGAAGACATCGCGCCCGCCGACATGGCGCTCGGCATCCGGCCCGAGCACATCCGCTTCGACGACGGCTCGAAGCTGCGCGGCGCGATCTACGGCACCGAGTATCTCGGCACCACGCAGATCGTCGCGGTGGAGACGGCCGACGGCATTATCAAGGCGCGGGTGCCGGCGGGCATCCATCTCAGCCCCGGCGAGCAGGTCGGGCTGACGCTGAGCAGCACGCGGCTGTCGCTGTTCGAGAAGGGCTCCGGACGCGCGGTCAGAACCGCCATGCATGATCAGGCAGCGGAGGCGCGCCATGGCTGATGTCCGTATCCAGGGCGTGACCAAGAGTTTCGGCGATACCGTCGCGATCAACGATCTCGACCTCGCGATCAAGGACGGCGAATTCGTCGTGCTCCTCGGGCCGACCGGCGCCGGCAAGACGACGACGCTGAGGCTGATCGCCGGGCTGGAGCGGCCGGACAGCGGCACGATCCATATCGGCGGCCATGATGCGACGACGCTGTCGCCGGCCGAGCGCGACACCGCCTTCGTCTTCCAGCAATATTCGCTCTATCCGCATCTTTCGGTGTTCGACAATCTCGCCTTTCCGCTGCGTTCGCCGGCGCGGCGGTTTCCGGAGGAAGCGGTGCGCCGCCGCGTCGAGGACGTCGCGCGTATGGTGCGCATCGACCACAAGCTCGACAACCGCTCGACGAAGCTGTCGGGCGGCGAGATGCAGCGCGTCGCCATCGGCCGCGCGCTGGTGCGCAAGCCGGCGATCTACCTGATGGACGAGCCGCTCTCCTCACTCGACGCCAAGCTGCGCGCCGATCTCCGGCTCGAGCTGAAGCGCATCCAGTCCGAGCTAGGCGCCACCATGCTCTATGTCACGCATGACCAGATCGAGGCGATGACCATGGCCGATCGCATCGGCATCCTCGCCGACGGCGTGCTGGTGCAGATCGGCACGCCGCGCGCGATCTATTCCGAGCCGGCGAACCTGCATGTCGCGGCTCGCCTTGGCCAGCCGGCGATCAACCTGTTGCCGGCCGGGCTCTTGCCCGACGGCGGCGCGCCGACCGGAACGAAGACGATCGGCGCCCGCACCGAGCATCTTGCGATCGAGAAGGCAACGAACGGTCATGCCGACGGCGTCGTCGACTGGGTGGAGCATCTCGGCGACCAAAACCACCTGCATGTGACGGTGGGAACGAAGAAGCTGGTGACGCTGACCGATCCCGACACGGCGCTCGCAAAGGGGGACAAGGTGGCGATCCGCTACATCGCGCCGCTTTATTTCGGCTCGGACGGGCAGAGACTGATGTAGCCGAGACGTCCCAATATATTCGCACACCGATTGACGGCCGCAGATACGGACTGGACGAAATCCATGAAGCACTTTTTCAACCGCAAGGACACCATCGTCACCGAAGCGTTAGACGGCTTCCTCGCCACGGCGGGATCGGGCGCGCTGGCCCGCCTCGACGGCTATCCCGAGATCAAGGTCGTGCTGCGCGCCGACTGGGACAAGACGAAGGTGGCCGTGGTTTCGGGCGGCGGCGCCGGGCACGAACCTTCGCATGCGGGCTTCGTCGGCGCCGGCATGCTGACGGCGGCCGTTTCAGGCGAGATCTTCGCTTCGCCCAGCGTCGAGGCGGTGCTGGCGGCGATCCGCGCCACAACCGGTTCTGCCGGCTGTCTGCTGATCGTCAAGAACTACACCGGCGACCGGCTCAATTTCGGACTGGCGGCGGAAAAGGCGCGTGCCGAAGGTCTCGCGGTCGAGATGGTAATCGTCGCCGACGATATTGCCCTTCCCGACATCGCGCAGCCGCGCGGCGTCGCCGGCACGCTGTTCGTGCACAAGATCGCCGGGCACCTGTCGGAATCCGGCCATGACTTGGCATCGGTTGCCGCGGCGGCCCGCGCGGCGGCCAAGGATATCGTTTCGCTTGGCATCTCGCTTTCCTCCTGCTCGATCCCTGGGCAGGCGCATGAGGAGCGCTTCGGCGCCGACGACGGCGAGCTCGGCCTCGGCATCCATGGCGAGCCAGGCGTCGAGCGCATCGCCCTGGAGGCCGCCAGCAAGCTGGTCGCCATCATGGCGGAGCGCCTCGCGGCGCGGCTCGATACTGGCAGCCGTTACGCTCTGCTGATCAACAATCTCGGATCGGTGCCGCCGCTGGAAATGGCGCTGATCGCATATGCCGTGCTGTCTTCGTCGCTGGCCAAGGCGGTGGCGCTGACGATCGGGCCTGGGCACCTGATGACCGCGCTCAACATGAACGGCTTTTCGCTGTCGTTGATCAAGCTGGATGCGGAACGCGAGGCGGCTCTGGTGGCGCCCGTCGGGCCGCATGCCTGGCTGCCGGCAAAACCGGTTCGCCAGCCGGTCGTGGTGGCGATGTCAAAGCCCGCCATCGGCACAGCCACAAAGCCCGCCAGCCGTCATGCGGCCGCGGAGCGGCTGATCAGAGCCGTTTGCCAGAAGCTGATCGCGCTCGAAGAGTCGCTCAACGCGCTCGACGCCAAGGCTGGCGACGGCGACACCGGCTCGACGGTTGCGACCGGAGCGCGCAGCATCCTCGAACGCATCGACACGCTGCCGCTTGCCGATAGGGCCGCAGCCGCCGCCGCGATCGGCGATACGCTGGGCACCTCGATGGGCGGTTCCAGCGGCGTTCTGTTGTCGATCTTCTTCACCGCAGCCTCGCAAGCGCTCGGCAGCGGCGCGCCGCTCGGCAAGGCCTTGCTCGCCGGGCTCGAGCGGATGACCTTCTATGGCGGCGCACGGATCGGCGACCGCACCATGGTCGATGCACTGGAGCCGGCGCTGAAAGCCCTTGACGCGAGCGGGCTGGAAGCCGCGACAGAAGCGGCGCGGCAGGGCGCCGAGGCGACCGCCGCGATGCAGAAGGCAAAGGCCGGCCGCTCCGCCTATATCGGCAGGCAACTCGACACTGCGGATCCGGGCGCGTTCGCGGTCGCCGAGGTTTTCGCTGCCGTGGCGGCGTTGTTCGCCCCGGCATGAAGGACGGACAATGGCCGCATCCGATTTCTCCAGACTGATCGCGGCGGCCGCCGATACGATCGCGGCGCATGCCGAGGAACTGACCGCGCTCGACCAGGCGATCGGCGACGGCGACCACGGGCTGAACATGAAGCGCGGCTTCGAGGCGGTGCGCGCCGAGGCCGACGCCTTCGCGGCCAAGCCGCTGCCCGAGGCGCTGAAAGGGGTGGGCACCAAGCTGGTGATGACCGTGGGCGGCGCTTCCGGTCCGCTGTTCGGCACGTTATTCATGGCGCTCGGCAAGGAATTGCCGGCAGCACCCGATCGAAGCGGCCTAACCGCGGCGTTCGGCAAGGCGATCGAAGCGGTCGCGGCGCGCGGCAAATCACAGCCGGGGCAAAAAACCATGCTCGACGTGCTGCAGCCGGTGTATGAGGCGCTGGCGCAAGGCAAGACTGCAGGCGAAATCGCCGACGCAGCCGACAAGGCGGCGGAGGCCACGGTGCCGATGAGGGCGCTGCGCGGGCGCGCTTCCTTTCTCGGAGACCGCTCGATCGGGCATATGGACGCCGGAGCGCGCTCTACCGCGCTTCTGGTGCGCGCGGTCGCCGGAGCGATAGAGGGTAATTGATGAGCAATGTCGGGATCGTCATCGTGTCGCATTCGCCCCTCGTGGCCGAGGGCACGGCCGACATGGTGCGCCAGATGGTGGGTGACGAAGTGCCGCTTGCATGGTGCGGCGGAAACGGCCATGGCGGGCTCGGCACCAGCGTCGAGGCGATCATGGGCGCGATCGACAAGGCCTGGTCTGAAGCGGGCGTCGCCATCCTGGTCGATCTCGGCGGTGCCGAGACCAACTCGGAGATGGCGGTCGAGATGATCGGAGAGCCGCGCTCGCACAAGATCGTGGTCTGCAACGCGCCGATCGTCGAGGGCGCGGTGATGGCCGCGACCGAATCCTCCGGCGGCGCCTCGCTCAAGGAAGTGGTGACGACGGCGCATGAACTGTCGCCGTCGTGAACGAACGGGAACCGACTGAATGTCCGCATTCGCCGAAGCAACGGTCCTGATCACCCACGCGGTGGGGCTGCATGCGCGCCCTTCGGTGAAGTTCACCAAGCTCGCCAAGACGTTCGCGGCCGAGGTGGAGATGGCGGTGGCCGCCAACGGCCCCTGGTTCGACGCCAAGAGCATCGTCAAAGTGATGGCAGCCAAGGCGCCGAAGGGGACGCTGCTGCACATCCGCGCCAAGGGCGACGGCGCGACCCAGGCGGTGAAAGCGCTGGTCGATCTGGTGCAGCGTGACTTCGACGAGGATGCGGATCATGCCCGATCCGCTTGAGACCGATCTGAATGTCACAAGGCCGGCAAGGAAAGCGGGTCATGCGGGTTGACGGTATCCCCGCCTCTCCCGGTTATGCCGAAGGCCCGCTGTTCGACCTCGACCAGTCTCCGGCCAGCTACAAAGCCAAGGCGAGCGCCGAGGAAGAACAAGCCGCACTGGCGAGCGCAATCGGCAAGGCCGTCGGCCGGCTGGCGGCGCTGATGGAAACCGCCGACGGCGATGCCGCCGGCATCCTCGAATTCCACATCGCCATGCTGGAGGACGACGCATTGAGCGGTCCGGCCCTGGCCGCGATCGACTCCGGACAGCCGGCGGACGCCGCGTGGCGGGCCGCGCTGGACAGTGAGATCGCCGGCTACGAAGCGTCGGACCAGGACTATTTCCGCGCCCGCGCCGCCGATCTGCGGGACATCCGCGACCAGGTGCTGCGAGCGCTGAGCGAGGAAAGCGAGGCCGCTGCGCCCCCGGGCGCGATCCTCTATGGCGAGGACATCGCGCCGATGCGCTTCCTCGAAACCAATTGGAGCGAAGGCGGCGGCATCGCGCTCAAGCGCGGCAGCACGGCTAGCCATGTCGCCATGCTGGCGCGGTCGCGCGGCGTGCCGATGGTTGTCGGCCTCGGCGTCGCATCCGCACCGATCATAGGCGACACGCTGCTCGATGCCGAACACGGCGCGATCATTTTCTCACCGTCGCCGGCCGAGACCGAAACCTTCCGGCAATCGGCCTCCTCCTTCGCCGACCGCCTGGGCTCGGCGAGGACATTCCTGACGGCGCCGGCCGTGACCAAGGCCGGCACCGCGGTGCGCGTGCAGGTCAATATCGCCTACCCTTCCGATGTCGAAGGCATCGATGTCGAGAGCTGCGACGGCGTCGGCCTGATGCGTACGGAATTCCTGTTCGGCAAGACACTGCCGGACGAGGAGACGCAATACCACGCCTACCGCAAGGTGCTGGAATGGGCCGGCGGCAAACCGGTGACCATCCGCACCGTGGACGCCGGCGGCGACAAGCCGGTGCCGGGCTTCACGGTCGAGGAGACCAATGCGTTTCTTGGCCTACGTGGCATCAGGCTGTCACTGGCGCGGCTCGATATCTTCCGCGTGCAGATCCGGGCATTGCTGCGTGCCGCCATCCACGGCAATCTGAAGGTGATGTTCCCGATGATCGCCACGCCTGACGAGTACAGCCAAGCGGCCGCGCTGTTCGCGCAGGAACAGGCCGCGCTTGCCACGCAAGGCGTCGCGCACAGGCTGCCGCCGCTCGGCATCATGGTCGAAGTGCCTTCCGTCGCGCTGGCGCCAGAGGATTTCGCCGACGTCGCCTTCTTCTCCATCGGCTCCAACGACCTGACGCAATATGTGATGGCGGCCGCACGGGATAACGCAGCCGTGGCGCATCTCAATTCCGTCCGTCACCCGGCGGTGCTGCGGCTGATCGAGGCGGTTGCCGGCTTCGGAAGGGAGAAGGGAATTCCGGTCAGCCTCTGCGGCGATGCCGGCGGCGACCCTGCAGCCATCCCGGCGCTGCTTGAGGCCGGCCTGCGCGACCTCTCGGTCGCCCCTGCTCAACTGGCGATGGCCAAGGCGGCCATCGCTGACGTTGCGGCGTAGGCGCGGCATGGGCAAGACTGCCAAGATACAAGAAGTCGGTTCCGAAGACGCGATCCGCGCCTATAAGACGATCCTTTCGCAGGTCATCGACCAGCGTCCCTCGGGCATGCGCCAGCGGCTTGCCGATGCGCTCGGCAAGCACCGCAGCTTCGTCACGCAGATTTCCAGCCCAGCCTATTCGATCCCGATCCCGTCAAAGCATCTGCCTTCGATCTTTTCCGTCTGCCACTTCAGCCAGGCCGAGCGCGACCAGTTCATGGCCGCCTATCATCGGGCCCATCCCGGCAAAGCGCCCGCGGCTTCGGGCCAGCGCAAGACGCGCCACGTTTCGCTCATTGTGCCGGATTTCGGCGACGACAAGCAGAACGCGGCGCTCGACCGGGCGATCAACGACTTCATCCAGAAAATAACCAGCATCGCCGGCAAGGGCAGCGGCTAAAGCGGGAGCATGGGAGGACTGCCATGAAGAAATTCATCAACTCTGTGGACACGGTGCTGACCGAAACCCTCGATGGCTTTGCGGCGGCTCATTCCGATATCCTCGTGCTTGGAGAGGGCCACAAATTCATTCGCCGCAAGGAACTGAAGCAGGGCAAGGTGGCGCTGATCTCCGGCGGCGGCTCGGGCCATGAGCCGCTGCATGGCGGCCTTGTCGGCCACGGAATGCTGGACGCCGCCTGCCCCGGCCAGGTCTTCACCTCGCCGACTCCGGACCAGATGCTGGCCGCCGTTGAGGCCGTCGACACCGGCGCCGGCTGCCTGTTCATCGTCAAGAATTACGAAGGCGATGTGATGAATTTCGACATGGCGGCTGAGATGGCGGATGGCGTGCTGCAGGTCGTGACCAATGACGACGTCGCGGTCGAGAACTCGTCCTACACGACCGGACGACGCGGCGTTGCCGGCACGCTGGTGGTAGAAAAGATCGTCGGCGCGGCGGCGGAGCAAGGCATGGCGCTGTCCGCGCTCAAAGCGCTGGGCGAACGTATCAACGCCGCGACGCGCTCGATGGGTGTGGCGTTGACCAGCGGCACGGTGCCCGCCGCCGGCAAGCCGACTTTCGAGATCGGCGACGGCGAGATGGAATTCGGTGTCGGCATCCATGGCGAGCCCGGCCGGCGGCGCGACGCGCTGAAGAGCGCCGACGCCATCGCCGAGGAGGTCTGCGCGGCGATCGCCGGCGATCTCGGCGACCGCGCCAAAGGGCCGGCGATGCTATTCGTCAACGGTTTCGGCGGCACGCCCTCGATGGAGCTCTATCTGATGTACAACAGCGCCCGCATAATCTTTGAAAAGCACGGGATAACGATCGTCCGCTCGCTGGTTGGGTCTTACGTGACGTCCCTAGACATGGCCGGCTGCTCGATCACGCTGACCATGCTGGACGATGAGATGACGAAGTTGTGGGACGCTCCTGTCCACACCGCAGCACTGCGCTGGGGCATTTAGGGGCGCAATGAAAGGCTGCGAACTTGGCTAGGCCGCTGGTTTTGAGGTGACGGCTACCACGGCGGACAGCTTGGCCGCCTTGCGCAGAACTGGCGCTTGATACTGCTTCTTGGTCATTTTCATGTCTCCGACTCCCGCTTTTGAGAATGCGGCAAAGCTATTCGCACTGTCAATTCATACGTGAGCTTCGCCCTCGCGCTGCTGGCGTCCCTGGTGCTTTTCTGCAACGATATCTGTGTTGATGACCGAATCCGACCAGAATGATGCTGCCGTCTCTTGTTCCTGCCGATGAAAAACTGCTGCTGAGCTTCGCCGACCCCGACGCATCGGTTGCCATTGGCATTGGCCTTGCGGCCGAGACCTTGCTGGCGCTGCTCGCCAATGCGGAGTTCCACGGCGTTCTGCCGATTATGCTGCGCAAGCTCCGGGAGATCGGCGACGCTCGACTGCCGCGGGACGCGGCTCTGCAGCTGAAATTGTCCGATTTGCGCGACGCTGCGACGATGGCAACCGGCCAGTCGATGTTGCTACAGTACCATGGCGACCGCATCATGAAAGCATTGGCCGCGAAAGGCGTGCCGGCCCGGATCGTCAAAGGACCGGTGTTCGCACGCAAGCTTTACAGCCAGATTGCGGACCGTCCCTTCACCGACATCGACATCCTCGTCGATCCCGCCGCAATCGACGAAGCCAACAAGATCATCGGCGAGTGCGGCTTCGTGCTCGGCAGCGGCGAAGCCGAGTCGCACGCGTTGCAGGAATTCAAATGGCTGGAGAAAGAGAACTCCAGCCTGCTCGTCGAATTGCACGGCAATCTGGTGCACGACACCGGCATGCGCAGACGCTTGTCGCTCGGCTTTCGCGAGCTGCAGGCGATCGACGGCGGCGAAACCGATACGCCGGCCGCACTTCTGACCATTGCCATCGTTCACGCGGCCGGCGGCCACAAGTTCCATCGGCTGCAGCTCTGCGTCGACGTGCTGCAAGGCGTGCGGGCGTTGAAATCGCCGGAAGACGAAGCGCGCCTGCTGGAGGCCGCCCGCATGACCGGCATCGAGCTCGAGCTTGCGACGGTCCTCAACGTGACCGGGCGCCTGTTCGGCGCGCAGCGCGCGATCGAGTTGGCGAGCCGCATCAAGCCGGACCTCTCGATAAGGCTGGCGAAATGGCTGATCACCGGCAATATGCTGCTTCAGGTCAATTCGCGAGAAAAGCTGCGCTCGCGCCTCAGCCGCGATGCCTTTCGATGGGTGCAGAGGCTGGCGCGGCCGCGGCCGTATCCAGCCTGAACCCGGCATGGAGAAACAGCTCTCGGCCGTATTCGTTACCGAGGTTTCTTCCGTCACCGCGCCCATGCTTGCGCGTTGGGCAGATCGCGGCCACCACATCGCCGCCGTCGTCGTGCCGGGCCCACGTGCCGGCAAACGCTTCAGCTTCAGTGTGATCCGCCGTCGCCTGCGGCGGAGGTTCGCGTTGAGGTCTCATCCTGGACACGCCACGCCCTCGCTGATCGAATTCGGCCCGCCCTATGACTGGGATACGCTCGGCACGCGGCTCGGCGCATCGGGCGCCGATCTTTTGATCTGTTTCGGTTATGGCAGACTGATTCCGCGAACCGTGCTGGAGTTGTTTCCAAACGGCGGCCTCAACCTGCATCCCGCGCTTCTGCCGCACTATCGCGGCCCGCATCCAATCCACCGGCTGGTCATCGACCAGATGCATGAAGCGCATGGCGGCGTGACCTTGCACAAGATGACGTCCTGCTTCGACGAGGGGGACATCCTTGCGCAGGTTGGTTTTACAGCGGAGAATTGGCGTTCGGCCGCAACCGTCAACAGGGCCTTGGCTGACGCGATTGCTGTGCTAGCGGCAGATGTTGCGCCCGAATATTGCCTGGGCAAACTTGCCGGAATGCCTCAGCCGGATGGGGCGTATGGGTGGGCGCAGATCGAGGGTGGTCCGCTGATCGTCGGGGCGCGATCGTCAAGCGAGCATGTCGCCCGGTTGTGCCGGATCGTCGGGTCGAGCGTTCCGGTCAGCGCCTTGATCAATGGAAGACCTATTCGGCTTGCTCATCCAATCCGTCGCCTGGGACCACCCACAGGCGAAGCGGCGAAACGCCGATGGGGACTGGTGGCGTTCGACTGCGCTGACGCGCGCGTCGTCTACCTGGCTTACAACAAGCTGTCACGGCTGCTGCTGCGATGGCAGTCGAAACCCCGCCAAGGCCGGCCGGAGCGGCGCTCCTTCGACATCCGGCGTTTCGGCGCAAAGGATTGAACGCGCCTCAGCCGTGCAGCGTAGCCTGAATCAACGCGGCCGCATCCGCCGGGCTTGCTCCGACTTCCAGCGTGAAGGTCGGCACCGTCTTGACCAATGCTGCGATCGTCGCCATTCGCCTTTTCTGCAGCGGCAACAAGCCGGTCGTGCCGGTCCTCACATTGTCGGCGGCCAAAGCCACCATGGCATCGGTCCTCGGCATGGACACGAGCCTTGTCTCGCCATCCGCCGAGCGGGCAAGATGAAGAAGAGCCGCGATCGGCCTGGCGCGAACATCCTCGACACGGATGATCTCGGCAAGGCGATCGAGCGACACGGCCTGCTCGCCCTCCGCATTCCATGTTTCGCCAAGGCAAGGCGACACGAAAGGCAGCATCGCTGCGGTGTTGCGATGGATCTTCACTTTGCGCGGCATGCCCCAGGCCGTTACACCATCCTGTGTCGCCCTGAGGATCATGACGTCGTCGGAACAGAGGCCGAAGCCCTGCGAGGCGAGCGCCAGCGACGTCGTGGACTTGCCCGTGCCGCTCGGCGCATGGACCAGGACGAGCGCCTCGCTGCCCGGCAACGTCAGGCCAGCCGTGTGCAGCATGTGCTGCCCTCCGGCATCGAGCGCTGCATCCAGTAACATCATCAGCAGCGTCCATTTGATCTTGGTGTCCGGATGAACGCGGATTTCGGCGCAGCCCTCCTTGTCGCGGATCGACAGCGTCTGCTGGCCTGGAAAGACGAGGTGGAAGACGTCTCCGGCGTCTATCATCCGGCAATGGCCATCGAAGGGCACTTCGCCGTCGAAAGCCAATACCCCTTCAGGGTTTTCCTGCAGATCAAGCGTTTCGATGATGTCGACACGAAAGCCAGGCTGGGCGGCCTCCTCCACGCGCAGGGTGCCGAGCATCAGGTCGAAGCTCGGCCAGAGGTCGGCGCGGGCGGTGGTCACGCTTAGGACCTGCCCTTTGAGGTCGTAGAAGAAAGTCTGGTCGCTCAAGCAGCGGACGCCTTCACGCTGGGCGGGTGGCGGTAGATTTCCACCATGCCGGGCTGACTGTCGCTGACCACCGGCTTGCCGTCGAGGCAGACCCAGCAATGCGCCGACAGGCGGGGCTCGTGCATCGATTTGACGTCGACGCCGAAACGCAGCTCCGGGTCGAGACCGGCCATGCGCAGAAAACGGAAGCCGAGCAGACCCTCGCGAAGACATCTGCGGTCGCGCATGAACCAGGGCCGCCGCACCGTTCGGTTGACGCGCTGGACGATGTAGGTCCAGGGCAAGTCACGATAGGGCGCGGGCGAGCGCAACGGCGCCAGTTTCAACACGCTTTCGAAATCGCGCCGGCCGACCAGCACCGGCAGCAGGCGGGCGCTGAGCCACAAATGGGCGCGGAACACGGCGCGCAGGACCGGTCCGTCGGTCATCACACGCCTGGGTCGGCGAGGATGCCTTCAGCCACCAACTCGGCGGCCAATTCGGCCATATCCTGGTCGAGCGTTGCCTTGTCGACCTCGAATTCGTCCGCCAGCAGGTCGACGATCTGGTTGAGATTGCGCGCGCCGTTCACCTTTTCGAGAAAAGCCTCGGTCGTGTCGTTGCAGGTGTAAAGCTGTCCGCTGCGCGCCAAAAGCACGACGGCGCCATCGCCGACATGCTGCACGGACGCATCGTCCGCCATCCGAAGCACCGTTTCAGAGCCGATTTCCGCCATCCGCCCGCTCCCTTCGCTGGAGAGCAATTAGCGCGGCGCCGCGAGACTGTCCATCGGCATGGATGGCGAAGGGGCCAACCGGCCCTGCAAGCATGACCGTCGCGGGCGAATATTAGCGAGATCTTGCCTTCCTGCCCTTGCGTAAGCTATGAGTCCGCCGGGCTTTGGGGAGTGATTGTATGCGTTACAATTGGGAACGGGCTCCGACGGCGTTCGAACGCCATCGGAAGGCGCTTGCGGCGGCTATCCTGATCGCCGGTGGCGTCGGATTGATGCTGGCGGCGCTGCCGCTCTAAGCCAGCTTATCTCACCGACGGTGACAGCGACGCCTCCACCGGAGGCGCCGAACAGGGACGTTTGCCGGCGATGTCGACCAAAATGCAGGAAGACATGGCCGCCACACGCGGCTTAGTCTATGGCAGGCTGCAGAACGTTTCTTGGGAGGAAGGCGGATGGCCTCACGCTATCACGAAGTCTATGAGGGCTGGAAACGCGACCCCGTAGGGTTTTGGGCCGAAGCGGCCAAGGCGATCGACTGGTACAAGCCGGCCGAGAAGGTCTTCGATCCGGCCCAAGGCGTCTATGGCCGTTGGTTCGTCGGCGCATCCTGCAACACCTGCTACAACGCAATCGACCGCCATGTCGCCGGCGGCCGCGCCGACCAGCTGGCGCTGATCCATGACAGCGCGATCACCGGAACGATTCGGAAATTCACCTATGCCGAATTGAAGCGCGAAGTCGTCGCGCTGGCCTCGGTGATGAGGCATCGCGGCGTCGGCAAGGGCGACCGCGTCATCATCTACATGCCGATGGTGGCTGAAGCGGCGGTTGCGATGCTGGCCTGCGCCCGCATCGGCGCCGTGCATTCGGTGGTGTTCGGCGGCTTCGCCTCGCATGAGCTCGCCACCCGTATCGACGACGCCAGGCCGAAGCTGATCGTCAGCGCTTCCTGTGGCCTGGAGCCCGGTCGCGTCGTCGCCTACAAGCCGCTGCTCGACAAGGCGATCGAGATGTCGAAGCACAAGCCCGACGCCTGCCTCATCCTGCAGCGCGAGCAACTGCGCTGCGAGATGAAGGACAATTACGATATCGACTATGCCGACGCGGTCGCCCGCGAGCGCGCCGCCGGCGCCAATGTCGACTGCGTGCCGGTGCTAGCCACCGACCCGCTCTACATCATCTACACCTCCGGCACGACCGGCCAGCCGAAGGGCATCGTGCGCGACAATGGCGGCCATATGGTGGCGCTGAAATGGACCATGGACAATGAGTTCGGCGTCAAGCCCGGCGAAGTGTTCTGGGCGGCTTCCGACGTCGGCTGGGTGGTCGGCCATTCCTACATCGTCTACGGGCCGCTTTTGCATGGCTGCACCAGCGTGCTGTTCGAGGGCAAGCCGATCGGCACGCCGGACGCCGGTACCTATTGGAGGGTGATCTCCGAGCATGGCGTGGTGGCGCTGTTCACGGCGCCGACCGCCTTCCGCGCCATCAAGGGGCAGGACCCCAAGGGCGAGTTCGTGCCGAAATACGACCTGTCGAGGTTCCGCACGCTGTTCCTCGCCGGCGAGCGCGCCGATCCCGAGACCATCAAATGGGCGGAACAGAAGCTCGACCGGCCGGTGGTCGACCATTGGTGGCAGACCGAGACCGGCTCGCCGATGACGATCAATCCGGCGGGCCTCGGGCTGTTGCCGGTGAAATACGGCTCGCCCGGCGTGCCGATGCCGGGCTACGACATCCGCATCCTCGACGATGCCGGCCATGAGGTGGCGCGCGGCACGCTCGGCAATGTCGTGGTCAAGCTGCCGCTGCCCGCCGGCTGCCTGCCAACGCTGTGGAATGCGGATGCCCGCTTCCGCCAAGCCTATCTCGAGGAGTTCCCAGGCTACTACAAGACGGCCGACGCCGGCATGATGGATGAGGACGGCTATCTCTATGTCATGGCCCGCACCGACGACATCATCAACGTCGCCGGCCACCGGCTCTCGACGGGCGCCATGGAAGAGGTGCTGGCCGCGCATCCCGATGTCGCCGAATGTGCGGTCATCGGCGTCGCCGATGCCATGAAGGGCCAGGTGCCGCTCGGCTTCGTCGTGCTCAATGCCGGTGTGGCGCGCGACAGCGGCGCGATCGAGAGCGAGGTGGTCGGGCTGGTGCGCGAGCGGATCGGCCCGGTTGCCGCCTTCAAGACCGTGGTGACGATCAAGCGGCTGCCCAAGACTCGTTCCGGCAAGATCCTGCGTGGCACGATGCAGAAGATCGCCGACAAGGAGGAATGGACGATGCCGGCGACCATCGACGACCCCTTGATCCTAGACGAAATCACGGCGGCGCTGAAGGGCCGCGGCATCGGCGTTTAGCCGCCCGGTGGCCCGACGCGTTAAGAAGAAATTAGCCAATTTCTCCCGCACTCCAATCGCTTGTTGTGCGATGCAGCATCAGTCTTTAAAGTTTGCGTGGGGGGCCATACCGAAGGCACGGCATGGCTCAGCTAGAGACGACATCCGGCGGCGTCGACGCCTTGCGTTTCCTGGCTGCCATCTGTCCGCTTTATCCGGTCCACGATGTCGTCTTTGCGGCGATGCTCGGAGCGATAACGCGCGCCGGCGTACCCCGATCTGGCCGCGATTGCCGTTGTTGGCGCTGTCGTTATCGCAGTGAGCTGGCTGGCCGCCGCAGAGGCCGAGCAGCGCATCAGACTGCTCTTCAACCACACCCTGTCCCGTTATCGATTGAAGGCCGCCTGAAGCGACTGCCGATCGCGCCGGTGTGGAATTGTTCGCATCCGGCATGATATCGAGGCGCAAATCAGTGCGAGTATCCGAGCCCCAATCCGTGAGAGTGTTCCAACGATCGAAACGCCCTCGACCCGCGCCGCGCGAGCGCCTTGTCATGGATATGCGCGACACGATCGTCTACGCGATCGGCGACGTGCATGGCTGTCATGACGAGTTGAGCGCGCTGGAACAGAAAATCGAGCTCGACGCACAGCAATTCCTCGGCCGCAAGATCATCATCATGCTGGGTGACTATATCGACCGCGGGCCGCATTCGCGGCGCGTGGTCGACCATCTGATGGCGCCGCCGCCGAGGGGTTTTCAGCGCGTCTGCCTCGTGGGAAACCATGAAGTCGCGCTGCTCCTCTATCTGGACGGACATCTCTCGCGTGAAACTTGGCTCGGCTATGGCGGCCGCGAAACCCTGTTCTCCTACGGGGTCGACCCCGACCGGCTGATAAGCCTCTACGGTTCGAGCGCCGAGGCGGACGCGCGCATACGCGAGGCCATTCCTGACAGCCATGTCGACTTCCTGCGCACGCTGCCGGCGATGGTCTGCTCCGACCAATTCGTCTTCGTGCATGCCGGCATCCGGCCCGGCATCGCGCTGGAGGCGCAGGATGAGGGCGACCTCCTCAACATCCGCGAGGAGTTCTTCGAAGCGGCGCACCAGCTCGACCGCTGGGTCGTGCACGGGCACACGATCGTCGACGTCCCGACGCTCGACGGGCGCCGGCTCGACATCGACACCGGCGCCTTCCAGACGGGGCGGCTGACCGCGCTCAGGATCGTCGGCAAATACGGCCGGCTGCTGTCGTCACGGGATTAGGCGGTTCGTCATTTGGGCTGAACCGCCAGATCCTGTCTCCGCCTCAAGCAGCCTGCTTGGCGCGCGCTTCCGACTTTTCCAGATAGTAGCTCGAGTAGCGGTCGAAGAACCGTTCCGAACCGCCGAGCGAGCCGTATTTGGCAAGCTTCTTCAGGTCGACCTTGTTGAGCACCGCCCCGATCACCTTGTTGGCGATATAGGGCTCCGATTCCAGCATCGAGCGCACCATGTTGCGCGGCGTGCGGCCCCATTCGGTGACCAGCACGAAGCCGTCGGCCAGCGGCGCGAAAGCCTTGGCGTCGACGACGGGTCCGAGCGGCGGCAGGTCGACGATGATGTACTCGAACGTCTCCTTGGCGTTCTCGATGAAGCGCCGCATGCCGGCCGAGCCCAGCAGTTCGCTGGTGTGCGAGAACTGGCCACGCAGCACGGCTGGAATGATAGCGAGCTTGGTCTGGCGGTCGACCTTGCCGACCGACTGCCAGGTCTGGCCATTCACCACCGCTTCCATCAGGCCCTGTTCGGCCTCCATGCCGAGGCTGCGGCTCAAGCCTGGATTGCGCAGGTCGCCGTCGACGAGCAAGGTCTTGGCGCCATTTGCGGCAAGCAGGCCGGCGAGGTTCGCGGCCACCGTCGATTTGCCTTCGCCCGGCAGTACCGAAATGACGCCGATGACCCGGCTGCTGCGGTCCTCCATGACGACGTCGAAGGCAATCTTGGCGTTGCGCAGCGTCTCGGCGAACATCGAAGCCGGAGCATCGATGCTGACGCGCATGCGCGCCCGCCTCTCGGCCGAGGAGAGGCTGGCCACCTTGCTGTCGGCCGGCAGGTCGTCGGCCTTGGAATCCTTGGCCCTGCCGCCGCCGATCGTCGGCAGATAGCCGAGGAATTTGAGGCCGGCGCGATCACGAATATCCTCGCCCGTCCTGAAGAAGCGCTCGTTGAACTCGTTGAGGCCGCCGAAGCCGGCGCCGAGCATCAGGCCGAGCACCAGCGACAGCGCCAGCACACGCATGGTGCGAGGCCCAGAGGCCGCCAGCGGCATAGTCGCATCGGAAATGATGCGGACCTTGCCGACCGGGAAGGACTGCTGCTGCGAGGCTTCCTCATAGCGGCTGAGGAAGGTCTGGTAGAGCGTGGTCAGCGCCTGCGCCTGCTGCTCGAGCTCCTTCAGCTTCACCTGCGACTGGTTATCGATCGAGCTCTTGCCGGCGGCGGTGGAAATCTTGTCGCGCAACGCCTGTTCGCGCGTCTGCGCGACTTCGAAGTCGTTGCGGTAGCTTTCGGTGATCTGCTTCAGCTGCCCGAAGATCTGCGCCGAGACATCGGCCTTCTCCTTGGCCAGCGCGACTGCCTGCGGGTGATCCTTGCCGAAATTGGTCTCGACGTCCTGCAGGCGCTTGGCAATCGCCAGATAGCGGGTCTTGAGCCCGATGATGACCGAGCTGCTCGGCTGATCAGCCGCTATGGCCGAATCGTTGAAGGCGCTTTCCGACCCGCTGTCGACGATCGCCTTGTACTGCTGGTAGCGGGCGCTGGCGCGAGCCGTATCGGCCTGCGCGACGATGAGCTGGGCGTTAAGGTCGGCGAGTTGCTTGTCGCTCAGCAACTGGCCGTCGCTGTTGGCGGAAAGGCCGTGCTCGGCCCTGAACTTCTCGACCGCCAGGGAAGCGGCCTGCGAGCTTTCGCGCAACTCGGTCAGCCGACCTTGCAGCCATACGGCCGCGCGCTCGGTGGCGTCGAAGCTGGCGTTGAGCTGGTCGGCGAGATAGGCGTCCGCGTAGGCCTTGGTGATGGCCGTGGCGAGTGCCGGGTTTGTCGCCTGGTAGCCGATGCTTATGACATTGGAGCGGCTGACGCGATCGGCCAACAATCCTGTCTGCAGCGTAAGAACCGCGTAGTCGTGGGTCGCGGTCTTGATCATGGCTTCGCGCGTGGCGGCATCGACATTCTCGATGCCGGGAAGTTGATCGGCGGCATTGCCGCGGAAATAGGCGACGATGCCGCGCACGAACCCGATGCCCTTGGCCAAAGCCGATTGGGGCGGGTTCATGAAATCCTGGTTCTGGTCGAGCTTCAACTTGTCGACCACCTCCGACGCCAGCCGCGCCGAGTTGAGGATTTCGATCTGGCTGAGGATCGTCGCGTCGGTCTGCTGCGTTGCGCTGGCAGCCGAGATGTCGTCCATGACCTTGTTCATGCCCTCGTCGATCAGGACGCTCGCCACGGACATATACTGCTTGGGCGTGGTCTGCAGATAGATCACGCCCAGGAACAGGCCGATGGCGGCGCAGACCGCCACCACCTTGGCTTGACGAGCGGCCATGCCAAGCAGACGCTCGACATCGATGAAGTCTTCACCCTTTTCCTGGTCGGCACTGGGCAACGGCACCCTCTTGTCGATAGGGAAGTTGGCATAGTTCATGTTCGGTCCAATTCCAGGTTGCAGGCGCTATCGGCCTTGGTAGATCGGCGTCGTGACCAGAAAAGACCGCGCAACGTTGGTGCCAGGATGCGCCGGGCCGGAAGGACCGGGCGCCTGAGTGGCTGTCGCGCCATCGCGAAACCGCATATGCACCCGAAAGATGGGCATTATGCGGCTACTTCCCGGCGCTCATGCGACCGGACGAATTGCTGCAGCATTTCGAGGACAGGGCCTTTCATGTCGTCGCGAGCCAAAGCAAAGGCGATGGTGGCCTCGATGAAGCCTTCCTTGGAGCCACAGTCGAACATGCGGCCGTCGAAAGGCTGGGCGTAGAAGGGCTGGCTCTGGGCGAGGCGCACCATGGCGTCGGTCAGCTGGATCTCGTTGCCGGCGCCGCGCTGCTGATTGCCGAGCAGCGCGAAGATTTCCGGCTGCAGCACATAGCGGCCATTGATGTAGAAATTCGACGGCGCCTTGGCGGGCGCGGGCTTTTCAACCATCTCCGTGACCTGGAAGCCGGAGCCGACCTCGTCGCCACGGCCGACAATGCCATATTTGCTCGTTTCGGCGGGATCGCAGCGCTCGACGGCGATCACATTGCCGCCGGTCCGTTGATAAAGATCGACGGTCTCGGCAAGGCAGCCGCGCGCGCCGAAGGACACCATGTCGGGAAGCAGCAGCGCGAAGGGCTCGTTGCCGATCACGTCGCGCGCGCACCAGACAGCATGGCCGAGGCCCTGCGGCGACTGCTGGCGGATGAAGGAGGTGGCGCCGGCAACCGGCAGCAGGCTTTCCAGCGATTCGAGCTGCGCCTTCTTGCCGGTCTGCTCCAGCGTGCCGATCAGTTCAGGATGCAGGTCGAAATAGTCCTCGATAACCGCCTTGTTGCGACCGGTGACGAAGACGATGTGCTCGATGCCGGCCTCGAACGCCTCGTCGACGGCATATTGCACGACGGGCTTGTCGACGACGGGAAGCATCTCCTTCGGCATGGACTTGGTCGCCGGCAGGAACCGTGTTCCGAGCCCCGCCACCGGGATGACTGCCTTCCTGACTTTCTGCATCTGGTCTTCCTTCTGAGAGAAAAAAATTTCTACCTGTCGCCGGCTATCAAATCGGCCGCATGCTTCATCTCCCCGCCCCGACGGCGAACTTGCGCCGCAACCCTTCTGAGCCGGACCGCGATCGGCATCGACATATGCCCGATCGCGGCCGGATCCCTGAGCGCCGTGCCTATCGCCTTGAGCGGCGCGCGCGCCTTGATGTGCTGGACCAGGGACAGGAAGGACGCAGCCTTGCGCAGGCTGCGGCTGCGCCTCGCGAAGGCCATCTGGGCGCCGCTGTCCATGGGGTATGCCGCCGCGAACGCGGCGTCGGCGCGCATCATCGCCTCGACGTGGTGCAATTCGAGCACGCGCGAGATCGAGCCGGTGCGGATATGGTAGACATAACCGACCGTCGGCTCGACAGCGCAACGGCCACCGGTGGCAAGCGCGCTTGCAAGCAGGATGTAGTCCTCACCGATGCGCAGCTTCTCGTCGTAGCGCAGCCGGTTCTCGTCGAGGAACCGCCGCTGGAAGGCCGGCTTGAGATAGCCGAGATTGAAGCGCGATTCGAAAACCAGATTGCCGTCGATGTAGTCGGCCAGCGAGATTTCGCGCAAAGCTTCGAGATAACCGGCCGGGAACATGGTGTCGTCGGGCGTGCCGTCCTCGCGCACGACCTGGACATTGTCGACAGCTATCTCGGCGCCGGCCGCTTCCGCCCGCGCGATCATCGCAGCCATACGGCCCGGGAGAACGGCGTCGTCGGAATCCAGCACCGCCACCCAGCGGCCGCGCGCGAAATCGAGACCGGCATTCCTGGCGCCGCCTGGGCCGCGATTCTCGGGTAGCGCCACCACCTTGACGATGTCTTCCGGGTAAGCTCGTGCCACACCCAGCGTGCCGTCGCGCGACTGGTCGTCGACGACAATGACCTCGACGGTGACGCCAAGCTGGGCGATCGCGCCGGCGATGGCGCGGTCGAGAGTGGTCTCCGCATTATAGGCGGCGATGACGAAGCTGACGTCAGGCTGCACGCTTGTTCCCTTGCTCTGGCGAAGTGAGGCCGTACTGGCGGATTTCACGGACGCCGACCAAACCGGAGACGACACCAACGTGCATAATGCCGCGCAGCACGCTGCGGTTCCGTCGCACAGGGCTGATCGCGGTCAAAACAGCCATGCCGAAGCAGTAAGCGGCCTTGGCTGAAGCCAGCCCGACCTGGCCGGCGCGGCGGATGCCGCCGGTGCCGCGCCCGATCAGGTGGCCGTGCGTCTGGCCGAAGCGGAAGCGGCGGCGGCGCAGCCAGTCGAACGCGGCCCTGGCGCGCGGCACGACCTCGTCGACAAAGGCTTGCGGCGCGAAGGCGATGCGGCCGCCGGCCTTGACCATGGCATCGAAGAACTCGGTATCCTCGCCGCCGGTCTGGCCGCGCGCCAGGCTGAAGCGCCGCCCGCGCAGGCTCGCATCGGTCATTCTGAGCAGGACGTTGCAGGTGTAGCCCGTGCGTATCTCGCCGCGCACCCAGACCGGCAAGGTCGAGTGGAAGTCGCCCTTTTGCATCCAATCCGGCGCGTCCTGGCGATAATGCGCCCGCACCGGCCCAAGCACCGCTGCGGCCCCGGTGGCATCGGCCGTCGCCATCAACTCGACCAGCCAGCCGGGCGATGCCGTCTCGTCATCGTCGATGAAGGCGGCGAAGTCCGACACGCTGGCGTCGAGGCAGGCGTTGCGGGCGATCGAGATGTTGCGCGCCGGCGCGTGGCGATAGCGGACCGGCAGCTTCAAATCCTCGGCCAGCGCCTTCACCAACTTCTGGGCGCTTGGTTCATCATCATTATCGGCAATGACTATGCCGACCTCCGAGCCTTCAGGCTTCTCCAGGGCGGCGACGGAGCGCAGCGTGTCGGCCAGTTCAGGCCGGCGGAAGGTGCAGATGCAGACGTCGATCGAGCGGCCGGCCATCACGCCACCTTGCGCTGCGAGCGCGGCGTCAAAAGCTGCTGCCAGAAACCGACAGACCAGCCGAAATGCATGACCATGGCCGAGACTCCGGCCAGCGCGATGCTGGCGTTGCGCTGGCGTACCGCCGTCGCCAGGCCGTAGCCGAGGCACACCGTCGCCCACAAAAGGAACGGCACCGCCGCCAGCCAGAGGACGAAGGAGAACAGGCCGAGCAGCACCACGGGCGCCACCAGCAGCGGGATCATCTGGCGGATCTTAGGCACCATGCGGTGCTTGAGCACATTCCGGGCGCGGCCGCGGCCATAGCCGAGATACTGGAAATAAAGGCTCTTCAGCGTCGAGCGCGGATAATAGACCATCTGCGTCCGGCCGCTCATCCAGATGCGATAGCCGGCCTTGCGCAAGCGGTAGTCGAGCTCGGCGTCCTCGTTGTGGCTGAAGCTCTCGTCATAGCCGCCGACATGCTTGAAGGCGGCGATGTGCATCAGCGCGTGGTGACCGTGGTCGACCCACTCGCCCTCGGACATGTGCCGGTGCTTCGAG
This sequence comes from Mesorhizobium sp. WSM4976, assembly GCF_029625685.1. NCBI lineage: Bacteria > Pseudomonadati > Pseudomonadota > Alphaproteobacteria > Hyphomicrobiales > Phyllobacteriaceae > Mesorhizobium > Mesorhizobium sp. WSM4976. The sequence goes on from NZ_JARTVT010000008.1 coordinate 131,610, forward strand.
CCGCCGGTGCCAAGTTTGGAATTCTGCGCCGCCGCCACGGCCTTCTGCACGGCCCCGGTGCCGGCGGTCAGCATCGAAACGACGACCGAATCGGCGCCGGTCGCAAGCGCCTCCTCGACCAGCCGATCGCAGTAATCGTCCGGATAGCCGCCATGCGCGTCGATGCGGATGAGATAATCCGCGCCTTCACCGAGGCGCGCGACCGCCAGATTGATGGCAGCGCTTTGCAGGCGCTTCGGATTGGCGAGCAGGACAACCCGGGGATCCTTCGCCACGATCTTTTCGACGATGGCCTGCGTGCCGTCGGTGCTGCCGCCGTCCGCGACGACGATGCGGCCGCCGAGCCGTGCCGCCGCGGGCCGCAACTGGCCGAGCAGGCCGCCGATATGGTCCGCCTCGTTGAGGCAGGGAATGACGATTAGGATCGATTGATTTGCCTGCGTCACCGGTCTTTGCGCGTCCTTTGCCATCATGCCGCCGCCGCAAAAGCCGAAGGCATGGCGGTGAGGCCGCGCAGCTTTTCGACAAAGACCGCACAGTCGCTGCGGTCGTAGCTCCAGGTCCGAGGATTGCGCGCCAATACCCCCGACTTCAGGGCGCGGTATCTGTCCTGATCCATTCGGCCGAGCATCGCCTCAAGTTCCTCGGCCGTCGCCTCGGACAGAAGCACGCCGATATCCTGCCCTTTGAGGAACCGGCCGGTCTCGGTGCCGGCCATCGAGATCGGCACGGCGCCGAAGCGGCAGCCCTCGTAGAGGCGGTTGGGAAGCAGCCATTCGGAATTCTGGCCGGCTTCGAAGAAATCGATCGCCCAGGAGAAGTGCACTTGCCCGTAGATTGCCGCCATATCCTCCGGATTGCGGTAGGGCCCCTCGAACGAAAGCCACGGCTCGGCCTCAACGAAACCATGAAAATCCGGAAACTCGGACAGTGCCGGGCGGCCCCTGAGCACGACCTCAAAACGCCCCGCCTGCCGGCGGGTGAAGTCCGCCAGCAGTTCCAGCGAGCGGCGGCAGCGCAGGGCGCCGAACCAGCCGATCCGCCAGGGTGGCGTCGCCGGGCTGTCGTCCTCGAAAGAGTGCGCTGCGACAACGGATGCCGCCTCGAAATATTTGTTTTCGATCAGCTCGACTGGTGCGCCGATCTGGCCGAAGGGCTCGAAATAATTGGCGATGAAGGCTGGCGAGCTGGTCACCAGAAGCTTCACGTCGCGGGCGAGATGACGCTCGGCGCCGCGCAATGTCCGGCCGACAAAATCGTCGCGCAGCACCAGGCGATGGATGTCGAGGCATTCATAGACGATGGGCACGTTCGCTCCGAGGGCGGCATTGGCGCGGCGGGCAAGAGCCAGCATTTCGAGGTTGCGCGCGATTATGAGATCGGGCCTGAGCATGGCGCCCAGCTTCGCGCCGATCGACATGGCCGCCTTGGCGACCGCCCCGAGACGCTGCGCGAATCGGCCGTCGCGTGTCGCGCCGAGGTCGACAGGCTTGATACCCTCGATCTCAGCGACCGGACTGGTGGTGCGGCGGAAGCCCGCCAGGGTTACCCTGGCGCCGCCTGCCTTGAGCATCTGGACCCTCCGGCGCACTGCCGGGTCGGATACGTCATGCACAAGGTACAAGACATGCAGCATGAAACTCGACCGATGTTCGGCCCACCCATTCGGGATGCTAGTACAGCTTTTGCTGCATCGCAACAATTTTGGTGCGGCGTAGCAGACGCGCGCACATTTTTTGTTGCACTGCAAAAATGATAGGCTACTCTCAACGCTGCCTGGCGTCGATCTGGGTTCGACGTTGGTTACGAGCGTGGTGCGGCACGCCAGGATCGCGACGCGGATCGCGTGGCAGCACTTCGGCAAAACATGCCGTTTTAACCGCCGCTGGCCTGGCCACGGACGCGAAACGAGGGTCCCCATGAAAGTCGTGATCGAAAACACAGTGTGTCTGAACACTGGCGATGCCGCGATTCTTTTGGCCATCCGCCATATTCTCAGATCGGTCGTCGGCGGCGATGTGCGGTTCCTGGTTTTCGACAGTCAGCCAGACGTCGCGGCCAGGCTTTACCCGAAGAAAGATTACCCGGATCTCGAATTTCACAAGCTGTTGTCGGAATCCCTGCTCAAGGATCGGCGCGGCGGCGGGATAAAGGGCCGTCTCAAGTCGCTCTACAACCGGGCAGTCTGGCGCGCCTTGCGGCGCTTCGCGCAAAACGGCGCCGCCAGCAGCTTTTTCTTCAACCAGGACGACCGCCGCGGCCTTGAAGCCTATGCGAGCGCCGACCTGGTGGTGACGACAGGCGGAACTTATCTCGTCGAGAATTACGATCTCGAAAAGCGGCTCAATCAATTCCGCATCGATGCGATCCTGGGGAAGGACCCGATCTTCTTCACGCAATCGCTCGGCCCGTTCAAGAAAAACTACAATCGCCAGGAGCTCGGTCCGATCTTCGATCGGGCTCCGCTCATCCTGCTGCGTGACGAGCGGTCCAGAAATCACATACTGGATCTGGTGAAGGACCCGGGCAAATGCCATGTGGTCGCCGATGCCGTGTTTGCCCTGGCCGATACCGACAGGATCAAGAAACATCTCGGCAGCGCGCCGGCGCAGACGGGTCGCGTCGCTATTTCCGTCCGTCACTGGAGCTTCGTCAGCGACGGTGAGGACGGCATGCGCCGCTATCTCGATTCGATCCGGGAGATCGCCACAATTCTCGTCAGGGACCATGCCAAGGAGGTGACCTTCGTTTCGACGTGCCAGGGCGTGCCGGAATATGCCCATGACGACGCCAAAACCGCGCGGGCGATCGTGGCCGAACTCGACCCGGAAATCGCCGAGCACGTCAATGTCGACGCCACATTTCATACGCCCGATCAACTGATGGCGGTGGTGAAGGATTGCGACTTCGTCGTCGCGACGCGCATGCATATGATGATCATGTCGCTTTGCGTTGGCACGCCGGTTCTGCCGATCGCCTATGAATTCAAGACCAAGGAAGTCGCAAAGCATATCGGCGTCGCCGACCTTCTCCTCGACATCGATACCGTGACGCCCACGGAAGCGGCCGAAAAAATCGGCAGATTCATCGGCAGCCTTGGCCACTATCGCCGGGCAAGCCTCGAGGCCGTGCTGGAAGAGCATGCGTCGGCAATGTCGGCAACCGGGCCGTTGTCGTCCTTGATCGGCAGCCGCCGCTCACCCAATGTTGCTGGCGACGTTGGCAAGAGTGGCGAGCAACGCCCTGCGCGACTGCGGAACAGCAAGCATGAGGGCCAGGGCGAACCCGTAATTTAGGGCAATCGCTACAAGGATCGCGAGCAGGTCCGACTGGCTGGTCAGCAATGCCGGCAACGACAGATACGAGAGCCAGGCAAGCAGGGACGAGACGATGAAGAGCCCCTGTATGCCCAGGAAATCGCCCGCGGTCACCGGGCCGACGCGATGGATCAGGGCGGCAAGCACCGGGACACGCAGCACATAGCCGCTGATGGCATAGGCAGCCGCGACGCCGATGGCGCCCCAATGCAAGCCGACGATGAAGGAGGCGACGGTCGTCAGCGACGAATAGATGCCCCAATGGAACATCGTCTTCGTCTTGCCCTGGCAGATGAATATCCATCCCGTGGTGCTCGATACGGACTGCATCAGGCCGGCGATGCCCAGCCAGGCGAAAATCGGCGCCACAGCCATCCAGCGCTCACCGAAGAGAAGCCTGACCACCTGCTCCGAAGTCAGTGTCAACGTCGCAATGCCGGGCATGGTGATGACGGCCAGCAGCCAGTTTGTCCGGACATAGATGTCGCGAAAGCGCTGCTTGTCCTCATGGATGCGGCTGAGCAGCGGCACCATGATGCGCGTCAGCGGCTGGTTGATGTTTTGCAGCGGAAAGAGCAGCAGCTTGTAGGCGCGATCATAGTAGCCCAGCTCGGTCGCGCCGGAATATTTTCCGATTAGAATGTTGTCGAGGTTGCGAGAGAGAAAGTTGACCAGGTTGAAGCCGGTGAGATTCGCGCCGAACCTGAATATGTCGCCATCGATCTTCAGATTCGGCCAGGACGGCGTCCAGCGCGTCACCAACCAGCCGGCGACCAGCGCTACGACGGCTGAAACGGCCGGCCCCAAAACCAGCGACCAATAGCCAAGCCCCAAATACGCCGCGGTTGCGGTGGCGAGCAGCCCGACGGCCGCGGTGATCGTGTCGTTGAGCGCAAGCTGGCCGAATTGCAGATGGCGGTTCATCAAGGCAATCGGCACAGCGGCAAGACTGCCAAAAAGCAGCGGCACGGCGGAAGCAAGTGTTATTCCCCACATGCGCTGGTCGCCGTAGAAAGCGGCAATGGCGGGGGCCAGGCAAGCCACGACCGCGCCGGCGCACAGGCCGACAACCGCGGTCAGCCAGAAGACCTGGTTGAGCTGCCGTTGATCGATCTCCTTGCGCTGGATGACCGCCTGCTGGAGGCCGAGGTCCTGGAGCAGGCCGACAAAGGCCACGATCGGTCCCACAGAAGCCACGAGGCCGAAATCCTCGGGAACAAGTAGCCGGGCAAGGATGACGACCGAAAGGAACTGGATCGCTATCTTGAAGCCTTGGGCGCCAGCAGTGACCAGCCCGCCGCGCAAGGCAACGCGACCGAATTGAGGGGGCGGCGGATTGGCATTCATGTGACGGATCCGGTCTCCCCCAGCCGCGCGATGATCTGCGCAAAGCGTTCGTTCAAGATATCGGCATTGAAATCCGCCTCGACCTTCCTCCGGGCGGCAAGCGCAACCTGCTCGCACAGGCCTGGATTCTCGGCGATCCAGGTGAGCTTGCCGGCAAGCGCGGCGACGTCCCGTTCGGGTACGAGGAAGCCTGTCTTATGATCCTCGATCAGCTCGGGAATCCCCGAATGATAGGTGCTCACGGCAATCAGGCCGCCGGCCATCGCCTCCATGAGCGCAACCGGTATTCCTTCCAGATCGCCGTCTCGCCCGGCGACGCTTGGCAGAAGAAAGACATCCGCGTCACGCAGACGCTGCTTCACCTCGCCGTGCGGACGCGGTCCAAGGAAAGTCACCCTGTCGGCAATACCGAGATCGATGGCGATGCGCTTCAACTGCTCCAGCAATTCTCCGCCGCCGATCACCGAATAGATCCAGTCGCGATGCGGCAGGCCGGCGAGCGCACGAAGCGCATATTCGGTCCCCTTCTTCTCGGTCAGCCGGCACACCGAGATGAAAGACAGCGTACGTCCCTGCCAGGAGCGCCAGCGATATTCGATCTCGCCAGGGCGAATGCCCATGTGGTGGACCGCGACCTGCGCCGGCTCGGCGCCGGCATCGATCAGGGCCTGGCGGAAGAACGCATTCACAGGCAGCTGGAGAGCCCCTTTTTCGAAAACGGGCCTGTAGCAGCCGAGTGTGTTGTCGTGCATCGGCCTGCCGACATCGGTGCCGTGGAATATGGTCACCAAGGGCGCGGAAATCCTGCGCCGCTTCATGATGCGGGCGACGCGCAGGCCGTTATGGCCAAAATGCGCCACGATCACATCGGCGTTCCGCAGCTTGTGCGCGTTGGCGAGGTCGATAGCGGTGGAGAGCTTATCCCAAAACCTGCCCGACCATTTCACCAGCAGCGAACGGTAGCGACCGAGGCCGCCCCACCAGGAAACGACCGGCCCAGGCAATGACCGCCAACGTGCATCGTCGACATTGCTGTCCTTGCCAAAGGCCATCTCATTGCAGACGACACCGACTTTCATCCCTCTTTCAAGGCATCCGGCAATCTGATCGAGCACGAATGTCTCGGACAGAGTGGGAAATTTGTCGACGACGAAACAAATCCTCATCGGCAGGATGTTCTCGCCCGGCTCAGTCTGGAAACGTCGGCAAGGCATGACACATGCGGCATGAACTTTGACTCCTGTCGGCGCAAACTAATGTAGGAATTGCTGCATCGCAACATTTTAGGTGCAATGCAGCAAAGCAGCTCCTTCCCAACTCGGCAAGCTAGGCAGCGCGGCGAACGCCCTGCCGGGCCGCTCTTTCGAGCAGTTGGAGAAACACGACCAATTGCCGCGCCGGGTCGAGCTCCGGACGTTTGGAGAAGGCGAGCGCCGCGGCTGAGGCCCGTTCGTATTCCTGGCGGTCATTCCACAGGCGCCTTACCGCCGCGGCCCATTCTTCGACCGGGGCATCATAGTCGAGCACCACGCCGCCGGGACCGATGGCTTCGGGCAGGCCGCCACGCCTTGAGCCCAGGACGGGGATGCCGCTGCAATGCGCCTCGGACGCGACGCGCCCCCAGGCTTCTTCCCATTTGCTCGGCGCAAGCAGGATTCTGGTGCGGCCGTAGACCGTCTTCATGTCGTTGGTGCGGTTCTCAAGCGTGACATTCGAGAGCGGAGCGATGGTCTTCTCTATTCGCGCGCGATGGTCGTCCTCGAGCTTCCAGCTTTCCACGAACAGGAACGGGATTTCCGGGCAGGCGGCCGCAATCTTCACCGCAAGATCGAAACCCTTCTCCTCATAGGGGTTGATCATGGTGACGTATTCGCCGGTCGTGTGGGTGCAGTAGAGGGCGTCGTTGATGGTCGGCGGCAGCACGATGGAATCGATGCCGAACTTTTCCTTGTAGGTGCGCGCGGTGAACTCCGAATTGGCGATGTAGAGGGCCGATGTGAGGTCGCGCGGATCGCCGGCGAGTTCATGGAATTCGACGTTGTGAAGATAGACCACCAGCGGCACCCCTTCGGCGAGAAGCGCCTTTCCGAGCAGGACGGATTTGTGGCACTGCACGACGGCAACGTCAGGCTTGGTTTTCCCGACGGCGAAGCCGGCAGCCTCCCAAGGGAACCAGGCACGCATCACCGGGTAGCCGGGAAAATTGTCGACCACCGCGGGCTGCCGCAACAGCTTCATCTTGGCGCGCGCCTTGAAGCCGAACATGCCGTCGCCGAACAGCGAGGCGAGGACCGAAGCCTGGTGGCCGTGCTCGATCAGTTGTTCGACCAGATGGTGAGTGTTGGACTGCACGCCGCCGGTGAACTCGGGAATATATCCGTTGCCGCTTGCAAAAAGCACTTTCATCGTTCGGCTCCTAATCTGGCCCGGCGGGCGAGCATGCGCAACCCAGGGCTCGTCAGCTTGCGCCGCGCGCCGATGGAAGCTTCGACGTCATTGCCTGGCACAAGCGGCTGACCGAGGCCGAGAGCGACAATGTCGAATACTCCCGCAACAACTTCGATGCCGGGATCACCTTTCCCGCCTTCAGGTCCCGCGCCAGATAGTGTGGGAATGAATGCATGTATTCCCTGACGATGTCGGCCTTCAGCGGTCCCGATTTCCATGCCTTCACCGCCGAGACGAATTCGTCGGCCGGGGCGGATGACAGCCCCGTATCGTAGGCTTCGAACGTACGTCGTACGATGGCGCGTTCCTTGTCGCTGAGCGAGGTCTTTCCGGCCCGTTCGGCAAGCTGGGCGTAGCGGCGGATGTCCGCGGCCGCATGGTGCCATAGACCCTTCCTGGCCATGATGCTCGAACGCTGCAGCAGTGCCTGCATCTCGAGATCGGCCGTCTTCGGCAAGGCCTGCTCCGAGCGATCGAGATACTCATGCAGATCGACGGACTTGTAGATCTCTTCCATGATCGCCCGATCATACGAGCCCCATGCCTTTATCCTGTTGGCATAGGAAATGACGACCTTTGTGCTGCCGCGAACCATGTCGTGCTGGCGCTGGAAGAACATGAGGCCGTCGACCCTGATGCCCTTGAAGCGGCGCGCGAGCCTGAGCATCATCTCGTAGTCCTGCGACCGGACCAGTGTCTCGTTGAAGCCTCCCACCTTTTCGTAGCATTCGCGGCGCACCAGGAGACCCGGCTGATGGACGTGGCAATATTCGAGATGAGACGGGAAAAAATTATCCTGGCTGACATGGCCGAAGGCGACGATTTGGTAATTCTGCTCTTCGATCTGGGCTGATTGCTGGAAACGCGCATATTCGCCGAAAGCGAAATCGGCTTCCGGCTCCCGCTCGAAGGCGGCGAGGAACCGTTCAAGCGCTGTCGGATGCGCGACATCGTCGTCGTCGAATATCCAGACGAAATCCCCCGTGCAGCGCTTCAGGGCGAAGTTCAGCGCGGTCGACTTGCCGCCGTTCTCCTTCCGGTAATATTCCACCGGTGCTGGAAAGGAGCTCGCCACCATGCCAGTGCCGTCCGTCGAGCCATCGTCCACGATCAGGATCTGATCCGGCACCACAGTCTGCCGGAGCAGGCTGTCGATGGCCTCGGGCAGGAATTTTTCGCGATTGAAGGTGGGGACGATGACGGTGACCGTCGGTTTCTGCCGGGCAGCCATTGGTGACCTCATACCGTTGCCGACGCGCCGTTCGCTGGCGTGTGTCCGCAGCCCTGGCCACGGCCATTGTCCTTGAGGCAGACAGCAGTCATGCCGCCATCCTGCCGATCGAGAAATATTCGATGCCGTAGCGCGCGATCACCTTGGGATCGTAGAGGTTGCGGCCGTCGAAGATGACCGGCGTCGTCAACGCATCCTTGAGCGCGTCGAAGGAGGGCGCGCGGAAGCTCTTCCATTCGGTGCAGATCAAAAGCGCATCGGCGCCGCGCAACGCCGCCTCCTTGGTGCCGCACAAAAGCAGATCCTCGCGCAGGCCGTAGATCGACTGGCACTCCTGCATGGCCTCGGGATCGTAGGCCTGCACCTTGGCGCCGGCCGCCCACAGCGCTTCCATCAGCGTGCGTGACGGCGCCTCGCGCATGTCGTCGGTGTTGGGCTTGAAGGCGAGCCCCCAGACGGCGAAGGTCTTTCCACTGAGCGCGCCCTTGAAATAGTGATTGACCTTGTCGAACAGCACCGACTTTTGCGCATTGTTGCGCTCCTCGACGGCGCGCAGCAATTTGGCGTCGAACTTGACGCCCTCGGCGGTCTTGATCAGCGCGCGCACGTCCTTCGGGAAGCACGAGCCGCCATAGCCGAGGCCGGGATAGATGAAGTGGTAACCTATGCGCGGATCCGAGCCGATGCCCTTGCGCACCTCCTCGATGTCGGCGCCCAGCTGTTCGGCGAGATTGGCCATCTCGTTCATGAAGCTGATCTTCGTCGCCAGCATGCAATTGGCGGCGTATTTGGTGAATTCGGCGCTGCGCACGTCCATCACGATCATCTTCTCGTGGTTGCGGTTGAACGGCGCGTAGAGCTCGCGCATCACCATCTCGGTATCCTCGCTGGAGGTGCCGACGATGATGCGGTCCGGCTTCATGCAATCCGCGACCGCCGAGCCCTCCTTGAGGAATTCGGGATTCGAGGCAACGTCGAAGGCGAGGTCCTCGCGGCCGCGTTTCTTGAGCGTTTCGGCGATCCTGGCCTTCACCTTTTCGCAAGTGCCGACCGGGACGGTCGACTTGCCGACGACAATCTTGACGCTGTCCATCTCGCGGCCGATGGTCTCGGCGACGGCGAGCACATATTTCAGATCGGCCGAGCCGTCCTCGCCGGGCGGCGTGCCGACCGCGATCATCTGGATCTGGCCATGCCTGACCGCCGCTGCCGCGTCCGTGGTGAAGCGGATGCGACCGGCCGCGTGGTTTTCCTTGACGAGACTTTCGAGGCCCGGTTCGAAAATCGGGATCAAGCCCTGGTTTAGGCGCTCCACCTTCTTCTCGTCGACATCGACGCAGACGACCTCGTGGCCGACCTCGGCAAGGACCGCGGCCTGGACGAGACCGACATAGCCAATCCCAAACACCGTCAAATTCATTTGGTTCTATTCCTGTCAAAGGCCGGGCCACAAAGCGGCCCGGCCGGTTCAGATGTCCCCAGGCCCAACGGCCCGGTTAGTTCGGCATGATCTTACCCCGAAACCGGGTCCCACTTTCGGGGATCATGCTCAGTTGCTGTTACTTATGCTGCATGCCAGCGATTCCGGAAACTGGCATGGCTGGCCCAAAGCGGTGAAAGCGACGCGCTTGACCTGCATGGTGACCTTGCTGCCGGGATCTGTGAAGGCGCCCATCCAGTTGGTCAGCTTGTCGCTGCCCCAGAGGCTGAAGAAGATTTTCTGCGGATGCGTCGGCAATTCGTTCGGGTTGGTCACCTCATGGACAAGCTTGCCGTTGACGTACCAGCGCAGCCGATCCTTCTCCCAGACGAAGCCGTAATCGTTGAAGCCCTTGTCGGCGCCGCCCTCAACGTCGACCAGCTTGCCGTTCTTCGGCTTGCCCTGGATGTAGCTGTTGACCTGCACTTTCGACGGATCCTTGGTGAGGACCTCGAAGTCGATCTCGTCCCAGGGCTGCTTGTCCTGCGGGCCGATATAGGAGAAGAAGGCGGCGTTGAGGCCGGAGCCGGTGCCGGTCTTCATGCGCGCCTCGTAGACGCCATAGCCGTAACGCTGCTTTGTCTGGATCTCGGCGCAGGCGAACTCGCGGTCCTTCAGCTTGCGCTTTTCGAAGCTCAGCGACAGCACGCCGTCGGAAAGCCGCACGAGATCCTTGGACCAGGTGCAGTTCTGATGGGCTCCGTTGGTCCATCCGTCCGAGACGAACCAGCGGGACTGGTTGAAATTGGAGAAATTGTCGACGAAAGACGGCGCGCTTTGCAGTTCTTGCTGAGCCTCTTGCGCGTGCGCGGAATGCAGGCCTGCCGCAAGTGCCACTGTAAGTGCAAACAGGGCGCCGACGGCGCCGAGTCGTAGGCTGGTTAATCCGCCCCTTGGCGCCTGCGGCATCGCGCAAGCCGCCACGGTGGAGGTATTGTCCAGATCTGCGTTCATAACAAACTCACCTTGTGTTGTCCGCCCAACCCAAGTCATCCTCGGTTCGCATGAGCGAGCCGCTTCTGATCCTCCGCCCTTTGAACTCCTCTAGTGTCTCGTACCGATGACGGCGCTTGCGGGCGCCGTCATCCTCTTGCCGCGAACTGCGAAGGAGACCGATCGGCGCCATCCTCGACAATCGCGTCGAGCGAACGGCGCAGTTCCCTCACCAGGCCTTTTTGGCGAGCGAGCTCCGCAATGCGCCGCTCGTAGTTCAGGATCGAATTGGTCATCACGCTGACATCCGACTCCTTACTGGCCGATGCCGAACCATTCTCCATCGCCTCGACCAGAAAGGCCGCATTGGCTGCCGTCGACCTGTAGCGATTCTCCAAACCCGTTTTCTCCGTCTCGATCTCGGCCGCGATCTGGTCGAACAGCTTCGCCAACCGGTCGAAACGCTGGAGATCGGTCTGCCGGTCGCGAGCCGGATCCCGGGATCTGAAGCCAAAAATCGAAGCCATCTTGCCGGCCTTTCGAAATTGCTGCATTGCAGCATAGACTGCCACCCTCGCGGCGACTAGGCAACATCATAGTTTTGCGAATGCGGATTTTTTGAGGGCCGGGGATTCCGGGACGATACGGAATCATTCGCCTGCGGCGCTGCTTGCTGCCATCAGGAAGCGCATCGGCGGCACTTGCTGTCTTGCAGCAATGCCGGTGCGGCGGAAAAGCGCCTCGAGCTTGTCGGTGGCGACGCCGCGAACGATCGGGATCAGGTTCGACTGGCTGGCGAAAGCGTAAGCCGCGGCCGACGCCAGGCCGCGCTCGGCCTTCACGTCGAGGAAGTTGCGCAGCCGGTATTTGTCGCGGACATGGCGCTCATGGCGCCGCAACGCCGCCTTCGAGCGTTCGGGAAGGTTGTCGATTTGAAGCAACGCCAGATCGGCATCGGCAAGGCGCTTCAGGTCCTGCGTCTTGTGGCGGCCGCTCAGCGAATCGGCGCGCACGATCGCGCCATAGCCACAGGACTTGATGATCTTGAATCGCGCCCCGCGGGCGACCGCGCGCGCATAGAGTTCGTAGTCCTCGCCAAGACGCAGGTTCTCATCGTAAGTCAGTCCATGCCGTTCCAGGAAAGCCCGGCTGATCACCGGCTTGAGAAAGCCGAGCTCGCCGCGCAGGACGCGGCGCCGCGAGATATTGCCGTCGATGAAGCGCTCGAAATCGAGGAATTCCGGATCGGCGGCGAAAGGCGGCGCGGCGACCCCGGCGAGGTCGGTCGCGGCGTCGTCGCGGATCAGCATGATGTTGTCGGCGGCGAAATCCCAGTCGGCGGCGGCGAAAAGCCGGCGAAAGCGGCCTTCGAGGAAGAAATCGTCAGCGTCGAGGATGCTGATGAAGGGAGATCTGGAGGCCTGGATAGCGACGTTACGCGCGGAGGAAGGACCGCGATTGACGTCGAGGCGGATGACGGCAAGCCGGCCGCTTCCGTCGTCAGCGGCCAAAGCCACATCGCGGGTGTTGTCGGTGGAAGCGTCGTCAACCACGACGACTTCGGCGACTTCCGACTCGCGCAGCGCCGAGGCGATGGCGACGGGAATCGTCCGCGCCGCATTGCGCGCGGCAATGATGACGCAAACCGCCGGGCTCGTCACAGGCGTCGTCACCGGCATGGGTTCACCTTTCGCTTGCATGAGTGGCTGTGCCGCCCGCGATCTTGATCGTGCCGGCCGGCGCCGGCGCGACACCGGCCGGCCGCTCGAAGATGCGCCGGCTGAGGTCGGCAGAGGCGGCCCAGCCGGCCTCGGCCAGGTAACGGACGGGCTCATGGCCGCACAGTTCCCACAGCACATGGCGGCGCTGCGGCCAGCGCAGCGACGCGAGCCAGGGCGCGATCACCATGTGGAAGAGGTCGGCGTTGTCGATACGCGCCAGGATGCGGGTGGCGCGGTCCGACAGCAGCGTGCGGCTGGCGCCGAGCAGCACGTCAGCAGCGCGAAGCCCCAGAAGCAGCGTGTCGGCAAGGCCCTGCTCGGCGGCATGATCGAGCACCGTCTGCTGCTCGGCCTCACTCAGCCGGCTGGCGCTCGCCCTGACATCACAGACATAGCCGGCGCAAGGCTCGCGATTGAAAAAAGCCTTGGCGACGCTGATCGACGACAACAGCAAGGTATCGGCCGCAGAGATGATCGGCATAGCCGCGCCGGCCACCTCGACTTCGCGCTTACGGTGCAGGAAGCCGTCTATGTCGCGCGGACTCGGCGAACCCGGCTGCTGCAGCCGATGATGGAGGTCCACCGTCGAGGCTCTGGCGCCATCCTCGCGGACCATGTGCTGCTCGCCGAGGAAGCGCACCCACCAGACCGAGCGCGACTTGCCGGCAACCTCGTAGCCGATGGTCCGCAACGCCGCGCGCGCCTCGGCGAAGCTCGCCGGCGAAACCAGTATGTCGACATCGCCGGAAGGCTTCATGAAGTGATCGAGATAGAGAGTGTGCTGCTGGAGCGGTCCCTTGAGGAAGACGAAATCGACCCGCCTGTCGCGAAGCACGCGATCGATGGCCACCGAATCACCAATGCAGGCGGCGTTCATCGACATGGTGCGCCGCCGATAGCCGTCGAGCCAGTCAAGCAAACCGGGAGGCGCCGCGCCGGCGGGAGCACGCGCGAGCGCCTTGAGCATGAATACGGCGACCTTGTTCAGCCTTGCGATGTCGGCGACCTGAGCCGCCGAGATTGTCGGCGCGGCCATATTGGCCTGACCGTCGGCGGCGTCGACGCCAGGTGCAAAAAACAGCCTCAGACAGGCTTGCACATAGGCGACTTCGTCGGCAAAGCCGGCGGCACGCAGCCTTTCATACGAGCCATCCTGCATCGCCATGCCCGATGTCGCTCTCCACTAAATGCCGCCCGATCGATCTATACCGCACTTGCGAAGAAAAAAACCGCGAAATTTACTCCACCGCCCAAGAGGCGGCCGAAGTCGCTTCAACTTCACAACCTAAGCGTTTAAAGCAGACACATTCAATCACTTTTGAAGACAACCCTCCGGGATGATGCTGCGATCCGAAAAGCGATGACTTCTTTGCAGCAATTTCTTCACTCCCGTCGGACGGATCTGCCGCTCAAGAAATTATTATAAATAAATCAGTCTCTTATATAATCGGCGAGGTCACGCGGTTGAAATCCTGGGCGATTGAGGATTACGATGACGATGCTCATGGCCTGATCACCATGCAAGGCAGACGCAACCAAGAATTGATTAATGCTTGGTAAATCACGCTTGACTCATGAATGTTGCCATGCAGCAATCGCATTGCAGCATAGCGATATGCTGGCGGCATTCTGCGGCCGCTTCCAGTCCTTAATTGGAGAGTAAAATGGAACAGAATGTTGAGAAGCATGAGTACGAAACCCCCAGCTTGACGGTTCATGGCTCGATTGAAACCATCACGCAGGGCGGCGCTGGCTCGACGGCGCTCGACGTGAGCTTTCCCGCACACACGCCGGTCGGCGAGCTGACTTTCTCGTAAGCTTACACCGCTCCGCGAGTCTAAGTTGGGGCTCCGGATATCCACCAACAGGTGAACCGGGGGGCTTTTGTCCCCCGGCTTCGGCCGAGGATCGCAGGCAACCGATCCCTGGCTATGGTCCAAGGGCGCGGCGGGCCAGCAACGAGGTTTTAGGATGCACTGGAACCCTTCGGACCATGACCGCGTGGTCGCGACAAGCGAGGCGGTAGCTTGTGAATTCGGCGCCGGATTGGCGCTGCTCCACCTCAAATCCAACGTCTATTACAGCCTGAACAGCGTCGGCGCCTTCATCTGGGAGCAGATCCAGGAGCCGCGATCGATCCTCGATATCCGCGGCGCCGTGCTTGCGCGCTACAATGTCGATGCCGAGCGCTGCAAGGCCGATGTCGAGGGCTTGCTGAAGGGGCTGACCGAAGCAGGGCTTGCGAGGCTCCACAGTGAGGAACTGGTCTAGGCTCCGCTCGCTGAGCGGCCGGGAGATGCTGTTTCTGGCGCGCTGCCTGGCGGTGGTGAGCGTCGTGCGGCTTGCGCTGACGCTTTCCTCCTACAACCGCGTGCGCGGCCTGGTCACGCGGCTTGATGCGAGGCGCGATGCCGGCATCGCCGACCTGCGGCGCGTCGCCTGGGGCGTTGCTGCCGCCGCGCGGCTGGTGCCGGGCGCCAGCTGCCTCACCCAGGCGCTGGCCGGGCAATATCTCCTCGCGCGCCAGGGCAACGCCTCGAAGATCAGCATCGGCATCGAAAAGGGGACGGGCAGCGAGCTCAAGGCGCATGCCTGGTTAATGAGCGGCAACCACATCGTGCTTGGCGGCTCGATCAACGGATTTACCCACCTTGTCGACCATGGGTCGTGACCGATGAGCGGCGTGGCCGGCATCATGCATATCGACAATGGCAGGCCCGCCGCCGGGGGCGATATCCAGCAGATGCTTTCGCGCATGCGCCATCGTGCTCGCGACGGGAACTCATGGCGGACGGAGGGCAGCGTGGCGCTCGGCCACGCCTGGCTCGACACGACCGGCGAGGACGGGCCCGGTCCGCTGGCGATGGCCGGCGGCAAGCTCGCCATCACCGCCGATTGCCGGCTGGACAACCGCGATGAGCTTCTGGCGCGGCTGAGCCTGCGCGACGGGTCAATTGCCGACGCGATGCTCATCATGCTGGCCTACTTCAAATGGGGTGAGGCTTGCCCGACCTACCTGCAAGGCGACTTCGCCTTCGCGATATGGGACCGCGATCGTCAGGCGCTGTTTTGCGCGCGCGACCATTTCGGCGTCAAACCCTTCTACTATCATTCGACCGGGAGGCGCTTTGCTTTCGCCTCCGAGATCGGACCGATCCTGGCGCTGGATGGCGTCGGCAGGCGCCTCAGCGAGCACCAGATTTCCGGTTTTCTCGCCGGCCTGCCGGATGATCCGCAGGCCACGCCCTACGCCGAAATCTTCCGCTTGCCGGCGCGACACAGCATGATGGTGGCGAGCCACGGTGTTGCGCTGCGGCGCTACTGGCAGATAGAGCCGTCACAGCGGCCGCCGCGCCCCGACGCGGCCGAAGAGTTCAGGCACCTCTTGGCGCAATCGGTGGCGAACCGGATGCGCGGCACGCCGGCTGTCGGCGCCATGCTGAGCGGCGGACTCGATTCATCCTCGATCACCTGCCTTGCAAGCCTCAGGGCAGCGGCGACAGGCAACCCGAAGCTCAAGACCTTCTCGCTGGTGTTCGACAAGGGCTCGTCCATGGACGAGAAGCCGTTCATCGACGCGGTGCTCGACGGCACTCCGCTCGACGCCACGCTGATTGCCGTCGGCAATTACGCGCCCTTCGCCGAATTCGAGCGCATCCTGGAGGAACAGGAAGGCACGTTCCTGGCGCCCGGCCTGTCCTTGACACGCGACCTTTACCGGACGGCAGGCGCAAAGGGCGTCAAGGTGCTGCTCGACGGGCACGGCGGCGACGAGGTCGTCTCGCAGGGCCACGGACACCTCCACGAGCTCGCCAACGCCGGCAGGTGGCTGGAGCTTTGGCGCGAGTTGCGCAGTGCGGCCAACACCTATGGCGAGGGAATGCTTCCCCTCTATTTCAAATTCCTGACCATCTATGGCCCGGCCTGGCGGATCGCCAGGATGAGGGCGGCGGCCAAACGCCTTGTCCGCAAAGTGCGGCGCGGGCCGACGCAGGCTCCACGCGCCGCCTGGGCGGGTCTGGTCAATCCAGGTCTTGCCGGGCGTACCGATCTTGCCGAGCGCTTTCATCGCAGCGGCTACATGCCCGCCGCCGTCCGCGCCAGCGAAGCGCTGACGCATCGCTGGCTTCTGTCGACAGGGCTGGTGCCGCACGCTTTCGAAGTGCTCGACAAGGCAGCCGCCAATTTCGGCGTAGAGCCGCGCTATCCGTTCTGGGACAAGCCCCTCGTCGAATTCTGCCTGGCGCTGCCCGGCGAGGAAAAGCTCAAGGACGGTTTTGGCCGCCACGCGCTGCGCCGGGCCATGCAAGGCGTTCTGCCGCCGGCGGTGCAATGGCGGCGCGACAAGATCGATTTCACCGCCAATCTGGTCAATGGAATGCTCGGCAACCACCGCGAGCTTCTGGACAGGCTGCTTGGACCGGACAGCGAGCGGATCGCGCCCTATGTGAACCTGCCTGCAGTGGCCGCGGTCTATGATCGGATGCTGCGCCAGCCCGAGCGGGCGACCCTGCCGGATGTCCAGCATGTCTGGCGCGCGGTTTCGCTGTCGCTGTGGCTGCGGCAAATTCAAGGAAGTCCCGCATGAACCCTCCGATCGCTTCCCTTGCGCGGCCCGAGCCGCAAATGGCGGCTGCGAGCGAGCGTGTCCGCCATTTCTACAAGGCCTACGGGCTGGTGATCGGCTCCGAGGTGGCCTTGCCGGAGCTGGAGCCGACGGCCCCGGCGACACCGGATCTGGAGATCGCGGTCGGGCGGGTTGATTTTCCCGGCCGGTCATCCGGCGACGCCAGCTCCTTCCGTTTTGAGCCGTCGCGCCAGTATCTTTCCTGGCAGGCGGTCGGCACGTTCATGATAAGCAGCGCCAACCGCATCGATGTCGATCCGGCGCCAGGTATCGAAGATCCGCTGCTCGCCTTTCCGCTGCTCGGGCCGGTGATGGCGCTCGCCCTGCACCAGCGCGGGCTGCTCGTCCTGCATGCCAGCGCCATTGCCGTCGACGGCAAAAGCGTGATCTTCATGGGCGACAAGGGCGCTGGCAAATCGACGACGGCCGGCGCGATGATCGGCGCCGGCCATCGACTGCTCACCGACGATGTCGTCGCTCTGGATTTGTCCGACCCGGACCGGCCGATGATCCTTCCCGGATTTCCGCAGCTCAAGCTTGCAGCGGACGCGGCTAGCGCCATCCGCCTCGAACAGGCGGACGTACGCCCGCAAGTGCATCCGCAGATCGGCAAGGCGCAACATCGCCTGCGTGACGGATTTGCGGCCGAGGCGTTGCCGGTATCGCGCATCTATGTGCTCGAGCGGGGCGTGCGAGCGGCGATCTTCCCGCTGATCGGTGCGGCCGCGCTGCCGGCAATCATCAAATTCTCCTATGTCACGCGCTTCGGCCGGCAGGCGTTGCCGGGCGGCTTCGCCGCCCTTCACCTGCGCCAATGCGCGCAGATCGCCGGGCGAATCGGAGTCAGCCGGCTGGAAGTGCCGGCTGGGCTCGCCCGCATCGATGAGGCGGTCGCCGCGATCGAAGCCGACCTGGCGTCCGGGACAAGGTGAGCCGGGGCATGGGCTGGTCCTCGAAGTTTCGCCTGTCGCTGTTGCGGGACATCACCGGCTTCGGCGCCATGGTTGCGCATGTCGGCGGATGGCGCATGGCGACGGCGCTGACCTTCCTGATCCTGGGCAGCCTGACGGAAGGCATCTCGATCCTGCTGCTCGTTCCGCTGCTGCGCCTGATCGGCAAGGCCGATCAGGATTACGCGGTGCGGGTGCCCGAGGCTTTGCAAGGGCTGGTGCCCGGCGGAACGCTGTCGCTGGCGACGGTGCTCTGCCTGCTTGTCGCGCTGGTGGCGCTGCAGGCGATTTTCAACCGCTTCAAGTCGGTCTACATGGCGCGACTGCTCTACGATTTCGTGAACCGCGTGCGCATGAAGCTGTTCGAAAGCATCGGCAGGGCGCGCTGGGGCGTTTTCACCCGCATCCGCAGCTCCGACCTCGACCACGCCCTGAACGGCGACGTCGACCGGGTGCAGGTGGCTGCCTTCTCGCTGCTGATGCTCACCCAGGCCACATTGCTTCTCACCGGCTATCTCGTGGTCTCGCTGTTCATCTCGCCGGTGATGACGTCCTTCGCCATTCTCATCGGCCTTGTTCTGCTGGTTGCGCTGCAGCCGTTCCGGGCACGCGCCAGCGCCTATGGCCGCACGCTGACCGGCAACCGCCAGGACCAATATCGCACAGTCTCCGAGTTCCTCGGCGGCATCAAGGTCGCCAAGAGCCTCAATGTGGAGGCGAGCTATTCCGCCGAACTCGGCGCGACGCTGGACAGGATGAAGGCCCACAACATCGCCTTCGTCCGCAACTCTTCGCTGGGCACCGCCCTGTTCCAAATGGCCAGCGTGATCGGGCTCAGCCTGTTCATCTATATTGCGCTGGTCCGTTTCCACCTGTCGCTTGCCGAGATCGTTGTGCTGGTCCTGGTCTTCATGCGGGTCGCGCCGCGCTTCATGGATATGCAGCTTCAAACCCAGCAGGTGCTGATCAACCTGCCGGCCTACGCTTCGATGCAAGCCCTTCAGGCCCGCTTCGACGCCGAGCGCGAGCCGACCCAAAGCATGGCCGAGCGAGGCGCGAGACTGTCGCTCGAGACCGGCCTCAACATCCGCGATGTTTCCTTTGCCTATAGCGAGGGTGACGGAAGACCGGTGGTCAGCGACATCACCTTCGGCCTGCCTGCCGGCAAGGTGACGGCGCTGATCGGCCCTTCCGGTTCCGGCAAGAGCACGATCGCCGACATGCTGCTCGGCCTGCTCGAACCCACCAGCGGCCGGATCCTGGCCGACGGCGTGGAGATCACCACGCAAAATCGCAGAGCCTGGCGCGATCAGGTCGCCTATGTGCCGCAAGATGTGTTCCTGCTGCACGACACGATCGCCGCCAATCTGCGCCTTGCCGCGCCAGGAGCCAGCGACGAAGAGCTCTGGGCGGCTCTGCGCAATGCCCATGCGGCCGATTTCGTGGAACGGCTGGCATCGCGGCTCGATACGGTGGTGGGCGACCGCGGTGTCCGGCTCTCCGGCGGCGAGCGGCAGCGCATCGCATTGGCGCGGGCGCTGCTGCGCAAGCCGTCGCTGCTCATCCTCGACGAGGCGACGAGCGCCCTCGACTGGCGGAACCAGTCGCTGATCGCGCAATCGATCGAGGCTCTGCGCGGCCGGATGACGATTTTGACCATCGCGCACCGGCCGTCGATGATCGCCTTCGCCGACTGGGTCGTGGCCATCGAGAACGGGTGCATCGTCGAGGTCGGACAATATCGGCGGCTGAAGGCGAAAGCCGGCAGCCGGTTGGCCAGGATGCTATCCGGCGAGCAGTCTGGGCATGAAAACACGCCATCGGTCGATGTCGCGCAAGCCCCTCAGTCCGAACGATCAGTGGAGACTGCGTCTGGCGCTTAGCTTTTCGCTGTCGGCGACCTTGTTCAGGATTGCCCCGCGGTCGGCTTCGCGGATCTTGCCGGCCGAAGTCGGCGTTGCCTTGCCAATCATGGCAAAGACCAGAAGGAAATAACCCGCCTGGATGACGACCGCACAGACGACGGCACGAAGGGCGATGGTGCCCAGCGATGAGCCGTCGAAATAAGACCAGCCGATGACGATCGCCAGCGCGAACATCATGCCTATGATGAATTTTGGCAGAGACATGTTCGCCGGCCTCTCAACCGAGACGAGCATGCAGAAGCTGCGACTTACCCACCCGCGTAACTCCCCGTTGCGCCAAAGAGCTCTTTCTGGCTGCCCAATCCGGCCGGTTGCTTCCGGCCTTCCTTACCCATACAGACTATGACAGGAACAATTTGCGACTCTATTAAGGCGGGCTGACCGTAGCAAGGCCCGGCAGGTATGGTTTCCAATGATTTTACGAGATCGACTCTGCCATGCTGCGTCGCACACTGCGGCTTGACCGGCTATTCAATGCCGCTCTTTTCGCCTTAGTAAAACCCGCGACTTTGAATAGTATTTTACCTGAATAACTTACCATCGCGAGTGCTTCCAGGCGCACGCAACCCCCTTTCTGCTGCAGCAAAGAACGCACTGTCCAAAAAAGGCCCAAAAGGCGGACTACATTCTCCTGGTTTTCTGTCACCTTGTCATAAACGTGCCACAAAGGTGAAAATTTGGGCAAGGCAGGTTTATTATTTGGTCAATTCATGACGTGAACATTTCAGCGCGATGGGAAATTGTGTGTTGCGCTGCAGCATTTTTTTGATATCTTGCCGTAAACCATCCGTTCAACGTATGGAGCTTCTGCATGAGGGATGTCGCCAAGTCGGCTAATGCGGGTTTTGCGCAGGTCGGCGTTGATTTTCCACCCCCCATCGGCGGTCTAATCAAACGCAGTTTCGATATCGTCGGTTCCCTGTCCGGACTGGTTCTGCTCAGCCCGCTTTTCCTGATGGTCGCCTTGCTGGTCAAGCTTTCGGACAACGGTCCGATCTTCTACGGCCACAAGCGAATCGGCCGCGGCGGCAGGATTTTCTCGTGCCTCAAATTCCGCACCATGGTGCCGGACGGCGAGCGCGTGCTTGCCGCCTATCTGGCGGCCAATCCGGAGGCCAACGCCGAATGGATCGCGACGCGCAAGCTGAAGAACGACCCGCGCGTCACCCGCGTCGGCGCGGTGCTTCGCAAGCTCAGCCTCGACGAGCTGCCGCAGATCCTCAACATCCTGCAGGGCGACATGAGTCTTGTCGGCCCGCGCCCGGTCGTGCGTGACGAGCTGGAAATCTACGGCAGCGCTGCGGTCTATTACCTCAAGTCACGTCCGGGTCTCACCGGGCTGTGGCAGGTGAGCGGCCGCAACGACGTGTCCTATGACACGCGGGTCGCCTTCGACCGTCATTATGTCGAGAACTGGTCGTTGTTCGAGGACATTCGTATCATCTTCAAGACAGTTCCTGCCGTGTGGATGTCGCGCGGCAGCTATTGACCGGAACTATCGACCAACAGGCCTGCCCCGCGGCAACCGGGCAGGCATCCGGCAGTGATCTCATCGGGCGGATGGGGCCAAAGCGGATCGGAAACGTTCATTTGACAAAAGACCTCTTCGGGCTGTCTTTCGCCTGCAGTCTCATGCCCAGGACACTAGCCCGCTTCGCGGGCGCTTTGCTTGCAGCCTCGCTTGCCATGCCGCAATTGGCTGCCGCCGGCGACTATCAACTCGGCCCCCAGGACAAGCTCCACATCCGCGTCGCCGAATGGCAGACGGTCGACGGCACGTTCCGCGACTGGTCGGCTATCAATGGCGAATATTCGGTCGGTCCGGCGGGGACGCTCTCGGTGCCGTTCGTCGGCGACATGCAGGCCGCCGGCAAGACGACGGCGGAGATCGCTTCGTCGATCGGGCTGGCCCTGCAGCGCAAGCTAGCGCTGCCCGATAAGCCGGAAGCTTCGGTCGAGATGGCGCAGTTCCGGCCATTCTACATTTCAGGCGAAGTCCAGAACCCGGGCCAGTTTCCCTTCGTGCCCGATCTGACGGTGCTCAAGGCAATCAGCATCGCCGGCGGTATAAGGCGCAGTGCCGATTACGGTCCTCAGCTCGAAAAGGATCTGATCACCGCCAAGGGCAGCTATGACATCTATGACGACCAGCGCTTACGGCTGATGGTCAAGCGAGCCCGCATCGACGCCGACCTGGCGGGGAAAACGACCTTCGAGGTGCCTCAGGAAATCCAGGGCGATTCGAGATTGCCGACCATCGTCGCCGACGAGACGGCGATCCTGGTCTCCGACCAGAAGTCGCTGAAGCTGAAACTCGATGCGCTCGACGCGTTGAAGGGTGTTCTACAGTCGGAGATCGAATCGCTGCAAAAGAAGATCGCCAACCAGCAAAAGCAGGTCGACCTGGCGGAGCAGCAGGCAAACAGTATCGGTCCGCTGGCGCAGAAAGGCCTGATTGCCAATGCGCGATTGCTTTCCTCGCAGCAGACGGTCACCGATCTGCAAGGCAAGATCCTGGACTATGAGACGGCTATCCTCACGGCCAAGCAGTCGATCAGCAAGGCAGAGCAGGACGCCATCGACGCCCGTAACACACTGGGCTCGAGCCTCACTGCCGATCGGCAGCAAACGGAGGCGAACCTGAACGAGGCAGCCTTGAGGGTCGGCATGCAGAAGGGCTTGATCGCTCAGGCATCGGATCCGGCAACGACCGCCGCCCTCACCGGCAGCCAAGAACCGCCCCTGCTCTATTCGCTGCTGCGGGTCGCCGACGGCAAGACGACCGAGATCGAGGCCAAGGAAGACACGCCTGTGCTGCCGGGCGACGTGATCAAGGTGAAGCTCGCGCCGACGGCCAGCCAGTAGCGTCGCCGGCCCGGGCTTGCCCGCAGCGAACCGAGGAACGGAGGCGGGAGGAACAAGTCAGGCTCGTTCGCGCACGGCGCGGGCGGGCGATCTGTTTTGGACCGCTTGAAGGCATAACATGCAACCCGCAGCCCCGCGTCACGTGTATCTGAACCTCGACGCCATCCGCGGCGTGGCGGCGGTCAGCGTCATGCTCTATCACTTCTCGCCGTTCCTGGCCGACGGCAAGGTGCTGCCGTCGAGCTATCTCGCGGTCGACCTTTTCTTCCTGCTGAGCGGCTTCGTCATAGCCCATGCCTATGACCGCAAGATCGAGAGCGGCATGGGTTTCGGCTCGTTCGTGGCGATCCGCCTGATCCGTCTTTATCCGCTTTATCTCGCCGGCACGCTGCTCGGCTTCTCCTATCTCCTGGTCAAGAACAGGCTGATGCCGGCCGAATACATGCCGCTGTCCGAGATCGGCCTGCAACTGACGACAGGCATGTTCTTCATCCCGCTGGTCAGCGATGCCTATCACACGATCTTCCCGCTCAATCCCGCTTCGTGGTCGCTGTTCTTCGAACTCGTCGTCAACATCGCCTATGTCGCGGTCTTCGTGCTCCTGTCGGGGCGCGTGCTGACGGGAATCGTCGCCGTCAGCCTGGCGCTGCTCGTCGTCGCTTCGATCCTCGCAGGCACGCTGGATTTCGGCATGACCGGCAACACTATCCTCAACGGACTGCCGCGCGTGACCTTCTCGTTCTTCCTCGGGGTGCTGCTTTGCCGCTCCATGGCGCGCTGGCAGGGCAGCCTCGGCTTCCTGCGGCGCGGCTTGTGGGTGGAAGGCGCGATCCTGCTCACGCTCGCCGTCTTCGCCATCGCACCGGCCGGCAGTGCGCGCGTTGCCTACGACCTCGCCGCAATCGTCATCGTGTTTCCGATCATGGTGGCGACCGGCGCGGTGGCGCCGACCGCGCCGCTTCTGTCAGGCTTCTACGGCTGGCTAGGGCGGATTTCCTACCCTATCTACATCATCCACACGCCGATGCTGATGATCATCGCCGGAGCCGGCAAGGCTTTCTCGATCGATCCGTTCGCCCACCATCCCTGGTTCGGTATCGCCATGGCGGCCTCGGTCGTCGTCATCGCGGACATCGCCACGCGCGTCTATGACGAGCCGGTGCGGCGCTTCCTGCAGCGGCAGATGCAGCGCGCGCGAGCCGTGGCTTAGCGCGGCTCACTCAAGAAGGACTGAACGGACAAGATCCGGTATGAAGATTCCGAAATCCATTCTGATCGATCCCGATCGCAACGAGACCTACGGGGCCTTCGCCGTCGCGGTTTCCGTAATCGCCTTCGCCTATTCGCCCAATTTCGGCCAGATCCTGATCCTCGCCTACTATGCAGTCTGGCTGCCGCTCCTGTTCGTCGACTACCGGCGCTTCACCTGGAGGCTTTCCACCGCCTGGCTGCCCATTACGCTTGCGCTCTATGTCTGCCTCTCGGTGTTCTGGTCCCAGGCGGCGGGCATCAGCGCGCGCGCGGCGGTACAATATTCCTCGCACATAGTCTGCGCCTATGTCGCGGCGCGCACCATCAGCGTGCGCACGCTGATGGTGGGTTCGCTGATCGGTATCTTCGTCGTTCTGCTCTATTCAATGAAAGTCGGCGCTTATGCGCTCGATATCATGGACGGCACAGTCAATTTCGTCGGTGCCTTTGGTTCCAAGAACCAGGTCGGCTTCTTCGCCTCGCTGGGCATCTTCTTTTGCCTTGCGTTCCTAATCTTCTATCGACGCAATTGGCTTGGCTTCGCGTGGACCGCGCCAATCATGCTTTTGTCGGTCTACATGCTGGCAATCGCCCATTCGGCGACGTCCGTGGCTTCGCTGCCTGCCGTGATCGGCGTCGTGTCGCTGCTCACCATGAGCAAGGTGCTGGCGCTGCGGTACCGCCGCGTGCTGTTCGTTATTGGCGCCGGCGCGCTGGTGATGTCCGTCGTGGCAGCGCTCAACATGGGCTTGCTGGATGTCGTGCTCGGCATCTTCGGCAAGGATTCGACGCTCACCGGCCGCACCTATCTGTGGGAGCAGGGCTGGGAGGCGGCGCAGCAGCATCCGCTGCTCGGCTATGGCTACGCCGCCTACTGGGTGCAGGGCTTTGCCGATCCGGAGCGGCTGTGGGCGGAATTCTATATCTCGACCCGCTCTGGCTTCCACTTCCACAACACCTATATCGAGACGCTGGTGGAAATTGGCTTCATCGGCGTCACCCTGCTGGCGCTTGTCATCCTGCGCGCTTTCTACGGCCATGTGTCGAAAGTGGTGTTCGGCGACTGGAGCGCCGATTCGGTGGTGCTTGCCGGCGCGATCGGACTGATGCTGATCCGCTCCTTCTTCGAGGTCGAGATGCTCGGCCCCTACTTCATGGCGTCCTTCATCGTCTATTACGGCCTGTTCAGGCTGACCCCGTTGCCGGCTTTCCGGCGCCGCAGGGTGGCCGTTCCGGCCGAGGGCGAGAGGCCTGCCAATAGCAGGGTACCCGCACCGGTCTGATCACAATAGCCAAGGACAAATCCGAACGGAAAACCGCTGCGTTCTTTCAGAATTGCTTTGGCAGCTACCATAAAGCACCACCGGTGATCTGGATATTTTCCATGGTGATCCCCCTGGCGAGGTCCGAGCAGAGGAAGACGGCGAGCGCCGCGATTTCCGCCGGCTGCATCATACGCCCCTGGGGATTGCCTTTCCTGAACTCGTCCATCAGCTCCTCGGCGCTGCGGCCCTTGCCCTCGCGCTCGACGACCTGCGCCACGTTGCGGCGCATCAGCTCGGTTTCCACCCAGGTCGGACTGATCATGACGCAGGTGACGCCATGCGGCGCACCTTCGAGCGCCACGCAGCGCGTCAGGCCGAGCAGTCCGGACTTGGAGGCGCAATAGGCGGGATTGTCCTTCCAGCCGACTGACGCCGCAGTCGAGCCGATGTTGACGATGCGGCCCCAGCCGCGTTCGATCATCCCGGGCAGGACCGCGCGGGTCGTACGGAAGGCGCCGGTGAGATTGGTGTCGACGATCTTGTCCCAGAGCTCGTCGGAATGGCCGCAGACCGGCTGCTCGGCCGTGGTGCCGGCGGCGTTGACCAGGACGTCGGCCGGGCCGATGACCGCTTGGGCTTCCGCGAAGAAGTCGTTGGTGAGCGCGCTGTCGCGCACGTCGAGATGGGCAGCATGCACCCTGGTGCCGTGGGCGGCAAGCGCGGCGCGAACGCGGTCGATCTCTTCCGTCCCTGGATAATAGGCGGCGTCCGCCCTGCCCGGCTGCGTCTGCGCCACATAGGAGCCGACAGCGACGTTTGCGCCGGCCTTCGCGAGCGCCGTGGCGATGGCAAAGCCCATGCCGGAAAAACCGCCGGTGACAATGGCGCCGCGGCCGCTAAGGTTTGTCATTGCCAGCGGTCTCCATGCCGGGCTGCGCAATAGCCTTCATCCGCCACCATTTAGAAGCCGCGATCGAATCTTGATGAGCCGAAACACAAGAACGCATCAACCTCCCCTGATCAACGGCTCCAGCGGTTTGCCCAGCCAATCACGGTAAAACCCTTCGAGGTCGGGTTGGAAATCGTGCACGATCGGGTAGCCCGGCGCGGCTGCCTCCACCTCATGCAGCGTGCCGCATTCAGGGCAGATGAATTCGCGGATTTCCATCCAGTCCGGATCCGGCAGGTCGCTGTTGGGATAAATCTCGCGCAGCGTCTCCTCGCTGTCGCGCACGATGATCGAGGCGTTCAGCTTCCAGTTCTTGCGGTAGTCGCCGAAGGAATGGCCGCATTCGCATTTCGTCACCCGCTCGTCGCCGCTCTGACAGATGAAGAGGTGGTCGCCGACCGGGAGCAGGATCGGATCCTTCCAGCCGACGCGGTCCTGCAGCACCGCGACATATTTGAAGAAGCGGTCATCGTCCTTGTAGGCGCTCATGATGCGGCGCGTCTGCGGCCAGGGCAGCGTGCCGGCAACCAGATCGGAGATGACTTCCTTGCTGTATGAGGTCATGGTTCTTACTCCACGCCGAAGGTCGATTTGGCGTCGACATTCCAGAAGGTCGAAAAATCCCTGGAGAAGCGCGGCGACAGCTTGATCGCGCTGGCGTACATCTTCTTCACCTCCGGCGCGAAATCCGCCGCCTTCACTCTATCACGCTCGTTGGCGATCCACTCCGAAACCGGCTTTGCACGAGCCAGTCGCCGCGCCCGCATCTCGGCGCGATGACGCTTGGTGGCGTCCAGATTGGCGACCGGGAAGCCTTCCTCATCCTCGTCGAGGACGATGCCGAAGATGCCTTCGGCGGCCTCCTTAGTGAGGAAACCGTTCTCGACATCCCAGGCGGTTTTCACCGGATCGCGCTCCAGCACGTCGCCGTAGCCGCCGCCGCCATTGTAGGAATGGGTGAAGACATCGCCGGTCTTATGGGGTGCTGTGATGTAGGGCCCTTCCAGCGTCACATGCTCGCCTTCCAGGCGTACCTCCAGCTCCGAGCGATACGGATTTGTGCCGGTGTGATGCGCCAGCGGCGCGCCTTTTTCGGCCAGTTCGAAGATGTTCGAGTTGCGCACCGCGCGATGCTTCTGGCAGGTCGGCGCCGGATAGCCGCCGCACAGGCCGCCATTGTCGAAGACGCGCGATGAATGCTCTGACGTCACCAGTCGCAGATGATCGGTCTTGGAGACCAGCCAGGTCGACAGGAAGGAACAGCCGCCGCGATATTTGCCGGCGCCGCCGGAATTGGGGACGATGGAGCGGCCGATATAGAGCATCGGCATATTTTGCTCCCAGATCTCGATATTGCCCATGTCGGACTCAGGATTCCAGCCGACATAGGCGGTGTCCAGTCCGTCCTTGATGGCCAGCGCGCCGGAGCCGGCGGCGGCGCATTCGAAATGCGCCATGCCGAAGGGCGTCCCGTACTGGCTCTGGCCGCCCATCTCGATCATCGGGCTGTTGACCTGGCCGACAAAGGCCTCCTCGACGAAGCCGCGTGCGATGAAGGAGCGCGACAACAGCCGCTGGAAGACGCCGTAAGCGGGAAGTAGCAGAGCCCAGGAGGTGGCCGTCGCCACCATTTCGTTGTCGGGGTTGGTCCAGGTGCCGGCGGGCAGCTTGAGTTCGGTCGCCATCCAGGCGCCGTCATTGACCAGGCCCTCGAAGTTCATGTGCTGGGTCAGCGTCACGAACATGCCGCCGTCCATGCCGGCCGGCGTGCAGTTCATCGAATGGTAGCCCCAGGGCTGCGTGCCCTCGAAGTCCATGATGATCTTGCCGTCGCTGGTGATCTCCATCTCAATCGGCATGTTGTAGAGCCAGTCCGGGTCGCCGAGCGGCTGGTAGCCCGGCTTGCCGGCGGTGACGTGGCCGTAAAAAGTGTGGCCGCGATAGATGCCGGGCACGGTGAGCTGGCGGGTGCGGGCGAGCTGGGCGCGGCGACCCTCCTCGATGAACTCCTTCGAGATCTGCATCCAGTAGTCGAGACCGATCTCGTCGATCAGCGCCTTGACGCTTTCGCGCATGTCGATGCAGGAAGCAACCTTGGCTTTCTCGTCCAACACCCAGTAGATCGGCATCCGTAGATTGCGCTCGCAGCGGATGACGTAGTCGCGCCTGAGCTCATCATTCTCGCCGACCTTTTCGGCGCAGACGAACAGGCCCTCGGTGAAGCGCTCCTGCGCTAGCGCCACATCGCCGCCGGGCGTGATACCGCCGGCCTCAAGCTCGTGGCAGACCGCGCCGGCCCAGCCGACCAGCTTGCCGGAGTGGAAGATCGGCACCACGTCCATGACGTCCGGCACCTGCACGGTGCCGATGAAGGCGTCGTTGTTGACGAAGATGTCGCCGTCGCGGATCTGCGGGTTCTCCTCGTAGCCGTTGCGGATCATCCATTTAATGAAACGGCTCATCGTGTGCACATGCACCATGATGCCGTTGGAAAGCGCGATGGCATCGCCTTCCGGCGTGTAGATCGCGACGACCATCTCGCCGACCTCGCGCACGCCGGGAGAAGCCGAGATGCGGCGGGCCATCTCGCGAGCCGAGACGCAATAGGCGCGCAATTTGGTGTGCAGCGTCTCGAACTTCAGCGGGTCCTGGTTGCGCAGCTTGAGCTCGGTGATGCCGTCATAGCAGCCGGTCTCGTCCATCAGCCGTTCGGATTCGATCAGCCGTTCGCGGATGCGCAGCGCGGAGGCGGGTTTGTCCAGCATGGCGTTCGCCCTTCTCAAGCGTGGGTGTAGTGCAGCAGCGTCCATTCATCGACATGGACGCGGTCCTGCGGGTGGACGACGAGCGTGGTCGCCGGATGTTCGATGATGGCCGGGCCGATAACCTCGTGTCCGGGCTGGAGCAGATCCATCTCGTAGAGATTGGCCTTGTGCCAGCGGCCGCTAATATAGGCCTCGCGTATCCCCTTGTGAGCGGATGCGGGATCGGTTTTGCCGAGCGGCCGCTTGACCAGCATCGGCTTGACCTTGTCGGCGGTCGCGATCAGCCCAAGCTCGGTGATCGAGAAACCGGCCTCGCCATAGCGCGAGACGCGATGGTTGACCTTGGCGTAGACCGCCTCGAATTCGGCGATGACCGTCCGCATGGCGTCAGCCGAACGAACCGCCGACAGCGGTGCCATGACCTCGACGTCCTCGAGCTGGCCGGTGTAGCGCATCATCAGGAACGGCACGGTCTTGATCTTATCAAGCGCATGGCCGTCCGTGACCATTTCGTCGACCGCGACTTTGGTCAGGTCGTCCCAGATAGCGGTGACCTTCGCGCCGAAGGCCTGCAATTCGTCGTCGCTGGCGCGCGCGCCGATGTCGATCTGCGTCGACACCGAATGGCGGCGCATGAAGTCGGCCGTGGTGCAGCCGAAAGCCGAAAAGGCGGCGGCGAACTGGAAGGTGATGATGTCCTTGAAGCCGATGCCACGTGAGCAGCCGGCGAGATGCAGCGGGCCGGAGCCGCCATAGGAGAGCAGCGTGAATTCCGATGGATGGATGCCCTGGCCGGAGATGACGCGGCGGAGCGCATTGTTGGCGTCGGCCTCCAGCATGTCGATCATGCCTTCGGCGGCTTCCTCGACGCCGACGCCGAGCACGCGGGCGCATTTCTCCTCGAAGGCTTTCCTTGCTTTTTCGACCTGCAGCACGACCTTGCCGCCGAGGAAGTAATGCGGGTTCAAGCGGCCCAGGATGGCGTCGCAGTCGGCGATCGTCGGCTCGGTGCCGCCCTTGGCGAAGCAGATCGGGCCGGGATCGGAGCCGGCGCTCTCCGGCCCGAGCGAGACTTTTCGGGTCAGCGGGTCGACCTTGAGGATCATGCCGGCGCCGGCGCCGATCGTGTCGAGATGCAGCGTCGGGACGTTGAGCTTGAAGCGGTCCATCAGCGGCTCGTTCTCGATTCGAGTCTGGCCGCGCGTGATGACGCCCATGTCGAAGGAGGTGCCCCCCATATCCGAGCAGATCAGCGAGTCGTTGCCGATCAGCTTGCCGACATAGGCCGCGCCCAGGATGCCGCCGATCGGACCGGAGATCATCGTCTCGTGCAGGCGCGGATGGTCGATGGACGTCAGGCCGCCGAAGGAAAGCAGCGTCTGCACGCCATATTTGAAGCCGTATTTCTTCGAGATGTCCTCGATGCCCTTGAGCTGCTTGCGGCCGCGCGAGGTGGCATAGGCCTCGATCAGCACCGAGTTCAGCCGCGACTGCTCGCGGATGACCGGACGCACCTCGTGGCTGGTGTAGACGAGGATGTCGGCGCCGGCGGCGGCGATCTCGTCCCGGCAGATCTCGGCGATGCGCTTCTCATGCGCCGGATTGACGTGGGAGAAGACGGTCATGATGCAGATCGCCTCGACCTTGTCGGCGATCAGCTTCCTGGCCGCCGCATGCACCTCGTGCTCGTAGAGCGGCAGGATGATATCGCCGAACTGGTCGATGCGCTCGGTGACGCCATGGGTACGGCGGCGCGGCACCAGCGGATCGGGATGATGATGGGTGACCGCGTGCAGGCGGTCGGCATAGGAATAGTCGGCCCATGCCTGCAGGCCGCGGCCCATCAGGATCATGTCCTCGAGGCCCTTGGTGGTGATCAGCCCGAGCTTGCGGCCGGTGCGCGACAGAAGCGTGTTGAGCATGCCGGTGCCGGAATAGAGCACGACATTGACGCCCGAGAACAGGTCCTGCAGCGAGAGACCCCAGGCGTCCGCCGCGTCCTCGGCCGAAGCCAGGAAGCCTTCGGCCTCGTTCTTCGGCGTGGTCGCCGACTTGCCGATCTTGAAGTGACCGTCCTGATCGACAAGGATCGTGTCGGTCATGGTGCCGCCGGCGTCGATGCCGATGACGATGGGGTTGGTGGTGATCTGGTCCACGGGTCGCCTTCCCTTGCCGAGAGTGACCACAGGCTAGATTCGATCGCGCGGATCGCGCCATATGCCTAAAGACACAATGACCGCGCGGCGCGGTTCGCCGAGAAAAGGGCATGCGCATGGGCACTATCTGGGCGCCGCTGGCCAAGGCGATCGCCGCCACCGGCACCGACCGGCACGTCGACTGCCTGATCGACCTGATCGGGGCCGACATCGCGCATGATTTGGTGACGGTGACGCGCTATTCGGCGACCAGGACGCCGGAGTTTGTCAAGCACCGGCGCTTCTCGGATGAGATGGTGCGGCGCTATCTCGACAATTACTACGTCTTCGACCCGTTCTATGCGTCCTGGCGGCGCGAGCGCCGACTCGGCATCATGCCGCTGAAAGGTCTGGCCGACGAGGAAGCGAAGCGCGGGCAGTACATAGCCGGCTTCCTGGCGCAGTCTGAGATCTGCGACGAGGTCGGCATCATGCTGGCCGACGGCGGCGACTGGTGTCTCGGCATCTTCCTCGACCGCTCGACCGTGTCCTTCAAGGATAGCGAGATCGCGCTGCTCAGCGAGCGGCTGCCGGTGTTCGAGGCCCTGCATGCGCTGGACATCAAGGCGCGCGGCTCAGACTTTTCACGCACCTCGGCACCGAGCGGTCCCGGGGCCTCGCCGCAGCAGAAGCCGAGCATTCCGGCAGGTCTTTGGCCGGAGCTTTCATCGCGCGAGCGCGAGCTGGTGCAGTTGATCCTGGCCGGCCACCCGACGGCCAACATCGCCGAGCGGCTCGGCATCACCGTCGGCACGGTGAAGAACCACCGCCGGCGGATCTATGAAAAGCTCGACATCACCACGGAGCGCGAGCTGTTCCTGCAGTTCTTCCAGCACCGGACGGAAAGCTAGCCCGCAAAACAACGCGTCGGGCTGGATGGTTCTCAACGAATGGCTTGACGACCGAGCTGTTGGCTAACGAAGATCGGCCGTGGGTTTGATAGGGCTAAAACTGGCGCATGCAGCCTGAGGTGCTGACCGATTATGCTTTGCGGCTGCGGGAGCGTGGCTATATATGCCTACCGCTTCGTGCGGGCGGCAAGCATCTCGACCTTGCGGCGATGGAGTATGATCCCCTGCATCTGCGGACACTGCGCAAGGATCTGAAGGAACTGGCCTTTAATTCCATCACCTTCCAGCTGGCGCAAAAGCCGCCGGACGGTAGCGACATTGCGCGCTGGTTTCGCGACTTTGCCGGCAATGTCGGCATATTGGGAGGGTTCTCCAACCTGATGATCCTCGATTTCGATGACGAGGCCGGCTACCGTGCCTGGCGCGGCGACCACAAGGCAATCGCGAACGGCACGCCGACAGCAAAATCGCCGGGCGGATTTCACGTCTATCTGAGAACGCGCGAACCAATGGTCTCTTCCAGCCTGCATTTCGGCCACCGTCGGGTCGGCCACGTCAAGGCCCTCGGCGGCTATGTGGTGGGCTCTCCTTCGGTGCTCAGGAACGGCTCTTCCTACGGCTGGCTCGAAAACCAGTCGCCGTTCAACATCGAGCCGCAACTCGTCGAGGACCTTGGCAGCCTCTCGCTGCGTCCGGTGTCGCTGCTAAAGCACCACTACGACCGCCTGTTCAAGCGCGGCTTCTTCGAATGGCAATGAATGATTGAGCGTGTGGCGGCCAACATAACCGTCGTCATCCCGGCAAGGAATGCAGCCGCGACCCTGGACGCGGCGATCGGCAGCCTGACCGCCGACAGACCGGTCATCCGCGAGATCCTGGTAATAGACGACGGCTCGGACGACCGCACGGCCGAGGTGGCGATGGAGAGCGCGCGCCGCCTTGGCTTGCCGCTGGATGTGGTGAGCGTTCGCCTTGGCAGCGCGGGCGCCGCGCGCAATGTCGGGATCGAGCGGGCGAGCGGCACATCCATCTTCTTTCTCGACGCCGACGACCAGGTGATGCCCGGCAGCCTGTCGCAGTTGGGTTCGGCGCTCGCAGGCCAGCCTGGCGCCGGCCTTGCCGTCGGGGCCACCATACGGCGCGCGAAGGGCCGGCCGGACAAGCTCAAGACGCCGCAAGGCTATGGCCCCGACAGGAGGCAGAACACAAGCCGGTACCTGCGCAACGAGTTGTGGCCGATCGCGATGGGGAGCGCGCTGGTGGCCGATTGGGCGACAGCCGGCATTCGCTTTCCCGAAACGATCGGGCTCGACGAGGACACCTGCTACTGGGCAGCGCTGCTGGCAAACGCCGAAATCGTCGCCATCGACACGCCGGTGCTGCTTTACCACCACGACGAAGAGCGGATGGCGCGCCGTTTCATCACCGAGCCGCGCAAGACGTTCCTCGCTATAGCACGCGAACTCGACAGCCTTGCGGCCGCCGGCGCCAAACGGGACGCGTTGCAATGGCGAAAGGCCTGGATAGCGCAACGCATTGCCCGCCAGCTCATCAAGCACGGGATGTTCGCGGACGCCGCCGGCATGATGCGCGCGGTCAAGGCGCATCGAGAACTTGGCCAAAGTTGGAAAGCGGCCCAATACCTGGCCAGGATCCGGTTCGGGCGACTGGCCGGGACCGGGCCGGCCGCCGGCTTGGCGGCGCCACGGCGCACGCTGATCGTTAGCTTCGACCCGGCCTACCCGCCCACCTCTGGCGCCGATCTCAGGACCTTCGGCAATGCCGTCGCGGCCGCCGAAGTCGGTCCTGTCCGCCTTGCCTCGGTAAGACCTGCCGGCTCGACGCGACCACCCGGCCGCGACATCCGCGTGGTTTCACTGACCACGGAAGCCGACAAACGATCGCATTCGCTCGGCTGGCGACGGATCAAGGGCGAGAACCGGATTCCGCGTCCGGCGCTCGCCCGCCTCAAGGCCCTGGCGCGCGAGTTCCGCCCGGACACGATCGTCGTCGAGAGCATTCCGCTGTTCAAGCTGCTGCAGCCTCTTAGGCCGCTGACCAGGCAGCTCATTCTCGACATGCACAATGTCGAGTCCGATCTCGCCGCCCAGACGACTTGCAATGCCCAGTCGGCCGTGTCGCCCGGAATAAGGCAGCTGGAGCGAAGAGCGGCGGCGATCGTCGACCGCATCTGGGTCTGCTCGAAGCTGGACCGCGAGCGGCTCAAGGCAATCATTGACCACAAAACACCGGTCGATGTCGTGCCGAACGGGATACCGCGCGCCAAAGGGACGTCCGAGCTGCTGCCTGTGTCGCCCGGTACGTCCGATGGATTTCCGGTGATACTCTTTGCCGGCCACCTCGGCTACCATCCCAACATCGATGCCGCGGAGCGCCTGGCCGGCGTCATCCTGCCGCGGGTCCGGCAGGCGCTGCCAGCCACGCAGCTCGTCCTAGCCGGTCGTTCACCCGATCCGGCCGTCCGTATCCTGGCCAAACTCGACGGCGTCGTCCTGATCGAAAACCCTGACGATGTTGGTCCCCTGCTGTCGGCAGCGCATCTCTGCATCGTCCCGCTCAGGATCGGCGGCGGCACGCGCATCAAGATCCTGGAGGCGATGGCCTCGGGCGTGCCGGTGATCGCAACGCCGCTGGCGGCGGAAGGGCTCGACCTCGCCGGCGGCGAAGACCTGCTCCTGTCCGACTCCGACGAGGGACTGGCCGACCTGGCGGTCGCACTCTGTTCCGACCCGGCCCGCATGGCGAGATTGCGTGCCCGCGCCCATGATACCGCATGGTCATGCTTCGGACCTCAGGCAATCCGCGAAGCCGTTCGCCGCGGCCTGGGACTGGACGGGACCAGCCGATGAACCGCCGCACAACGGGCCTTACATGATCCCCAAGATCCTGCACCAGACCTGGAAGACCGACCAGATCCCGATCCGGTTCCAGGCTTATATCGAGAGCTGGAAGCGGCACCATCCGGACTGGACGATGATGTTCTGGAACGATCGTCAGCTGCTCGAGTTCGTCGCGCGGCATTATCCCGACTTCCTGCCGACCTTTTGCAGTTACCAGAGCGGCGTGCTGAGGGCGGATGCCGGACGGTACCTGCTTCTGCATCATTTCGGCGGGGTCTACGCCGATATCGACTGCGAATGCGTGGCGCCGTTCGATCAACTGGCCAGCGAGGATCGGATCGTTTTCTGCAAGGAACCGGACACGCATGCACGCGTGCAGGCCGATTTCCGCCGGCTGCCCTATCTTCTGTTCAACGGCACGATCGCCAGTCCGGCCGGCCATCCCTTCTGGCTTCACCTCCTGTCCTTCCTGCCGGGGCTCGCCCGTGCCAAGGAAACCATCGACGCGACGGGCCCCTGCGTGTTGACCTCGGCCCAGCTCAGCTATGGCGACCAATCCGCCTTCGCCATCCACCCTTCGGCGCTGTTCGCACCGGTCGACTCGGCTGGGCGCGGGGGCGGTGATGGGACGCCGACCCTCTCCATCCACCATTGGGCCGGCACATGGTGGACACGCGCTCCGGCGCCGGGCTGGCGAGACAAGATTCGCACGCATGCCTACCGGTCCTGGCACCATCTGACACGCGGCGCCTATCTAAGCGAAGCAGCCGCCAGGCAGGGCGTGAGCCAGGCGGCCCTCGCGGCGCCGATCCCGTCAGGCCGCAACGTCGCCATCCTGGTGCCGCTGCGTGACGCGGCCGATCATATCGAGCCCTTCCTCGATGCCGTCGGCGCGCTCGACTACCCCAAGGACAGAATCAAGCTGGTTTTTTGCGAGGGCGACAGCGTGGACAGAAGCTGGGAGCGGTTGCAGCAAACCGTGGCGCCGCTGGCCCGCATTTATCGGGACGTGATTCTGCTGCAGAAGCAGACAGGCCTTCGGCTCGACCGGACGGAGCGCGCCAAGCGAGGCCTGCAGCGCATGAGGCGCGGCGCCATCGCGAAGGTGCGAAACCACCTGATCGAGCACGGTCTCGATGCGAGCGATGATTGGGCCTTGTGGGTCGATATCGACGTGTGGGGATTTGCCTGCGATATCCTAAGCCGGCTTATCGAAAGCAAGAATCGCATCGTGGTCCCAAACTGCGTCAAGATCGCCGGCGGCGGCAGTTTCGACCTCAACAGCTTCATCACCGTACGCAAGCAGAAAGACTATCACTACTATCGCCAGATACGCGGCGGCATCTATCAACCGCCGGCCCATTCCTACGGCCGCCTGCATCTCAGCGACGTCAGGCATCTCGACAGCATCGGCCTCGACGGGGTCGGCGGCACCATGCTCCTTGTCGACGCCGCCTTGCATCGCGGCGGGCTCCGCTTTCCGGAAATCCCCTATCGCGACCTGATCGAGACGGAGGCCTTTGGTGCGCTCGCCAACGATCTGGGAATCCGGCCTACGGGCCTGCCCAAGCTCGAAATCCTGCACGTACCATGGTGACGGCCCTACGCGTCGCTCAGTCGTGCAGACCCCTTGAAATCGCCGGCCCAATCGTGAAGCCTGAAAAGGTCGCTTCAAAACCTTCGCGCTGCGGCGAGCAGCACATCATGCCGACTTCGACCATTTTCGAGATCGGGAAATAGGCGAGCCGCACCGGCTTCCAATGGCCGTCGGCGGCATCCAGATATTGGATGCGAATCGCTTCGGCGTGACGGGTCAGGCGGATCCTGACACCGTCCTTGCCGGCGGCGATGGCGACCAGCGACCAGTCGGAGGTGTCGTTGGTGACGACGACCGAGAAATAGGCCAGGCCGTCGGTGTATTCGATACCGGCCTTGACCCAGTGCGTTTCGCTCTGGCGCAGCATCAGACCCGCCTGATCGTACAGCACCTTGTAGTCGCCCTTGACGGTGACCTCGGCGGTGAAGTCACCTTCGACCGGACGGTAGAGGAAATGACCGTTGTCGCGCCAGAAGCCGTAAAAAGTCTCGCGCCAGAAATCCGTATCCTTGCCGGTGCGGACGGTGAGCGTGCCGTCGCCGACCACGTGGTGCGGCGGCGGATTGAGCCATGTCATGTCGGCCACGCTCATCGATCCCCTCCCGGACTGGATTAGCCGGCGAATGTATAGGCGGTCTTTACCGTGGTGTAGAACTCCATGGCATAACGGCCCTGCTCGCGCGGACCGTAGCTCGAGCCCTTGCGTCCGCCGAACGGCACGTGGAAGTCGACACCCGCCGTCGGCAGGTTGACCATCACCATGCCGGCTTCGGAATTGCGCTTGAAATGCGTCGCATGCTTCAGGCTGGTCGTGCAGATGCCGGAGGTGAGGCCGAACGGCGTGTCGTTGGCCACAGCCAGCGCCTCGTCATAGTCCTTGACGCGGATGACATTGGCGACCGGGCCGAAGATTTCCTCGCGCGAGATGCGCATCGCATTGTTGGAGCCGACGAACAGCGCCGGCTGCAGGTAGAAGCCCGGCGTGCCGCGCTCCAGACGGTCGCCGCCGAAGGCAAGCTCGGCGCCTTCCTGGCGGCCGATCGCGATATAGTCTTCATCCTGCTTGAGTTGGGTCTGGTCGACGACCGGAC
Source organism: Mesorhizobium sp. WSM4976 (assembly GCF_029625685.1). Taxonomy (NCBI): domain Bacteria; kingdom Pseudomonadati; phylum Pseudomonadota; class Alphaproteobacteria; order Hyphomicrobiales; family Phyllobacteriaceae; genus Mesorhizobium; species Mesorhizobium sp. WSM4976. Next base: position 169,279 of record NZ_JARTVT010000008.1, read on the forward strand.
CGATCTGGGTCTTGGCGTCCAGCGCGTCGCCGATGACGAGCTTGTCCAGGCGCTCTTTCACGGCGTCGACGAAACGGTCGTGGATGCCGTCGGTGACGATCAGGCGCGACGACGCCGTGCATCGCTGCCCGGTCGAGAAATAGGCACCGTTGACGGCGCAGTCGACGGCCACCGCTAGGTCGGCATCGTCGAGCACGACCAGCGGGTTCTTGCCGCCCATTTCGAGCTGGAACTTGCGCATGTGCTCGACGCTTGCCGCGGCGACGCGCTTGCCCGTTCCGACCGAGCCGGTGAAGGAGATGGCGTTGACGTCGGGGCTGTCAAGCATCGCCTGGCCAACCACCGAGCCCTTGCCCATGACGAGGTTGAGCACGCCCTTGGGCAGGCCGGCGCGATGCAGGATGTCGACGATGGTCCAGGCGCTTTCGGGCACCAGCTCAGCCGGCTTGAACACGATGGTGTTGCCGTAGGCCAACGCCGGCGCGATCTTCCAGGCGGGAATGGCGATCGGGAAATTCCATGGCGTGATGATGCCGACGACGCCGACACCCTCGCGGGTCATCTCGACGCCGACGCCTGGCCGCACACTCGGCACCATCTCGCCCGACAGGCGCAGCGTCTCGCCGGCGAAGAAGTCGAAGATCTGCGCCGCGCGGATCGTCTCGCCGACGCCCTCGGCCAGTGTCTTGCCCTCCTCGCGGGCGAGCGACCGGCCGATCTCGTCCTTGCGCGCCATGATCTCGTCGGAAGTCTTCTTCAGCACTGCATGGCGGGCCAGCGGGCCCGAGCGCGACCAGGCCGGAAAGGCCGCCTTGGCGGCGGCGATTGCCTGCTTGGCCTCGTCCGGGCCGGCGGAAGCGTACTCGCCGACGACATCGTTGGTATTCGAGGGGTTGATGTTGCGTGAGCCGGCCTCGCCAAGCCACTCGCCGTCGATCAGGTTTTTGCGGTGCAGGGTCATATTGTTTTTCCTTGAGTTTTGGTCGCGGCGGCCTTCGGCCGGGATCAATTGTCAGACAAATGATATAGCCATTGTCCGGGAGGAGGTCTACTCGCGATCTTAAACCTAGAGCGTTCACCGTTTCAGGGAAACGGCGAACCGCTCTATCCCTTGTTTGACGCAATTGCGGGGTGAAAACCGCTCGCACTTTCCTGCAATTGCTCTGAAGGCGCCTCGCGTCAGGTCGAGAACGACCAGAACAGGCAGGCGAGCGTGACCGCGCCGAACGCGACGAAGACCAGGCTTCTGAGCAGAATGTTGCGGCGAAGCTCGTTCATGGTGAGATGCGCGGCCACAATCGCCGCGACGAACAGAAAGCGCCAGTTGAAAAGCGTCCAAAGCACCTCGCGCTGGCCGAAAGCCCATCTGGCGAGCAGCGAGCCGACGATGGTCGCGAACAGCATGATCGTCGCCCAGAAGATCGCGTCGGCGGCATGGGTCAGCACGATGCCGGCGGCGCGGATCGGCAGGATCATCATCAGCATCGCGCCGAAGAAATAGACGGCGGCAATCGCCAGGAAGGAGCCGGCGTCGGCAATGCCGTCGAGGCGCTTCACGCCGAATGCGCCGTAGGGATAGCCGTGCCTCGCAACCGCCAAAGAGAGCGCCATCAGCAAGGCGCTCAGAACCGTGATCAGTGCGAATGTGCCGAGGGCCTTGCTCATGCCGTTTCCTGTCGAGACGAATCAACAGGAACGATCTTAGCCTACGAGAAAGCCTTGCATCGACCCGTCGCTAGCCGATCCGCGTGCCGCTCGCCGGATCGAACAGATGCAATGCCGCGGGATCGGCTGCGAGGCGGACGAAATCTCCCGGCCGCACCTCGCTGCGGCCCATGACGAAGACGCAGATCTGCTGATTGGCAAGCCTGACGTAGAACTGCGTCGACAGGCCGAGCGGCTCGACCACCTCGACCTCGGCCTTCAACGCGCCGTCGTCGACCAGCTTGATGTGCTCAGGCCGCAGGCCGATGGTGATAGCATCGCCGTCGCTCAGCGGCAGGCCATCCGGGAGCCGCAACTTCTGGCCGTCGGCGAGCACGGCATCGACCGTGCCGCCCTTGGCGACCTTGGCCGGGAGGAAATTCATGCCGGGCGAGCCGATGAAGCCGGCGACGAAGGTGTTGACCGGCCGGTCGTAAAGCTCGAGCGGGCGGCCGACCTGCTGCACATAGCCGTCATGCATGACGACGATTCGGTCGGCCATGGTCATGGCCTCGATCTGGTCGTGCGTGACATAGACCGACGTGGTCTTGAGCTGCTGATGCAGCGCCTTGATCTCGGCCCGCATATGGACGCGCAATTTGGCGTCGAGGTTGGAAAGCGGCTCGTCGAAGAGGAAGACTTTCGGATCGCGCACGATGGCACGGCCCATGGCGACGCGCTGGCGCTGGCCGCCGGAGAGCTGGCGCGGAAGGCGGCCGAGATAGGAGTCGAGGCCAAGCCGCTTGGCCGCGGCGCCCACTCGGCCATCGATCGTCGTCTTTTCGGCCTTCTTCAGCATCAGGCTGAAGCCCATGTTCGAAGAGACGTCCATATGCGGATAAAGTGCGTAGGACTGAAACACCATGGCAATGTCGCGGTCCTTGGGTGCGACGTCGTTGACGAGGCGTTCACCGATGTGGATCTGGCCGCCGGTGACCTCTTCGAGGCCGGCAATCATCCGCAGGAGCGTGGACTTGCCGCAGCCGGACGGGCCGACCAGCACGACGAACTCGCCATCGGCGATCTCCAGATCGACGCCATGCAGGATGCGCAGCGCGCCGTAATCCTTCTCGACATGTTGCAGCGTGACGGAAGCCATCTTTTATCCTTTGACCGCGCCGGCGGTGAGGCCGGTGACGAGATAGCGTTGCAGGAAAGCGAAGAAGACGCAGACCGGGATCAGCGCCAGGATAGAGGCCGCCATCATCTGCCCCCAGTCGACAGCGAACTTGCCGATGAAGGTGAGCAGGCCGACGGCAAAGGTCTTCTGCTCGTCGCTGGAGATCAGCATCAGCGCGAACAGCAACTCGCTCCACGCGGCGGTGAAGACGAAGCCGAGCGTCGCGCCCATGCCGGGCAAGGTGAGCGGCACGATCACTCGGCGCATGGCCTGCGCGCGCGTGCAGCCGTCGATCATCGCCGCCTCCTCGAGGTCCTTCGGGATGCCGTCGAAGAAGGACTGCATGAGGAAGGTGGCGAAGGCGGTGTTGAAGGCGGTGTAGATAATGATCAGGCCGACCAGGCTGTTGGTGAGACCCAGATCGCCCATGATGCGGTAGATCGGCGGGATGACCATGACCAGTGGGAAGGTCTGGGTGAGGAGCAGCAGGATCGCCAGCGTCGCCTTGCCGCGGAAGGTGAAGCGCGACATGGCGTAGCCGGCAAGCGTGGCGATGATGGTGACGAACGCCGCCGTCGACACCGAGACGATGACGCTGTTGAGAAAATACCGCGGGAAGTCGGAGGCTTCGAGCACGGTGGCAAAGTTCTTCAGCGTCGTCTCAGACGGCCAGAAGGTGATGCCTTCGGAATAGAGCAGGCGTTCTGGCGTCACCGAGATCTTCAGCGTCCAGAAGATCGGGAACAGCGCGAAGATCACGTAAGCCGCGATCGCCGCGTAGAGCCCTATGCAGCCGAAGATGCGCGAGGAGGTGGAGCGACCGGCGATCATCAGACGTGCCTCACCAGCGTGCGGCGGATGGCGATGAGCCCGATCGCATAGGCGATCAGCAGCACCAGAAGCAGCACTGCCACGGCCGAGGCATACCCTTTGTCCAGCGATTTGAAGGCGCTGACATAGATGTAGACCGGCACCGTGCTCGTCGAGCCCGCCGGCCCGCCCTCGGTCATGACGAAGATCAGGTCGGCGAAGGTGGCGATCCATATGGTGCGCAGCATGACCGTTATGACGATGGTAGGCGCGAGGAAGGGCAGCGTCACCTTGGTGAAGCGCTGCCAGGGCGAGGCGCCGTCGATGGCCGCCGCCTCATGCAATTCCGACGGGATCGATTTCAGTGCGGCGAGCAGCGTGATGGCGAAGAAGGGAATGCCTAACCAGATGTTGGCGACGATCGGCCCCCACATCGCGGTGGCGGGGTCGGAAAGCACATTGGTCGGCTCGGCCTTCAGGCCCAGCGCGAACAGCCAGTGCGGCAGCGGTCCGATGATCGGGTTGAACAGCCAGGCCCAGGTGAGACCCGAGAGGAAGGACGGCACGGCCCAGGGGAGAAAGACAACAGCCTGCACGACCTTGCGGCCGTAGAAGGGCTTGTCGAGCAGCAGCGCCAGGCCCAGTCCCAGGAAAAACTGAAAGAACAGGCTCGCGACTGTCCACCACAACGTGTTGATCAGCGCCTGGCCAAGCACCTGGTCGGAGAACATCGCCTGGTATTGGGCGAGACCTACGTATTGCGACTTGAAGGCGGAGAATTTGCGGAAGGAGTAGCTGATGCCGATGATCAGCGGCACCAGCAGAACCAGGACCAGCAGGACGATGGCCGGCGAAAGATAGAGCCACGGCTCGATCGCCGCCTTGCTCAGCCGTTGCTTCCGCGGCCGGGCTGCGGATCGGATTTCGGACACTGCGTAGGTCATTGGTTTTTGGCTCTACGGTGAGGTGTGAGTGCCGGCGCAGGCGACAGCGTCCTTCTCCCCGTTCAACGGACAGAAGATGCCGGCAGGCAGATGAGGGGCGGCGCTAGCTTCTCAGAAGTCGGCGCTGCCCCTCATCCGGGCATTTTTGTGCATATCGTTATCCCAAAACCGCTTCGCACTTTTGGGCGACATGCATCGCGTGACACCTTCTCCCCGTTGAACGGGGAGAAGGTGAAGTCAGCGTCACTTCTTGTTCTTCGCCAGCCAGTCTTTCTGTTCCTTGGTCAGGAACGCGGCCCATTCGTCGGCTACCTGCTTGGCCGGCTTCTGGCCGAGCAGAACTTCCTGGAAATTTTTGATCGCCACCTGGTCGACGAAGTTGCCGAGGTTTTCCAGATGGGTCGGCGGCGTCACCATCTCATATTTGGAGCCGTCGCTGAGTTCGGTGAACCAGCCCTTGAACTGTTCGGTCTTGAAATGCGCGTCCTGATCGGCCCCGTTGTGGATCGGGATGACGCCGACTTCCTTGGCCCATTCCAGATTGTCCTTGGGGGAAAGCAGCGTCGCCATCAGCTTCCAGGTCTCGTCCTTGTGCTGCGAGTTGGCGAACATCGCCCAGCCGGCATAACCCAGCGTCGGATAGGATTTGCCGCTCGGGCCGACGGGAAGCGGCGCGACGGCGAAATCGTCGGCGCTCATCTTGTCGGCGATGCCGAGCAGCGCGTCCGGGTCCTGGTTGAGCATGGCGCAGGTGCCGGAATAGAAGCCGGTGACCGTTTCGTTGAAACCCCAGCTCACCGCATCCTTCGGCGCCAGGCCGTTCTTGTACATGTCGGCCAGCATCTGCAGGCCCTTGACCGAGCCTTCATCGTTGATGGTCGAGGTGCCGTCGTCGGTGAAGTAGCCGCCCTTGCCGTCGGCGATGTTCATGAACATGTGCATGCCGTTGAAGGCGCCAGGCCCGCCGCGCAGGCAGTAGCCGTATTTGCCGGGGATGGCCGAGATCTTCTTGGAGAAGTCGACGAACTCGTCCAGCGTTGCCGGCGGATGATCGAGGCCGGCTTGCTTGAACAACTTCTTGTTCCAGAACAGCGCGTTCACATAATAGCCGTAGGGGATCATGAACTGCGTGTTGTTGACGGTCGAGCCAAACTGCTTGGCGCGGTCGCCGAGCGTCTTGGCGTGGGGCCACTTGGCCATGTAGGGGCCAAGATCCTCGAGCTGGCCGTTATTGGCGTATAGGCCCATCCAGCGTTCCGGCATCTCGACCACGTCTGGCGTGTCGCCGGCCTGCACCATGGTGAGGAACTTCTCGAAGGCCTGGCCCCAGGGCAGCGAGACCACCTCCACCTTTATCCCGGGATTGCCCGTTTCGAACTCGGCGATCTGCTTCTTCAGGAATTCGGTGCGCGGCGGGCTGGTGATGACCTCGACCAGCTTGATGGTGGTGTCGGCCAGCGCGCCGCTGGCGGAGATCGCCAGGCCGGCGACGGCGGCAAGCATGAAGGTCAGTCTTTTCATGTTCAGGACTCCCATTTTGAACGCTCGTTATTTTTTTGACTTGTCGAAGGCCTGGGCGATGTCGGCCCAAAGGTCCTCGACATTTTCCAATCCGACATTGAAGCGGATGGTTCGGGCGCTGACGCCGAAGCGCGCCATCGAATTGATGCCCGGCGTCTGCTCGAGCGAAGCCTTTGCCGGCACGACCAGGCTTTCATGGCCGCCCCAGCTGACGCCGATGCGGAAATATTTCAGCGCATCGACGAAGGCCGGGATGTCGACATCCTCGATGACCTCGAAGGAGAACAGCCCGGCATAGCCGGCTAAGGTCTTCTTCCCGGGATGGTTGGAATAGGCGGGATGGTTGACGCGCTCGACCTTGCCATGCGCCTTCAGCCGCTCGGCAATGGTGAGCCCGCTCTTCATGTGATGCGGCAGGCGCAGCGGCAGCGTGCGTAGGCCGCGCAGCAGGAGCCAGCCTTCGAAGGGCGACAGCTTGCCGCCAAGCTGCGAATAGGTCTGCTCGTTGATGTGCTTGATATGGGTGGCAGAGCCCGCCACCACGCCGGCGACGGTGTCGCTGTGGCCGCTCAGATATTTGGAGGCCGAATGCAGCACAAGGTCGACGCCGTGCGTGATCGGCTTCTGGAAGACGGGGCTGGCCCAGGAGTTGTCGATTGTGGTGACGATGCCTTGTTCCCTCGCCAGCCGCGCAAGATGCCCGATATCCTGCAGCTCGAACATCATCGAGGTCGGGCTTTCGAGATAGAGCAGCTTGGCGCCGGGGAGTGCCGCGGCAACCGCGTCTGGATCGGAGCCGTCGACATAGTCGACCTTGATGTTCAGGCGCGGGAACAGCCGCTCGAACAACCGGTAGGCATCGCCGTAGCAGTTGCGCACGGCGACCATGCGCTCGCCGGCGCCGACGAAGGCGAGCACGGTCGCGCTGATCGCCGCCATGCCGCTGGAGAAGCCGCGCGCGGCTTCGGCCCCTTCGAGCGCCGCCACGCGCGCCTCGAACTCCATCACTGTCGGGTTGTCGCCGCGCGAATAGATCGGCTGCTTCCTCCGGCCTGCAAAGGTATCGGCCATGTCTGCGTAACTGGCGAAGGTGAAGAGCGAGGTCTGGTAGATCGGCGGAACCACGGCGCCGCCGGGGAACGGATCGTCATGCGCAAGCAGCGTCGCCGCCTCGCCGAGATAGTCGCTGGCCAGGGAGGCCGGGTCGAAAGTGTTGGGCTGCTCGTTCATCTGCGGTCCGAAAGTTTGAGGTTGGCGGCGCCGCGCTTCAGGTCCTCCTCGACGGTGGCGATGAGCTTCAGCGCCTCGGCGCGGGCACCGTCGGGGTCATGCGCGGCGATGCGCTCGAAAATGGTGCGGTGATAGGGAAAGCTGGCATGGCCGAAATCGCGCACGCCGAGCGGATGTTCCCAGAAGCGGTGGAACATCTCGTACATGGCGGCGATGATCTGCTCGAACAGCGGATTGCCCGAGGCGCGGAAGACCGCTTGGTGGAACTCCCAGTCCTCGTCCGAGGACATGCCGGCGCGGGTCTGGAAGGCCTCCTCCATGAGGTCGAGCTTGTGCTCGATCTCTGCGAGTTCGGCCTTGCCGACACGAATGGCGCAAAGGGCTGCCGCCTCCGCCTCCAGAGCGCGGCGGATTTCCAGCGTCGCCATCAGGCCGGCGAAATCATTGCCGCCGGCCAGCGTCAGCGGCATGTGCAGCATGTCGGGCGAGACAGCGGCCTTGAGATAGGTGCCCGAGCCCTGCCGCCGTTCGACGAGGCCCAGCCCTTCCCAGCGCGTCAGCGCCTCGCGCACCGTGTTGCGGCTGACCTTGAGCCGTTCGGCGAGGATGCGCTCGGTCGGCAGCTTTTCGCCCGGACCCAGAGCCTCCTGCCGCACGAACCCCGCCAACGCCTTCAGCACCGCGTCATCGCGAGCCGTCGTCTGGATCGGGGGCAAGTGATCGGTCAAGCCGGCTGCGCCTAAAATGGTTCAATGGTCCAACCAATTTCTGCATGATCGAAGCAAGAAGTCAACCGGGCCGACTTGGATTTTTCCGGGGACTGATGGCGCGCATCTGGTCAAGGAACTGGAGCCATACCGGCTGTTCATCGAGGAGCCGGTGCTCAGCGAAAATCGCGAGGCGCTGAAGGAGATCGCCGCGATTGGCTCTACAGCCGCTGGGACCTCAAGTCTGTGTTTGAGTTCATAGCGACACCGCCGCAGGCGTGATCGCCATAAGCCCGGCTTCGGTCAGTGCGTAGACGCCGCGCTCTGCCCTGGCGAACCAGCCATAGTAATTATGTTGCAGGATGCTGGCCGCCCGCGGCGAGAGCGTCTTCAGATCGCGCGGACGCTTGGGGCCGTCGATCATGGCGGCGGCGCAGGCAAGCGCCTCCTGCCGATAGGCGGTCATGATCGGCTTCTTGCGCGTGCTGCCGCCGATGGACGGATCTCCCTTGCGGCGATGGTGCTCCTCGACCAGACGCGAGCGCCGTCTGGGATCCCGCCGCGGCGGCAGGGCGGCGGGGCTGAGCAACAGCTCGACCTCGCCCTTCCTGCCGACGCCGAGCAGGCCGAAGCCGAGGCGGCGACAAAGCGCGCGGAAGCGCCGGTCGTGCTCACGGCCCTTGCCGCGCGCCGACATCAAAGCGGCCAGCCAGACCTCGTCACAGGAAGCTGCACGGTCGACGGCCTGCAGGACGAGTTCGAGATTAAATTGCAGCTTCAGCTCGCAGATGACGACTACCGGCGGCTCGCCAGCGCGCACCCCGACCACGTCGCAGCCGCCGATCTCACCCTTGACGGCGAAATCCATGCTCTCGAGGAACCGCTTCACCGGTTCGTACAGGGAGGTTTCCTGCATGGGAGAGGCATAGCCGATTCGCGGCTATCCGGCCCAGCGGAACCATTGCGGTCACGGGCACCGATGTCAGGCGCGGTGCAGGTAATCCTCGATCGACTGCGCCTTCATCTCGATCGAGAAGCCGGGCGCCTGAGGCGGCATATAGGCGGCGTCGCGGATCACGCAAGGCTCGAGGAAATGCTCGTGCAGGTGGTCGACATATTCGATGACCCGTCCATCCTTGCTGCCCGACACCGCGACATAGTCGATCATCGACAGATGCTGGACATATTCGCACAGGCCGACGCCGCCGGCATGCGGCCAGACCGGCAGGCCGAACTTAGCGGCGATCAGCAGCACCGCCAGCACCTCGTTCAGCCCACCCATGCGGCAGGAATCGATCTGCACCACGTCAATCGCGCCGCCGGCGATGAACTGCTTGAACATGATGCGGTTCTGGCACATCTCGCCGGTCGCGACCTTGATCGGCGCCACAGCCTTGCGAATCTTGGCATGGCCGGCGACATCGTCGGGGCTGGTCGGTTCCTCGATGAAGAAAGGCTTGGCGAAGGCAAGGTCCTTGAGCCAGTCGATCGCCTGGTCGACTTCCCAGACCTGATTGGCGTCGATCATCAGGTACCGCTCCGGACCGATGACCTCGCGGGCAATCCTGAGACGACGGATGTCGTCGGCGCGGTCGCGGCCGACCTTCAGCTTGATGTGGTTGAACCCATCGTCGACGGCTTCCTGGCAGAGGCGCCGTAGCTTGTCGTCGGGATAGCCGAGCCAGCCGGCCGAGGTGGTGTAGCAGGCATAGCCTTCGCGCTCGAGCGTGGCGATGCGCCCGGCCTTGCCGGCCTCGGCCTTCTTCAAAATCTCCAGAGCCTCGGCGGGCGTGATCGCATCAGTGAGGTAGCGGAAGTCGACGATGCGCACGATTTCTTCCGGGCTCATCTCGGCGACGAGGCGCCAGACCGGCTTGCCGGCTTCCTTCGCCGACAGGTCCCACACCGCGTTGACCACCGCGCCGACGGCTAGATGCATGGCGCCCTTGTCCGGGCCGATCCAGCGCAACTGGCTATCGCCGGTCACGTGATGCCAGAAACGGCCGGGATCCTGCTTCACCCAGTCAAGATCGAGCCCGACGACGAGATGGCGCAGCGCTTCGATCGCCGCGCAGCAGATCTCGTTGCCGCGGCCGATGGTGAAGGTCAGTCCATGGCCTTTCAGCGACGGGACATCGGTGTCGAGGATGACATAGGCGGCCGAATAATCCGGGTCCGGGTTCATCGCGTCCGAGCCGTCCAGGCTTCGCGACGTCGGGAAACGCAGGTCGAAGGTTCTGAGGTCCGTGATTTTCGTCATTGCTGCCTCTTAGCTGGCCTGCCTCGTCATTCGATCGCCGGAACGGCCTCAGATCGACCAGCCGCCGTCGATGTTATAGGCCTGCCCAGTCGTGTAGGTGGCGCCAGCGAGATAGACGGCAAGGTCGGCGATCTCCTCCGGCGTGCCGATCCTGCCCATCGGCTGGCGGGCTATGAAGGCCGCGCGCGCCGCCTCATAGTCGCCTTGCGCCTGCATGCGGCCCTGAAGCGAGGGGCTCTCGACAGTGCCCGGGCAGACGGCGTTGCAGCGAATGCCCTTGGCGACATAGTCGGCGGCGATCGATTTGGTGAGGCCGATGACGGCCGCCTTGGTGACGCCATAGGCGAAGCGGTTCGGCACGCCTTTCGGGGCGCCTGCCACCGACGCCATGTTGATGATCGAGCCGTCGCCGCGCTCCAACATGCCGGGCAGAACGGCGCGGATGGTGCGGATCATGGCGCGCACATTGAGGTTGAAGGCGAAGTCGAGTTCCTCGTCCTTCATCTCCAGGATCGAGCCTGCATGGACGAAGCCGGCGCAGTTGAACAGGACGTCCACGCGGCCGATTTCGGCGAAGGCGGTCTTCACCGCCTCGTCGTTCAGCACGTCGAGCTTTCGCGTCATGATGCCGGAGGTCTTTGCGAGCTCGGCCAGGGCCGTCTCGTTGATGTCGGTGGCGTGGACGGTGGCGCCGGCCTTGGCGAAGGCCAGCGCGCTTGCCCGCCCTATGCCTTGCGCGGCCGCCGTGACGACCACGACCTTGCCTGTGATGTCAGCCATGTTTTATCTCCGTCTTTCAGCCGGGCCGTCGCTCGACGATGTAGATGTGATCCGCGGCCAGCACGACCTCGTCGCGCTGGTTCAAAACCTCGACGCGCTCGATGATGCGTCCGGCGTTTGGCCGTTTCGGGTCGTCTTCCTTGGCCGCGATGGTGGTGCGGGTGCGGATCGTGTCGCCGATAAAGACCGGCTTGATGAAGCGCAACCGGTCGTAGCCGTAGGAAAAAGCGACCGGGTTGATGACGCTCGCTGTCAAGCCGACGCCGACCGAAAAGACCAATGTGCCATGCGCGATGCGCTGGCCGAAGGGCGTCGTCTTCATGAACTCAGCGTCCATGTGATGCGGGAAGAAATCGCCGGTGTGGCCGGCATGGACGACGAAATCGGTCTCGGTGATGGTGCGGCCGCTGGTGAGGCGCGACGAGCCGATCTCGTAATCCTCGAAATAGGTGGTCTGTTCCATGTCCGGCCTAACTTACGGCTTTGCGGCTAGCGGCGTTGCCGGCGCGGCGCTCGACTTATAGGCGGCCTCGACCAGCGCCATGGTGTGCCAAGCGTCCTCGACGGAGCTGACAAGCTCGGCGTCCTCGCCAGCGGCAAAGCGCTGGACATTGGCCATGCGGCCGACAAAGGCATCGGGGAACCATTCGCCGGCGAGCGGTATGGCGGTCCAGTCCGACCCGCCTTTTGCATAGATTTCCAAAATATCCGGCTCGCCGCGAGGATAGTCGAGGTTGAGGCCGAGCTTGACATAGGCAGCACCCTCGGTGCCGCAGATGCGGAACTCGCAGGCCTGGTGGCGGCGGCCAAATTTGTGGTCGTGATTAATCGAAAGTCCGCAACGCACCGTATCGCCATAGTCGAGGATGGCGCTGGTGCGGGTCTGCGCGACCTTGTGATTGGGATGGCCGAGCGTCTTGGCGTGCACGCCCAGCGGATTGCCTAGAAGCTGGCGGATCAGGTCGAGATAATGGATCGAATGCATGGCGATCTCGACGCGCGGCGCCTTCAGCAGGAATTCCCAGAGCTGCCAGGGCGTGTCGAGCGCCAGCAGCGCATCGAAGTCGACGACCTCGCCCAGCCAGCCCTTGGCGATGGCGTCCTTCAGCGCCAGCATCATCGGCGCGAAACGGAGCTGAAAGTTGACCGCGGCCTTGAGCTTCTTGGCGCGGCAGATTTCGAGGATCTCGGTCGCCTCGCCGAGATAATTGCCCATCGGCTTTTGGATCAGCGCCACCGCGCCATCAGGCAAAGCCTTAAGCACCTCGGCGTGCCGGCCCGGCGGTGTGGCGAGATCGAAGATCGCGTCCTTCACCGTCGCGGCTTCCTCGATCGAACGAAACGCCTTCACGCCCCATTTGTCGGCGAGCTTCTGCGCCTTCGCCTGGTCCGGATCGTAGAGGCCCGAAATCGGGAAGCCGCCCTTGCGATAGGCGGGGAAATGAGCGTCGCCGACGATCGAACCGGCGCCGAAGGTGACGATCGGCCGCGGCTCCGACGGCTTCGGCCAGGACTGGGCCAGCGATGCCGGATCGAAGGCATCAGTCATGATGGAAGACCTCATCCATCGACGCCCACCACTCGCCTTCCTTTCGGGTTTCGAGCGGCTCCTGGCAGGGCATGCACACCGACCACCATTCCTGCGTCTTCGGGTCGGCCGCCATCTTGGCCATGTCGGCGGCGTAGTCGGTGCCGTGATATTCGAAATAGGAGAAGAGCAGGTTCTCCGGCCGCTTCAGATAGATCGAATAGTTCTTGATGTTGCAGGCCGAGATCATGGCGAGAACGTCCGGCCATACGGCGGCATGAAGGCGGACATATTCCTCGACCTTCTCGGTTTTCAATCCAAGCACCATGCCCATGCGCTGCATACCCGCCTCCCTATTTCACGATCGCCGTGGTGAATTCGGCGATGCTTCTTGCCTTGACCGCGTCCCAGTCCCAATCGATGCCGATGCCCGGCTCGCTGGGCGCCAGAGCATGGCCATCCTCAATGCACATCTTGGCGCCCGTCAACTCATCGAGCTGCGGAATATACTCGATATATTTGCCGTTCTGGATGGCGCAGACCAGGCTGACATGCAATTCCATCAGGAAATGAGGGCAAACCGGCATGTCGAAGGCTTCGGCCGCATGGGCCACTTTCAGCCAGGGCGTGATACCGCCTATGCGTCCGACATCGACCTGGATGATGTTGGCGCCGCCCTTTTGCATATACTCGCGGAAATGCCTGATCGAATAGAGCGACTCGCCGACGGCGATCGGCGTCGCGGTCGAATTCGACAACCGCACATGGCCGTCGATGTCGTCGGCCGGCAGCGGCTCCTCGATCCAGGCAAGGTCGAGCTCGCGCAGCCGCTCGGCGCGCCGGATCGCCTCGTCGACGGAAAAACCCTGGTTGCAGTCCGTCATGATCTCGTAGGCGTCGCCGACCGCCTTGCGCACCGCCGCCAACCGCGAAAAATCCTCGGAGCCGTGCGGCTTGCCGATCTTGACCTTCGAGCCGGTAAAGCCCCTGGCCTTCGCTTCCAGGGCGTCGTCCACCAGCGCCTGCGTCTCGATATGCAACCAGCCGCCTTCGGTGGTGTAGAGCGGACAGCGGTCCTTGGCGCCGCCGGCGAGCTTCCAGAGCGGCAGGTTCTGTTTTCTCGCGCGCAGATCCCAAAGGGCGGTGTCGATCGCGGCCAGTGCGATAGCCGTGATCGCCCCGATGGTGGTGGCATGGGTGGCGAATTCGAGATCGTGCCAGATCGCCTCGATCTGGTCGGCATCACGGCCGATCAGGCGCGGCGCGAGATGGTCGGCCAGAAGCCGCATCACCGACGAGCCGCCGGTGCCGATCGTGTAGCTGTAGCCCGTCCCCGTCGCACCGTCGGCATCGGTGATGGTGACGATCGGCGTTTCCTGGCTGACGAAGCTCTGGATGGCGTCCGTGCGCTTCACCTTCGGCACGAGGTCGACCATGCGCAGCTCGATTTTTTCGATTTTCGCCATGTCAGGCCCTCAGCGACTTGCCGGTTTCGGCGGAGAACAGATGCGCGCGGCTCAGGTCGAAGCTCATGCCGATCCTGTCGCCGGCTTTCAGCGGCTTGGGATTGAGCATGCGCGAGACCCAGTCGGCGCCGTTGAACTCGGCGAAGACCAACGTTTCGTTGCCGAGCGGCTCGGTAATGCTGACCGGCAGATCGACGCGGTGCACTTCGGTTTCGCCGCCCGAGCTCAGGCCGTGACCGGTCGGGTAGAAATCATCCGGACGAATGCCGAACACGACGTTGTCGCCGGCCGCCGTCTTCGACTTGAACTGTCCAGGCAGCGGCAGGCTGTCGCCGCGGCTGAAGACAAGCCTGCCGTCGCTCACCGTCGCCTCGTGCAAATTCATCGGCGGCGAGCCGATGAAGCCGGCGACGAAGCGGGTGGCGGGACGGCTGAACACCTCGTCCGGCGTGCCGACCTGCTCGATATGGCCGGAGCGCATGATGACGATGCGGTCAGCGAGGGTCATCGCCTCGACCTGGTCGTGGGTTACATAGATCACCGTCGACTTCACCTTGGCGTGCAGCTTCTTGATCTCGGTGCGCATCTGCGTCCTGAGCTTGGCGTCGAGGTTAGACAGCGGCTCGTCGAACAGGAAGACGTCGGGATCGCGCACGATGGCGCGGCCCATGGCGACGCGCTGGCGCTGGCCGCCGGAGAGCTGTGAGGGCCGGCGGTCAAGCAGCTCGTCGAGGCCGAGGATGGCGGAGGCTTCCGCCACGCGCCGGTCCATGTCGTCCTTGGCCGCTCCCGCGATCTTCAGCGAGAAGCCGAGATTCTCGCGCACCGTCATATGCGGATAGAGCGCGTAGGACTGGAACACCATCGAGATGTTGCGCGAGCGCGGCGGCAGGTCGTTGACCACCCGGCCGCCGATGTCGATGTTGCCGCCGCTGATGTCCTCAAGGCCCGCGATCATGCGCAACGTCGTCGACTTGCCGCAGCCGGAGGGGCCGACCAGCGCGATGAATTCGCGGTCGGCGATATCGAGATCGATACCGTGCACGATCTGCATATTGCCGTAGCGCTTGGTGAGCTTTTTCAGCGAAACCGTTGCCATGAAGTTCAACCTTTCACCGCGCCGGAGGTGAGGCCGCCGACGAGGTGTTTCTGGACGATGTAGGTGAGGGTCAGCGCCGGGATGATCATCACCACCGCCAGCGCGCACATGCCGCGCCAGTCGATGGTGAACTCGGCCGTGAAGTCGAGCAGCCCGACGGGCAGTGTCTTGGAGTTGACGGAACGGGTCAACTGCGAGGCCAGCGCGAACTCGTTCCAGCAGGTGAGGAAGGCAAAGATGGCGGCCGAGGCGATGCCCGGACGCGCCAGCGGGAATTCGACCTGCCAGAAGGCCTGCCAGCGCGTGCAGCCGTCGATCTGGGCTGCTTCGGCGAGATCCTTCGGCACCTGGCGGAAAAAGCCGTCGATCAGCCAAATGGTGAAGGGGATGTTCAGCGCCACATAGGCGAGGATCATGCCGAAATGCGTGTCGATGATGCCGAGCCGCGCATAGACGAAGAAGAGCGGCAGGGACATGGCGATGCCTGGCACGGTGCGGGTCAGCATCAGTCCGAGGAACATCCCCGACTTGCCGCGGAAGCGGTAGCGCGCGAAGGCATAGCCGCCGGCCATGCCGATGGCGACCGCGATCACCGTCGAGGTGACCGAGATGATCAGCGAGTTGCGGAAGTAGTCGAGCACCGGAATGCCGCCCTTGCCGATGCCGCTGAACATGGCGACATAGGCATCGAAGGACATTTCCTGTGGTATCCAGACCGGCGGCTTGGCCATGATCTCGACCGTGGGCCTGAGCGACGACAGCACGATCCAGATGCCTGGCAGGCAGATCACGAGCATGGCCAGGAAAAGGCCGACGCGATGCGCGACGGTCAGCGCGCGGCGTGTGAGGCGGGCGGAGGCGTTCTCGTCCATCATCACCACTCCGCGCCGATCTGCGCGCGCGCCGCGGCGAGCTTGTTGTAGAAATAGACGGTGAAGGCGATCGACAGCAGGATCGAGAAATAGGCCATGGCGTTGGCCAGCCCCATGCGAGCGTCGCTGTAAGCGGTTCGACCGACCAGCGTCCACAAAAGCTCGGTGCGGCCGGCCGGACCGCCATCGGTCATGATCTTGACGATGTCATAGGCGCGCGCGACGTCGAGCGAGCGGATCGTCATGGCGATGTAGGCGAAGGGCATGACGAAGGGCCAGGTCACATAGCGGAAGGTCTGCCAGGGCGTGCAGCCGTCGACGCGGGCCGCCTCGATGGGCTCCTTGGGCATGGCGAGCAGACCGGCCAGGATCAGGATGGCGAAGATCGAGGTCGACGACCAGACTTCTGCGATGGTGATGGCGGTGAAGGCGAGGTGGCTTTCGATCAGCCACGGGATGGCGTCCTGGGTTATGCCCAGCGACTGCAGCGCGTTGTTCACCAGGCCGATATTGTCGTTGAACATGAATTTGAACTGGAAGCCGACCAGGATCGGCGAGAACATCATCGGGAACATCATCAGCGTGCGCAGGATGCGCTGGCCGCGGGCCGCCTTCTCGACCAGCATAGCCAGGCCGAGGCCGAGCAGCATTTCGAGGTTGAGCGCGATGGTGAGCAACAGAACGGTACGACCGAAGGCCCACCAGAAGTCGGGATTGCTCAGGATCGAGATATAGTTACGGAAGCCGATCAGCACGAAGAAGGTCTCGGGCCGGGTCAAGCGGAAGGGCGTGAAACTGGAATAGAGCGACAAAAGCAGCGGCACGAGCACCACCGCCGCCAACACGACGAAGGCCGGCAGCAGCAGGAGAATCGGCGCGGATGGCTTGAAGCCCTTCATCGGGATCCTATCAGCGAGGTGAAATGATCCAGCCCCGGTCGATACCGAGGATGGCATATTTTGCGAGGCTACGCGGCCGCCTCCCCGGTTCGCGGGGAGGCGGTTGAGGGCGCGGCTGCCTAGAGCTTGCCGGCGTCCTGGAGGATTTGCGTTGCCTTGGCGGCAGCGTCGTCGAGCGCCTGCTTCGACGTCTTGTCGCCAAGGATGGCGGCCTGCAACTCGGGATAGACGGCGTTGGAAATCTCGATCCATTCCGGCGTCTGAGGAACCGGGAAGGCGTTCTTGGCGGCTTCCTGGAAGGCCTGCAGCACTTCGGTCTTGTACGGATCGGACTTCGCCTGCTCGAGATCCCATTCCCAAACCTTGGTTCGGGTGGGCAGCGGACCGGCAGCGGCTTCCAACTTCTGGCTGTCCTCATTGGTCAGCCACCAGACCAGCGAAGCGGCGGCTTCCTTGTTGGCGCAGTTCTCGGTCACCGAGAAGCCATGCGCGCCGGACCAGCCGGAGCGCTTGCCGGACGAGCCCTTGGGCTGGACCTTGACGCCGACATTGCCGGCGACCTTGGACGACTTGGGGTCATTGAAGAAGCCGGCCCAACCCGGCCAGTCGAGGTTGATTGCCACGGTGCCGGAGGCGAAGCCCTGTCCAAGATCGTCCCACAGATAGTTGGTGGTGCCCGCCGGCACGGCCTTGGCCTTGTAGAGCTTGACGAACCAGTCGAGCGCCTTGACGCCGGCCTCGGAATTGAACGCCGGCTTGCCGTCCTTGTCGAGATATTCGCCGCCATCGGCGATCACCATCTCGTAGAAGCGGCCGTTGATCGCCTCTTCCTTGCCGGCATATTGCGTGCCGTAGAAGTCAGGCGGGCTGGCGAAGAATTCGGCCTGCTGCGCCATCTCGTCGAACGTGTCCGGCGGAGCGAGCTCCTCGCCGTATTTGGCCTTATAGGCTTTCTTCTTGGCTTCGTCCTGGTAGAGGCTCTTCTGGTAGTAAAGCGCCGAGACGTCGAACTGGGCGCGCGGCAGCATGACCAATTTGCCGTCCAGCGTCCCGGCGGCGATGTTGGCCGGCACGAAGGCGTCGATCTCCTCCTTCGGCAGCAGCTTGGCGAGATCGGTATAGATGCCCGGATATTGCGGCGCGAACGATGTATGATTGGAGCCGACGCACCAGGTGATCGAGTTGGAGGCAATGTCCGACTTGATCTCCTTGTCGAGGTCGAAGTGGTTCTTCTTCGACAGGATATTGACCTTGGCGCCGGTCAGCTTCTCCCATTCCGGAATGCGCTCGTAGAGCTTCTCGTATTGCTGGCCGCCGATCAGCTTGGCGTCGATCGTGACACCCGGAAATTTGCCGGGCAGATCGGCTGAAAACGCCGTGCCGCCCAGCAGCAAACCGGCCAGGCCGGCGGAAATGCCCAGAAGCAGTCTCGTCATGTTCTCTCCTCCCACGAACTCGCGGCGACGGCCGGCCGGATGCGCAGCGGATCACCTGAGCTTCATTCATATGCAAATAGCATTTTCATTCCCGGGTCAAGCCGATTATGCTTCCAGCGAGACGAGCTTCATGCATATATGCAGGAGAAAATTCACTGGAGGGGCAGTTGGCCGAGGAAGAAGACGGGGACCGCTACCGCGCGCCGGCGCTGGACAAGGGGCTGGACATCCTCGAGCTGCTGGCGAGCGTGGACGGCGGTCTGACCCAGGCGGAGATCGCCAAGCGACTCGACCGCAGCCCGAACGAGTTCTACCGCATGCTCGACCGCCTGGTGCGGCGCGGCTATGTCACCAAGATCGACGGCGACCGCTATTCGCTGACGCTCAAGCTTTTCGGGCTGGCGCAGCTACACGCGCCGGTGCGTCGTCTGGTGTCCTACGCGACGCCGATCATGCGCGACCTGGCCGAAACCTCATGGCAGGCCAATCAATTGGTGGTGTTCGACCGCGGCGCCGCCGTTGTCATCGCCCAGCAGGAAGCGCCGCGCTACTGGGGCATCTCGATCCGGGTCGGCTCGCATATCAGCCTGTTCGACACCGGCTCCGGCCATGTGCTGCTTGCCTTCCGCTCGCCCGAGGAGCGCAAGATGATGATCGCCGAGCATCTGCAGAGCACCGAACAGCTCAATTTGACGCCCGAGTTCTTCGCCCGCCTCGACCAGGTGCGCGACCGCGGCTACGAGATGATGGCTTCGCTGCAGACCGCCGGCGTCTACAATCTTTCGACACCGGTGCTCGGACCTGACGGTAGAGCCATCGCAGCGCTGACCATCCCCTATATCACCCTCGTCAATGCGCCTACGGCGCCGGACATCACACTGACGATCCGGCATTTGCAGGATGCCGCCGCAAGACTGTCGCAGCTTGCCGGGTCGGATGTCCCGCAGTCGTCGTAACTTCCTATTTGAATAATGCATTTTTAGGCGGGATATTGCCTGGCACAATGAGAGGAGACGCCGCCATGATCATCGACACGCATCTGCACCTCATCGACCAGAGCGCATTGCGCTATCCTTGGCTGGCCGGCGTGCCGGCGCTGAACCGCGATTTCTCCTATCAGGAATACGCGACCGATGCGTTGCGTTCCGGCATTGAGGCTGTGCTGCACATGGAGGTCGATGTCGACCCCGCCGACATCGCCGCTGAGACCGCTTACGTGAAGTCGCTCGCCGGCCAGCCAGGCAGCCTGCTTCGTGGGGCGATCGCCTCCTGCCGGCCCGAAGAGGCCGGTTTCGAGGCCTATCTGGAAACGGTCGAGGCAGACCCGTTCGTCAAGGGTTTCCGCCGCGTGCTGCATGTCGTGCCCGACGATGTCTCGGAAGGCACGCTGTTTCGCCAGAACGTCAAGCGGCTGGCCGGCGCCGGGCTGACCTTCGACCTGGTGGTGCTGCCGCATCAGATCCCGAAGGCGATGGCGCTTGCCGACCTCGCGCCCAACGTCCAGTTCGTCCTCGACCATTGCGGCGTGCCCGACATCAAGGGCAATGCCGAGCATCCCTGGCACGAGCATATGGAGGCGATCGCCAAGCGGCCCAACGTAACGGCCAAGATCTCCGGCGTCGTCGCCTATGCCGATCCGGCGAGTTGGACGGTCGATACGCTCCGGCCCTATGTCGAGCACACGATCAGCAGCTTCGGCTGGGACCGCGTGATCTGGGGCAGCGACTGGCCGGTCTGCACGCTGGGCGGCGGGCTGACGACCTGGATTGCCGCCACGCATGCGCTGCTGGCCGGTGTCAGCGATTCAGAGCGTATCAGCTTGTTATCCGGCAATGCGCGACGGTTGTGGCGGCTTGCATAGTCGCTCGATTTAAATTGTTGCCCGTACATGGCGCTCGCGGCCGTAGAGCGAGACCAGAAGCAGGATGACCAGGCCAAGCGCGGCCTGCACCGTCGACGGCCGGAAGCCGAGGCCGATCAGCAGCGTGTTGATTTCGGTCAGCACCAGGACGCCGGCGATGGTGCCGAGATAGCTGCCGCGGCCGCCGACAAGCGCGGCGCCGCCGACCACGACGGCGGCGATCGTCTGGAACAGATAGGGCTGGCCGACATCGCCATAGGCCGAGCCGGTGAAGCCGAGCAAAAGCACGCCGGCGACCGCCGCGAAGAAGGCGCTCGCGGCATAGGTGAGGATCCACATGCGCAGCGGATCGATCAGCGCCAGGGGCGCCGCCTCAGGGTTGCTGCCGACCGCGTAGAGGCGGCGCCCATAGGGCGTGCGGGCGAGCACCAGCACGATCAGCGCTGTCAGAACCACGAGGCTGGGCACCAGCAAGGGCACAGGCAGGGGGCCGACCGAACCCCCGATCGAGACCAAGCTGGACACGACCTGCGGCGCCGAGCCGGAGGGGAAGCCGCCGGTCCACAACAGCACGGCGCCCTGGACGATCATGCCGATGCCCAGCGTGACGATCAGCGGATGGATGTTGAGTCCGCGCGAGATCAGCCCGTTCAGCGCGCCGATCGCGATGGCAAGGACACCGACGAGGACGCAGACCAGGGCGAAGTTCCAGCCCTGGCCGTAAAGCTGCGCCGCCACGACATTGGCGAAGCCGATGACGAACGGAATGGAAAGATCGATCCCGCCGAGGATGACGACCAGCGTCTGGCCGATGGAGGCGACCGCCAGCAGCGAGGCGATGACCAGCAGCGCGCGGATGGCAAAGGGTGCCGAATAGCCGGGAATGAGCAGCGTGCCGGCTATCTGCAGCAGCAGCGCCATCGCGAAGGCGCCGGCGATGCGGGCATTGGTGGACTGGAACCAGTTGCTTGTCATCCGGTCAGCCTTTCCGCTTCGACAGCCGTTCCTGCACCGCCGTCAGAACCACGGCGACGACGAGGATAAGGCCATAGGCGATCTGCAGCACATAGGTTGAAACGTTGAAGGTGGTGAGCAGGCTCTGCAGCAGGAAGATGTCGATGGCGCCGATCGCGGCGCCGCCCAGCCCGCCGCGGCCGCCGGCGAGGCTGACGCCGCCGAGCGCCACGGCGGCGATCGCGATCAGCGTGTAGGTCGGACCGATATTGGGGTCGGCCGAGCCGATCAGCGAGGTGAGCATCAGCCCGGCGGCGGCCGCGAAGAGCCCGGTCACGACATAGGCGATGAGCCGCACCCTGGTCACCGGCACGCCGGCCGTATAGGCGGCGCGGTCGTCGCTGCCGACGGCCATGAGCAGGTCGTAATAAGGTGTGCGGCGTATGAGAAGCCAGCACAGGCCGATCAGCGCCAGCGGCATGATCGAGAAGGGCCCGGCCATGGCCTTCAGCCAGTCCGGCGCCGGACCGATCGGCGCCGGCAGGATGGTGAGCGTGACGCCGGTGAGGATCAGATAGGTGCCGAGCGTCGCAACGATCGGCTGGATGCGGACGATCGTCGCAAGCGCGCCGTTCGCGGCGCCGACCGCCGCCCCGACCAGCAGCGCGGCCGGAACGATGATCCATGGCGACGAAATGCCGAGATTGAGGAACAGCACCTGGATGACCAGGGCGTTGACGAAGCCCATCAACGGGCCGACGGAAATGTCGATGCCGCCGCGACCCGCCAGGATGACCGGCGCCGAGGCGACAGCCGCGCCGATCAGAGGGGCGGCGAGCCCGAGCAGCGTGCCCCAGGACGAAGGCTGAAAGCGCGCCGGATTGAGCACGACATTGAGCACGAGCAGGACGACGAGCATCACCGCGGCAAAGCCGACGCCGCGCAGCTGGCCAAGCACCGGGCTCATGCGGCGCGTCCGAACATGGCGGCGATCACCGCCTCGGTGGTCATGTCCGCGCCCGAGAACTCGGCCGACACGCGCTGCTCGCGGAAAACCAGCACACGGTGGCAGAGAAGCAATATCTCCTCGATCTCGCTGGACAGGATCACCAGCGCCATGCCCTCGGCGGCAAGGCCGCGGAAGACGTCATAAAGGACGTGCCGGGTCGCCACGTCGACGCCACGCGTCGGATCGTTGAGCAAAAGGAAATTCGGCTCCAGCGCAAGGGCGCGGGCAAGCAGCACCTTCTGCTGGTTGCCGCCGGACAGAGTTGTGATCGCCGCGTCGGGACGCGGCGCGACGATGCTGAGTCTTTGCCTGTAAGGCTCGTAGCGCCGGCGCCGCGCCGCGAAGCTCAGCAGGCCGAAACGACGGTCATTCGACACCGTGGAAATCGCGAAATTATCGAGCACCGACTGGGTCGGGAAGATACCGGTCGAACGGCGATCGCGCGGCAGATAGGCGATGCCCCCGGCGACGGCCTTGCGGAAGCTGGTGATCGAGCCTGCCTTGCCGTCGATGGCAATCTCACCAGCCACCGGCCGATCGAGTCCGGCCAGCGCGCGCAGGAAGCGTTCCTGGCCATGGCCGTCGAGGCCGGCAAGACCGACGATCTCGCCCGGCACGATGGTCTGGCTGATCGGATCAACACCGGGCGCGATGACAAGCCCGCGCATATGAAGAGCCTTCGCCTCAGCCATGCGCCAGCTCCGCTGCCGTTTGTGGCGCCATCGCGGCCAGAAGGTCGGCCGGCGTCGAGGCGCCGCGCTCCTCTGTCTTCACCACGCGGCCGGCGCGCAGGATCGATATGCGGTCGGACAAAGCCATCACCTCGTCCATGCGGTGCGTGATGAACAGGATCAGCGTGCCCGCCCCGGCCATCGCGCGCATCAGCGAAAAAACCGACTCGCGGTCGGCGAAATCCAGTGCGGCCGTCACCTCGTCGAGAATCAGGACACGCGGATTGCGGATAACCGCGCGGGCGAGCACGACGAGTTGCCGCGCGGCAAGCGGCAGCTCGCCGCACGGTCGGTCGAGATCGATCGGCGTCACCGCGAAGCGGCCGAGGGCAGCCTGCGCCCGGGCTCGACGCTCGCCCCGCGGCACGGCTCGCCGCCAAAGACCGTCGAGGCCAAGCAGGATGTTGTCGGTCACCGAACGGTCGGGCGCGACCAGCACCTCCTGGAAAACAGTGGCGAAGCCGGCGGCCTGGAAGGCGGCGGGCTGCGCGCCCGAAAACGCCTTGCCGTCGAGCCGGATCGTGCCGCCATCCGGCTGCACGATACCGGACAAGAGCTTCACCAGCGTGCTCTTGCCCGAGCCGTTCTCGCCCAGGATCGTATGGATCGTGCCGGGACGGAAGGCGATCGACGCCCCGGCCAGCGCGACGGTTTCGCCATAGCGTTTGGAGACGCCTTGGACCTCGAGCATTTCTCTTCCCAAAATGGAGAAGCCGGCCCCTAGAGCGTTCACCGTTTCACGGACACGGCGAACCACTCTATATTTTCGTTTTGACGCAATTCCGGACGGAAAACCGCTTCACACTTTTCCTGGAATTGCTCTAGCGAGAACCGGCTTCATAAAACGTCACTTGGCGCAGGCGTCCGGCACCTTGGAATAGTCCCAGCCTTTGGTCGGCGCGGGATTGGCGAAATAGGCGTCGAGCACGTCCTCCGGCATCGGGTCGCTCGGCGGCACCGGAAAGACCGAAACGGCATCCGGCGTCATGCAGTCCTTGTACCATTTGTCGAGCTCGGCGGCGTGCACCGGCGGGATCGGGATCAGCAGCGTGTTGAGCTTCGGCTTCTGACCGTCGAGCATGCGCTCGCCGACGCGGAACAAAGTCTGCGCCGTCCAGCCCGGCAGCACGGCATGGCCCTCGAAGCGATACTTGTCGGGATTTGCCTTCCAGTAGCCGAGCGCATCGCCGGTAATGGAGCCGGTGATCAGCGGCGCCGGGCGGCCGGCTTCAGCGAAGGCCTCGGCGACGACGCGGCTTTCGCTGCCGGTCGTCCACACCGCGTCGATCGGCGCCGGATTGGTGGCGATCGCCTGCAGCACCACCGTCTTGGTGACGTTGGCCGTCCAGTTGCCGTTGACGGTGCGCGCGACCTTGAGGCCTTTGTTCTCCGCGAGCGCCTTGTCGGCGCCCTGCTTTTCCTGGACCACGATCGGATGACCGGCAATGCCCTCGACCACCAGCACGCTGGCATTGGGCTTCGCCTTGCCGATCGCCGTCATCATGTCATAGCCCCAGCGGGCATAGTTGGAATCGACATTGATGGCGTTGGGGCTGGTGATGGAGCCCGCTGCCGTGATGAACGGGATGCCCGCCTTGGCGGCTGCGTCCACCGCATCGTCGAGCGCCGTCGCCGAGCCCGGGATCGAGGTGATGATCGAGCATTTCTTGTCGATGAAGGCGCGGATCTGGTTGATCTGCTGGCTTGGGTCGTTGTTCGAATCCGACACCTCGAAGCTCGACACCGTGCCGTCGGCGATGAGGCCGTCGACCAGCCGCTTCAGTTCCTTGGTCACCGAGACGCGCCACGGATTGCCCTGGTAGCTCTCCGAGTGGCACCATTTCCACGGCTTGGGCGGCGGCGTGAAATTGTCCCAGGCCGAGGGCAGCACCTTCTGCGGCGCGCCGTCATATTGCGCCTTGAGATCGGCGGGCAAGCCGTCGATCACCGACTTGACCTCAGTGGCATGGGCGGCGAACGGGATCGAGACTATGGCAGTTGCGGCGAGCAGGCCGCGTATCAGGCTGGTCATTTTTTCCTCCCTTGGTGCAGTGAAACTAACCGGCGGCGGCCGGCGCGAAACTCTCCCGGAACAGGCGATTGATGTCGGCGACGACGCGGCGGGCGTCCTGCCTGCCGGCAAGGCCCTCGTTGATACGATCGGAGGCCTGCTGTTGGAACGCCATGTAGCCGTCATGGCGAGGGCGGACCCAGGCGCCTTCGAGCGTCGCCCTCGTGCCGCGATAAAAATTGCCAGTCGCCGCGTTGACCGCATCGTCTTCCCAGGCGGCGGCATGGCCAGGCTGGCCGCCGGCGGCGGCGTAGGGCCCGCGCTGCACGTCGCCGCTGGCGATCCAATAGGCGAAGTCGATCGCCGCCTCGCGCGCGGCGGAGAAGGCGGAGACGGCAATGCCGGTTCCCCCCAGCGCCGAGCCTAGCGGACCGTTGCCGCCAACGACCGGCATATCGGCAAAGGCGAGGCGATGCGGCCGGAAACCCGCCACCGCATAGGGGACATAGCCATAGATCAGCGGCGCGCAGGCGGTGCGGGAATTGGCATCCACCATCCTTTCGAACACCGCGATCGGGTCCATCGCCAGGCATTGCGGGTCTACCAACGCCGCGATCTCCCTCAGCATCTCGAAAGCGGTTTCGCCGGTCTCGCCATCGACAAGGTCGGCCGAACCGTCGACCGTGCACGGCCGGCCAAGATCGGCTGCAAGCGTGTAGAAGCACATCAGCGAATGCGGTGGTCGCAACGGCAAGAGAACGCGGCCCTCCTCGGCAAGCGCCAGCACTTCGGTCCAGATCGTGGGCGCTGCCTCGATGAGATCGGGCCGCCAGGCCTGCACCTGGGTGGCGGCGTCGATCGGGAAAGCCCATTGCCGGCCCTGCCAGGTGTAGCTCGGATAGGATTTGCCGACGCTTCCTCTCGCCAGCGCTGCACGTTCCGCCTCGCGTCCGGCCACATCGAGCGGCGCTAGGCACTTTTCGGCGGTGATCTGGCCGACATGCGGGTGATCGATTACGATCAGATCATAGGCGCGGGCGAGCTCCTCCACCGGGAAGGATTCGAAATCCTGCAGCGAGCGCTTTTCCCAGTCGATCGAGACACCGGTCTTTTCCTGCCACAGCGCCGAGCACGCCACCATCGGGTCGTAGCCGCGCGGATGGCTCCAGGTCATCCCCTTCAAAGAAACACCGCTCACAGGCCGAACTCCGCACGGATCTTTTCGCTGTGCTCGCCGATACGCGGAGCAGCGCGATCCACCTTGGCGCGCGCGCCGTCAACGCGCAGCGGCGAACGCGTGGTGAGGATCGAGACATTGTCCTCGCGCGTCACGGTCTGCAGCATGTCGAGCGTCTTGAAGCCGTCGTTTTCCATCAGCTCCGGCCAGGTCAGCACCTTGGCGCACCAGACATCGGCGGGCTCGAGGATAGCCAGCCATTCATCGGTGGTCTTTGCCTCGATGCGTTTGGCAATGATCGCCTTGATCTGGTCGCGGGCAGTGAACCAGGTCGCTGGCTTGTCGCGGAACGGGTCGAGCTCAGGCAAGTCGAGCAGATCGGCAATCTTCGGGATCGGCGTCATGGCGATCGCCAGATAGCCGTCCTTGGCCGGATAGACACCGTAAGGCGCCGAGAGATAGGCATGCGCGCTGCGGAAGGACGAGCGCTTCGGCAGGCGGCGACCGTCATTGAGATGCGTGGTCAGCACCTCGAACTGGAAATCGACCAGCGCCTCGAGCAGGCTGGTCTCGACATGGCCGCCTTGGCCGGTGATGCCGCGTCGCACCAGCTTGGCCAGGATGCCTTGGGCGCAGGCCGCGCCCGCCAGCATGTCGGCTATGGCAAGGCCGAACGGCACCGGCCCCTGCTCCTCGTCGCCGTTGAGCCACATCACGCCGGAGCGCGCCTGGGCCAGCAGGTCCTGCCCTGGACGCTTCACCCATGGGCCGTCCTCGCCATAGCCGCTGATCGAGGCATAGACCAGCCGCGGGTTGATGGTGCTGACATGCTCATAGTCGAGGCCGAGCCGTTCGATGACGCCCGGCCGGAAGTTCTGGATGAGCACGTCGGCCTTGGCGATCAGGCCGCGCAGCGCGGCGAGGTCGGCCTCGTTCTTGAGGTCGATGGCCAGGCTCTCCTTACCGCGGTTGATGGCATGGAAGATGGTGGAATCGCCGCCGATCTCGGTGTCACTGAGATAGAGCCGGCGCGACAGGTCGCCGCCGTCCGGCCTCTCGATCTTGATGACGCGCGCGCCGAGGTCGAGCAGGCGCAACGAACAGTAGGGACCAGACAGGAACTGGCTCATGTCGATAACGACGAGGCCGGTCAGCGGAAGTTCAGCGTCAGCGGCCACGGTTCACTTCTCGGTCTTGCCGACGAAATCGGCCGGGTTCTTGTATCTCACCGTCTGCAGATGCTCGCAGTAGAGCACCAGCTCTCCTTCACCCTTGAAGATTTCATAGCTGGCGCGAATCAGGCCCATGTCCTTGTAGCGCGGCTTTTTGTCGAGGTTGGTGCGGATCGAATAGATGGTGTCGCCGATGAAGACCGGCTTGATGAAGCGGAGCTTGTCATAGCCATAGGAGAAGGCGTTGACGCAGTTGGTGGCGACCAGGCCGAGCCCGGCCGAGAACACGAAGGCGCCGGCCACCA
The DNA here is from genome assembly GCF_029625685.1 of Mesorhizobium sp. WSM4976. Lineage (NCBI taxonomy): Bacteria > Pseudomonadati > Pseudomonadota > Alphaproteobacteria > Hyphomicrobiales > Phyllobacteriaceae > Mesorhizobium > Mesorhizobium sp. WSM4976. Next base: position 196,875 of record NZ_JARTVT010000008.1, read on the forward strand.
GCCGCTGGCCGAAGATGCCTTCCTTCTCGGCGAACAACTGATCCTGCACGTATGGGTGGATGTCCAGCACCAACGTATTGAACAAATGGCTTTCGCCCTCGGCGATGGTGCGGCGGAGCGAGCGGATTTTGTGGCCGGGCTGCCAGTCCTCGTAGAACCAGTTTTCCGAATTCCAGACGGGGATGTCGGCATGCGCCTCAGGCATGTCGGCCGGATGCGTCGAGGCGACACCGACGGTCGGCGAGAACGCGCTCATGATCCTCTCCGGGAGCTTCCGGTGCGGCCTGCAAAGCGTTTCCGGGCACGATGCCGGATGGCGAGACGTCGCATGATCGCTTTCCTCCCGTCAATTTTCTTTTGTGAATAATATTTTCACATATGGGATTGCCTTGCAAGCGACGATCGGCCAAATTTTCTACGGTCCAGCATCGTGGAGGATGCCGCCAGCCATGGGAGGAAGATCATGCAAAGCGCCTGTCTTGTCTTTGTCGGCAGCCTCAACCGCGAGGCGCCCTATTTCCAGGGCGCGCGCGGCGTCGGCCTCGGCGTCTACGCCTTCGACGAGGCAACGCTTGCCATTCAAGAACTTGCCGAGACCAATGAGGTCGACAATCCGACCTTCCTGTCGGTGACGCCGGACGGGACGCTGATCTATGCCAATTCCGAAGTCTTCGCATGGCGCGAGGGAACGGTCACGGCCTATCGCTTCGACCGCGCCACCAATTCACTCGCCTATATCAACAAGCAGCCATCGCTCGGCAGCATTACCGCGCACAACATGATCACTCGCGACGGCAGCAAGCTTCTGGTTGCGAATTACGGCATGGGGAGCGGCGGCCCCGACAAGGCGGTCGCGGTGTTCGGCTTTGCGGCCGACGGCGGCTTGACCGCGCCGCTGGCAAGCGTGGCGCATTCCGGGACCGGCCCCAATGCCGAGCGGCAGGAGCGGTCGCATGCGCACAGCGTCACCGAGACCATCCAGGGTGGCGTCGCCATCGTCGCCGATCTCGGCATCGATCAGCTGGTGTCCTACCGGATCCAGCCCGACGGCGCGCTGGTGAAGCTCGCGTCCTCGATGCTCGCGCCCGGCGCCGGGCCACGTCATGTCGCGCTGCATCCGAACGGCCGCTTTGTCTTCGTCATGAACGAGCTGGACTCGACGGTCGTGTCGCTGGCGCTTGAGCCGTCTTCCGGCAGGCTCGAGCTGATCGACACCCAGCCGGCGGTTCCCGGAGAGGCACGCGCGCACAATCACTGCGCCGACATCCAGATCTCGCCGGACGGGCGCTTCCTCTACGGCTCCAACCGGGGCCATGACAGCGTCGCCATCTTCGCCGTCGATCAGCAGTCGGGAAAGCTCCACACAGTCGACTTCACGCCCTGCGGCGGCGCGACGCCGCGCAACGTCGCGCTGTCGCCATCCGGCAAGCACCTGTTCTCGGCCAACCAGAACGCCGACCGCATCTCGATCTTCGCACGCGACGAGCAAAGCGGCCGGCTGACCGACACCGGGCAGACCATCGAGATCGGAACGCCGATGTGCGTGCGGATCACGCGGGACCCGGCTCAATTCTAACGGCTGGCGTTGCCTACTGGCTGACCCGGGCGAACGTGCCTGCATAGGTCTGACCGGCGAGCGCATAGGTGACGTTGAGTGTTCCTGGCGACGGCATCGTTGCAGTGATGTCGGCGCCGTTCGGGAGACGCCCGAGCTTCAACGTATTGCCGACGATCCTGCCAGAGCCATCGGCGACGCCCGACTTGTTGTCGGCGAGGTCGCCCCAAGCATAGCTCACCGTCACCTGCCCGCCCGAGGAGACCGTCAGCACCGCCAGCTTGCCGTCATACATGCCGTTGAGCTGGCCCGCCCAGATGCCGGAGAAGGCGGCGTATCTCGCCGGAACGCCCTTGCCGGCCGGAACGACCGCCACCGTTTGATCGAGCACCGCCGAATTCGACAAGGCCGGAGCTGGCGTGACAGCTGGCGCCGGTTGCGGATCGGTGACGGGCTGCGAGCCGGCGACAGGCTGAGTCTCGGGAGTCGACTGGCAGGCGACGAGCGCGAATGCCGTAAGGCCGAGCATCAGAGAAAGACTGTTTGGTGGAGCCAATCGGAATCGAACCGACGACCTCTTGAATGCCATTCAAGCGCTCTCCCAACTGAGCTATGGCCCCACTCCCGGCAGTCAGCCGGCGCCGTTTCCGGCGAAGAGATCCGGCGCAGTCAGGAACCGCGCCGTCGTTTAGTGCTGGCGGCTTCTAGCGCCGCCTTCGGTCAAGATCAAGCCTCGAAAGACCGCTTTTTCGTCACAGGCGAAAATCGCCGGCAAACCAATCGCGCCGAGGTCTAAATCAGACCTCGTCCTCGTCGTCGCCGACGCCGATCATGTCGGAGACGTCATCGTCCTCTTCCTCTTCGTCGGCAAGGAAGGTGTCGTCGTCATCATCGCCGAGATCGACATCGTCCTCATCGTCGCCGAGATCGGGAAGGTCGTCGCCGCCGCCCTTGGCCTCGTCATCGGCTTCCTCGAGCGAGACGACTTCGGCGCCTTCTTCCTCGTCGCCGTCCAGTTCCTTGTCGGCGACTTCCTCATCTTCCTCGATGGCGGAAATCTTGCCTTCGTCGAAATAGGAGCGCGGATAGCTCTTGCCGGTATAGGGCGAGACGATCGGATCCTTGTTCAGGTCGTAGAATTTCCGACCCGTTTCGGGGTCGACACGCTTGGTGCCAAGTTCAGCTTTTGCCACGTCAGGCCTCGTCAAAAAAAGAAGGGTCCCCTTAACCGCAGTTTCCCGCGCTGTCAAAGCCAAAAGACATGCGCCCGAAACCCGCTTTTCAAAGGCTTGCGCCAAGGGGATGACCATTGCCGCGCGCCGTGATACGAGACCGCCGCATCACGACGAACCGGGCCGGCCAGCCGGCTTTTCATTTGGAAGACAAAATGTCTCATTCCGCCGCCGCTAAACCGGCCACGGCCCGCAAATCCCCTGCCCTTGCCGGCACCGCCCGCGTGCCGGGCGACAAGTCGATCTCGCACCGTTCCTTCATGTTCGGCGGCCTTGCCTCGGGCGAGACGCGCATCACCGGCCTGCTGGAAGGCGAGGACGTGATGCGCACGGGTGCTGCCATGAAGGCGATGGGCGCGCATATCGAGAAGAACGGCGCCGAATGGGTGATCCGCGGCACCGGGAACGGCGCGCTGCTGCAGCCGGAAGGCCCGCTCGATTTCGGCAATGCCGGCACCGGCTCGCGCCTCACCATGGGCCTCGTCGGCACCTATGACATGGAGACGACTTTCATCGGCGACGCTTCGTTGTCGGGTCGGCCGATGGGCCGCGTGCTCGATCCGCTCCGCCAGATGGGCGTGCAGGTGCTGAAGGCGGCACCCGGCGACCGCATGCCGATCACGCTGCGTGGCCCGAAGCATGCCGCGCCGATCACCTATCGCGTGCCGATGGCGTCGGCCCAGGTGAAGTCGGCGGTGCTGCTTGCCGGCCTGAACACTCCCGGCATCACCACGGTGATCGAGCCGGTGATGACGCGCGATCACACCGAAAAGATGCTGAAAGGCTTTGGCGCCAATCTGACCGTCGAGACCGACGAGCGCGGCGTGCGCCACATCTTGATCGAGGGACAGGGCAAGCTCACCGGGCAGACCATCGCGGTGCCCGGCGACCCGTCCTCGGCCGGCTTCCCGCTGGTCGCGGCGCTGATCGTGCCGGGTTCGGATATCGTGATCGAGAACGTGTTGATGAACCCCACCCGAACCGGCCTGCTTCTCACATTGCAGGAAATGGGCGGTCGGATTGATATCCTCAATCCGCGCAATGCCGGCGGCGAGGACGTGGCGGACTTGCGCGTACGCTCCTCCGACCTCAAGGGTGTCGTGGTGCCGCCGGAGCGCGCCCCGTCGATGATCGACGAATATCCGGTGCTGGCGGTCGCGGCGAGCTTTGCCGAGGGCGAGACGCTGATGCAGGGCCTGGAAGAATTGCGCGTCAAGGAATCCGACCGGCTGGCGGCGGTGGCCAATGGGCTGAAGCTCAACGGCGTCGACTGCACCGAGGGCGAAGCTTCGCTCGCCGTGCGCGGCAGACCGGGCGGCAAGGGGCTTGGCGCTCATCCCAATGGACCGGACACGGCGGTGAAGACGCATCTCGACCATCGCATCGCCATGAGCTTTCTGGTCATGGGACTGGCGACGGAAAAGCCGGTGACGATCGACGACGCCAACATGATCGCGACGAGCTTTCCGGAATTCATGGGACTGATGAAGGGACTGGGCGCGGAGATCGAGTGATCCTGGCAGGGTCACTCGCTGTAAAGGAAGTATTGATCTGCAGCCTGCATTATTCCCACTGACAGTGGTATGCCGTGGATATTGCGAATTGTTTTTGGCTGATGGGAAAATCACCACCGTCAAAGAACTGGCCGACGGTCGATTTGCATATTCGCGCGGGGCAACAAAGCCCGCGGCGATTGTGACCAAAGAGCAACTCGAAGATATCCAACGCCTTAACGCGACACGTATCGCGCTTCCGTTTAGTTTTGGCTCTCGGAGCCGTTATCATTTTTATCCTCACTAAGGATGACCTTCCGCTTCCCGCGTCCGTGGCGGTCGGTGCGGTTGCGGTGGCGCTTAGCGTCTATGTCATTACCGCGATGACAAATCGAATTGCGGAGATATTGAACGCAGCTCCGCACGAGGCAGCGTTACCTGCCCGCATCCCTCTTTCGGCGTTCTTTGTTGATCTTTTGAGCTCCAGCAGTAACCTCGATGTGCTAGTGGGCAAATGGTTTTGGGGCTGCATGTGCATCGCTTCCATCGTGGTGCCGCCGGCAAAATACCTAAAGTCCGAGAATATCGGTTGGACCGATGCCCTCGCCATGTTGGCTTTTTGCATTTTTTCCTACGTCTTGTTCAGAGCGTTTTCGGCGGAGCGCCAGCGCAGGAAAGATGCAGCAGTTACCGACAAGGCCTGATCGTAAGCGTTCAATTTCATCCTTGATTTAAGGCCGCGCCTCGGCTTCAAGCACTAACATGCTGACCGCTGACCCAGAAGCTGGTTTCACCATCGCCATCGACGGCCCCGCGGGCGCGGGCAAGGGCACGCTGGCCCGCCGTCTCTCCGACCACTACCGGCTGAACCTGCTCGACACCGGCCTCACCTATCGCGCCGTCGCGCATAAGCTGCTCGAGCTCGGCCTGCCGCTCGACAATGTCTCGGCGGCGGAAACCGCGGCGCGGCAAGTCGATCTGTCGAACCTCGACCGTACCGTGCTGTCGGCGCATGCGGTAGGCGAAGCAGCCTCAAAGGTCGCGGTCATTCCCACGGTGCGGCGCATCCTGGTGGAGAAGCAGCGGGCCTTTGCCAAGGCGCCGCCGGGCGCGGTGCTCGACGGCCGCGACATCGGCACGGTCGTGTGCCCCGACGCCGACATCAAGCTCTATGTCACGGCGAGCGCCGAAGTGCGTGCCAAGCGCCGGCTGGCCGAGATCGAGAGCATGGGCGGCAGCGCCGATTTCGCCACCATCCTCGCCGATATCGAGCGCCGCGACGAGCGCGACATGGGTCGCGCCGACTCGCCGTTGAAGCCGGCGGGGGACGCGCACTTGCTTGATACCAGCGAAATGGCTATAGAAGCCGCGTTTCTGGCGGCGATGGCGATCGTTGATGAGGTCCTTGCCAAGAGAAACAAGGCCTGATGGGGCTTTTTCGGTTGCCTCGGGCGGCGAAAATACCCATATCGGGCACGAACCAGCCTGCCAGCATTCTTCATGCGCCGGACTTGCCGCTTCAAAAGCGGCCAAGGGCTCTTCAGCCCGGAACGCCGGCAGGCTCACGCAACGCTAACCCACGGCGCCCGCTCCGCCAGCGCGCGGAGCATTCCAGGAGAAACAATGTCAGTAGCTAATCCGTCTCGCGACGATTTCGCGAGCATGCTCGAAGAATCTTTCACCGCCGGCCATTCCGGCGAGGGCCAGGTTGTCCGGGGCACGATCACCGCGATCGAAAAGGACATGGCCATCATCGACGTCGGCCTCAAGGTCGAAGGCCGCGTGCCGCTGAAGGAATTCGGCGCCAAGGGCAAGGAATCTTCCCTCAAGGTCGGCGACACCGTCGAAGTCTATGTCGAGCGCATCGAGAACGCGCTTGGCGAAGCCATGCTGTCGCGCGAGAAGGCTCGCCGCGAGGAGAGCTGGGTGCGCCTCGAAGAGAAGTTCACCAAGGGTGAGCGCGTCGAAGGCGTCATCTTCAACCAGGTCAAGGGCGGCTTCACCGTCGATCTCGACGGCGCCGTGGCGTTCCTGCCGCGCAGCCAGGTCGATATCCGTCCGATCCGCGACGTCACCCCGCTGATGCACAACCCGCAGCCCTTCGAGATCCTCAAGATGGATCGCCGCCGCGGCAACATCGTGGTGTCGCGCCGCACCGTGCTCGAGGAGAGCCGCGCCGAACAGCGTTCGGAAATCGTGCAGAACCTCGAGGAAGGCCAGGTGGTCGAAGGCGTGGTCAAGAACATCACCGACTACGGTGCGTTCGTCGACCTCGGCGGCATCGACGGCCTGCTGCATGTCACCGACATGGCATGGCGCCGCGTCAACCATCCGACCGAGATCCTCAACATCGGCCAGACGGTCAAGGTGCAGATCATCCGCATCAACCAGGAAACCCACCGCATCTCGCTCGGCATGAAGCAGCTCGAGTCGGATCCGTGGTCGGATATCGGCACGAAGTTCCCGATCGGCAAGAAGATCAAGGGCACCGTCACCAACATCACCGACTACGGCGCGTTCGTCGAGCTGGAGCCGGGCATCGAAGGCCTCATCCACGTTTCGGAAATGTCGTGGACGAAGAAGAACGTGCATCCCGGCAAGATCCTGTCGACGACCCAGGAAGTCGACGTGGTCGTGCTCGAGGTCGATCCGGCCAAGCGCCGCATCTCGCTCGGTCTCAAGCAGACGCTGGAGAACCCGTGGGAAGCCTTCGCGCGCAACCATCCGGTCGGCAGCCAGGTCGAGGGCGAGGTCAAGAACAAGACCGAATTCGGCCTGTTCATCGGCCTGGAAGGCGACGTGGACGGCATGGTGCACCTCTCCGACCTCGACTGGACCCGTCCGGGCGAGCAGGTCATCGAAGAGTACAATCGCGGCGACATGGTCAAGGCGCAGGTGCTCGACGTCGACATCGAGAAGGAGCGCATCTCTCTCGGCATCAAGCAGCTGGCCCGCGACACGGTCGGCGAGGCGGCCAGCAGCGGCGAGCTGCGCAAGAACGCCGTCGTCACCTGCGAGGTCATCGGCGTGAAGGACGGCGGTCTGGACGTGCGGCTGGTCGACAGCGGCATCGAGACCTTCATCAAGCGTTCCGACCTTTCGCGCGATCGCGACGAGCAGCGCCCCGAGCGCTTCACCGTCGGCCAGAAGGTCGACGCCCGCGTCATCGCCTTCGACAAGAAGACCCGCAAGCTGCAGGTCTCGATCAAGGCGCTGGAAATCGCCGAGGAAAAGGAAGCGGTCGCCCAGTACGGCTCGACCGACTCGGGCGCCTCGCTTGGCGACATTCTTGGCGCGGCGCTGAAGAAGCAGGGCAACTAAGCCAAGCTTCCTGTCGAACAACAAAGCCCCGCCGGATCGCTCCGGCGGGGTTTTTCTTTGTCGGGATATGAGAGCAGTTCCAGGAAAAGTGTCAGCGATTCTCCGTCCGCAATTGCGTAAGAGGGATAGCCGTCAGGCCCTGCCGTAGAGCGGGACAAGCGTGCCGCTCATGGCCTGATTGGCGGGCGAGGCAAGATAGGCGATCGCTTCGGCCGCGGCCTCCAGGCTGACCCATTTGCTGAAATCGGCGTCCGGCATGCTGTCGCGATTGGCCTGCGTGTCGAGCGTCGAAGGGGCCACCGCATTGACCAGTATGCCCTTGTGCTTCAACTCCTCGGCCATCGCCACCGTCATTGCCGCGACCGCCGCCTTGCTCGCCGTATAGGCAACCATGCCTGAACCTTTGCGCGGTTCCAGAGCCGCCCGCGCGGTGACGTTGACGATGCGGCCGGCTGTGTTGGAGGCCAGCATCGAGCGCACCGCGGCGCGGCTGCACAGGAAGGCCGTGCGGGCGTTGGTGTCCATCATCTCGGCGAAAGAGGCCGACTCGATTTTTTCGACCGGCGCCATGGTGAAGCCGCCGGCAAGATGGATCGAGGCCCAGAGCTCGGGCACCTGATGGTAGAAAGCTTCGACCTTGGCGGAATCCGACAGGTCGACATTATGCGCCAGATGCACGCTGGCATGGGCTGCGTAGGGAAAATGCGGCGGGGCCGCCGCATGGGCATTGGGCACATGGCAGATGGCGCCTTGCTCCAGCAACCTGCCGACAACCGCGCCGCCGAGCGCCCCAGTGCCGCCCGTGATCACGACATGCCTGCCATTAAGCGTTTCCGTCATACTTCGACCGCTCCTGTCATTTTTTTATGATTATATCTTGGGTTATGCCGCCCCAGGCTCGAACGTCGCGCCTTTCACGCTGTCACTCAATTGAAATATCGGCATGGCTGACGCAGCGTCTTTGCATGTGTCGGGCCACGGCGGGCGGCGCCAATCGCCAGCGCGCCGGCACCGTCCGCACCAGCCTTTCAGTCGACGGTGATTTCGATGATGCGCGGCTTGCCGGTCGCCCGCGCCCGCTTCAGCGCCTCGGCAAGACCACCGACCCCAATCAATCGCTCGGCCGCGATGCCATAGGCCTCCGCGAGCTTGCAGAAATCCGGCGGCGCCGGCGAGACGCCGACCGGCTCGACGCCGACATCGAGCATCGAAGTCTCGATCTCGCGATAGCCGCGATTGTTCCAGACGACGAAGATCACCGGCGTGTCGGCATCGAGCGCGGCGCCGATCTCCGGCAAGGTGAACTGGAAACCGCCATCGCCGGTGAGGCACACCACGGGGACTTGCGGAACGGCAAGCGCTGCGCCGATGGCCGCCGGCGGACCATAGCCCAGCGCGCCGAAGCCAGTCGCGGCGTTGAACCAGCCGCCGGGACGGTCGTGGTCGTAATAGAGGTTGGCGGCATAGATCGGCTGGGTCGAATCGCCGACGATGATGGCGCCCGGCAGCGCATCGCGGATCATCTCCACCGCGCGCACCTGCGCCAGGTATTCCGGCTTCAGTTCGGCCCGCGCGGCCTGGCGCGCCGCGGCCGCGCGAGCCTCACCGTCTTTGGCCGCAGGCTGACCGGGCCCGATTGCCGACAGCAGAGCCTCAATGCCTTCGGCGCAGTCCGCCTGGATGCCAACCGTCACCGGCCGGCGCGCGATCTGGTCGGCGCCGATATCGATGCGGATCAGGTTCCCGGGCAGCACGAAGCCGCCATCGCCATAGCCGTCATAGTCGGTCGGGCCGAACTCGGTGCCGGCGGCAATCACCAGATCGGCGCCGGCCATCAGCGCGCGCACGGCCTTCAGACTCGGACTCGCTGGCACGCAAAGCCGATGGCCATGCAACAGGCCGCGCGCATTGGCGGTCTCGACGACGGGGGCGCCAAGCGTCTCGGCCAGGCGCCGCAGCGCCGCGTCGGCCTTCCTGGCGCCGCCGCCCGAAAGGATCAGCGGGCGGCTTGCGGCTTTGATCAACTTCGCCGCCTCGGCGACCGCTGCCGCGTCCGGCGACGGCGGCGCGGCGTTGCTCAATGCTGCCGCGATGCCGTCGGCGGGCTTGACCATGACGTCGGTGGGGATCTCGATATGGACCGGGCCCGGCCGCGCCGACGAGAACAGCGCGAAGGCGCGGGCGAGCGCACCCGGCAGTTGCGCAGCCTCGGTGATGCGCTCGGAAGACAGCGCCACCTTCTCCATCATGCCGCGCTGGTCCGGCAGTTCATGCAGAAAGCCCAGACCCTTGCCCAGCGTATCGGTGGCGTTGACGCCGGAGATGACCAGCATCGGCACGGAATCGGCGCGCGCCTGGCCCATGGCGGTGATGGTGTTGGTTAGCCCTGGCCCGGTGATGACGAAGGCAACGCCTGGCCGGCCGCCGGCGCGCGCATAGCCGTCGGCCATGAAGCCGGCGCCCTGCTCGTGACGCGGCGTGACATGACGGATCCTCGAACGCGCCAGGCCGCGATAGAGCTCGACCGTATGCACGCCGGGAATGCCGAAGACGGTGTCGACGCCATGCGCCTCGAGCAAGGTGATCAGCGCTTCGCCGATGGTGGTCATTGGTCTTCTCCCGTTACAGCGGGTCACTGTTCCAGCGACCCGCTCTGTCTCTTCTTTCTTACGCAATTCCGGACGGAAAACCGCTTCTCACTTTTTTTGGAATTGCTTTTCCGGCGCGAGGCCGAGCTCGGCCTCTATGGCTTTGATGCCGATCGCCGCCAATTCGCCAGGCGAGAACATCTCGCCGGCCAGGCAGCCTTCGATCCAGAGCCCGTCGATGATCGCGTTGATCGCGATGGCATGGTGGCGCAGTTCGTTTGCGTCCGGCTTGCGCCGCTCGGCGGCGAGCACTTCAGCCACGACCGCTTCCACCTCATTGCGAAAGCCGAGATAGCCCTCGCGGTGGGCGCGGGCGAGCGTCGGATCGGCGCCGGCACGGCCGATGAAGGTCGCCCAGAGCGAGAATACTCGCTGGTCGATGATCGGCGCGTTGAGGTTGGCGGTGACAAAGGCCGCAAGACGCTGGCGCGGCGAGGCGTTTTCCATGACCAAAGCCGCTTTCGCCTGCTCGGTCATGCGGCCCATCAATGCCGCATAGGCCTCCTGCAGCAAGTCTTCCTTACCAGGAAAATAGTGGCGGATCAGCCCGGCGGTGACGCCGGCCCGCAAGGCGATGGTGCGCAAGGTGGCGCCCTCAAGGCCATGCTCCGCAACGCTGTCCAGGGTCGCGTCGATCAGGTCCTGCCGCCGCCGCTCCTCGCCCTCGCGGCGGAACTTGCGGCGCGACGGCGCATTCATTGGCGCAGGATCGGCCGCGTCAGGCATGTCGGCCCGCCTTCGCAAGCGATGCATAGCGCATCCGCCTCGAAGATTTCGACCGTGCAGCCGGCGGCTTCCATCGCGGCTTTGGTCTTGGGAAAGCCGGCCACGGCAATGACCTTGGACGGGCTGGTCGGCAGCACGTTCAAGCTAAGACCGTTGGACACGGCGAACTCTTGCGGATCGCCTTCGACCAAGCGGATGCCACGCGCCTTCAGCATCTGATAGAACGGGGCCGGCAGAAGCGGTGAATAGACCAGGGCGAGGTCGTCGGCCAGGGGGCTGATCACCGACATCAGATGCAGGCACGCCTCTTCGCCCTGCCACAGCGGCAGGTCGAAGCCGTAGACGGAAATGCCCAGCGGCGTCAGGAGGTTGGCAACCTGCTGGATGCCTTCCTGATTGGTGCGAACACCGCGCCCGATCGCCAGCGTGCGGGCATCCACCCATACACAGTCGCCGCCTTCGACCTGGCCGGGCGGCTCGACGCGGCCGAGTATCGGAACACCAAGCCTTCTATATGTTTCCTCGTGCAGCGAGGGCTCTTTGGCGCGCAATGGCTTGCCCATGGACAGGATCAGCGCGCCGCGATCCGTCATCAGCGATGGGTCATGCGTGAACACCGAATCCGCGAGACCGTCGGCCTTGTCCTCGATCCACTCGATCTCGGCGCCGGAAGCCGCCACCAGATCGGCAAGGACCGCGTGCTGCGAGGCCGCCTTCGCCGGGTCAAAACCCGGGCCATAATGCCAGGCAGCCCTGTCAGCGTCTCGCATGGCGTTGACCGCCGAACGCATCAGCACGCGCCGCAGCGGCGCCGCCATGGACTGTGATCCGAAAGCGCTCATCGATGCCCTTCTAAGATGAAAAAAAGTGAAAAAATTTCATGAAAGGCTATTTATACACTTGCACAACAACGCCGCAAGTGCCGTAATGAGCGGGATTGACGGGCTCGCGCTGTCGGGTCCATGCTGAGGTCTGGAGCGGGCAGTACAGCGTATGTTGATTAGCCGGATGGACGTTCGACGACCTGCCTTGGACCGTATAGAGGTCGCCCGGTGAGCGTGGCGGACGCTGCCCCAGTCCAATCCGGCAAGGCGCAAAGCGCCGCCGCCGAAGCCATCCATGTCGAGAACTTGCACAAGAAATTCGGTCAGCTGCATGTGCTGAAGGGCGTTTCGCTGTCGGCGCGGGACGGCGAGGTGGTTGCCATCATCGGCGGCTCCGGCTCCGGCAAATCGACGCTCTTGCGCTGCATCAACTGCCTGGAAAACCCGACCAGCGGCATCATCCGAGTCAATGGCGAGGAGATCAAGCTCAAGGCCGACAGCCACGGCCATACCGTTCCGGCCGACCGCCGGCAGATCGAGCGGATCCGCTCCCGGCTCGGCATGGTGTTCCAGAATTTCAACCTGTGGAGCCACATGACGCTGATCGAGAACGTCATCGAGGTTCCGGTGCATGTGCTCGGCGTCAAGCGCGACGAAGCGATCGCCCAGGCCGAGAAATTGCTTGCCCGCGTCGGGCTGGCGGAGAAGCGCGACGTCTATCCGGCCTTCCTGTCCGGCGGCCAGCAGCAGCGCGCCGCTATCGCCCGGGCGCTGGCGATCAATCCCCGCGTCATGCTGTTCGACGAGCCGACGTCGGCTCTCGATCCGGAACTGGTCGGCGAGGTGCTGAAAGTGATCGGCGACCTGGCGCGCGAGGGGCGCACCATGGTGCTGGTGACGCATGAAATGAAGTTCGCCCGCGAGGTCGCGACGCATGTCGTCTACCTCTACAACGGGCTGGTCGAGGAGGAGGGTCCGCCAGAGCAATTGTTCGGCGCCCCCAAATCCGAAAGGCTCAAACAATTCCTCCGCAATGTCGGCTAGGAGCCGGCATCAAGCGGGGCGAAAACCGGGAACGACAACAAACTGGGAGTCCTAACATGAAGACTGTTCTCAAGACATTCGCGGCAGCGCTGCTTCTCGGCGTCGCGGCGATGGGGGGCGTGGCCAAGGCCGAGCAGGTCAAGATCGGCGTCGCCGCCGAGCCCTACCCGCCTTTCACCTCGCCCGACGCCAGCGGCAAATGGGTGGGCTGGGAGATCGATTTCGTCAACGCCGTCTGCGCCGAAGAGAAGCTCGACTGCGTGATCACGCCGGTTGCCTGGGACGGCATCATCCCGGCGCTGACCACCAAGAAGATCGACGCCATCGTCTCCTCGATGTCGATCACCGACGAGCGCAAAAAGACGATCGACTTCTCGGACAAGTACTACAACACCCCGACCGCAATCATCGGGCCGAAGGACCAGAAATTCGGCGCCACGCCTGACGATCTCAAGGGCAAGGTGATCGGCGTCCAGGTGTCGACTGTGCATGCGGTCTATGCCAAGAAGCATTTCACCGGCGCGCAGGAGATCAAGGAATACCAGACGCAGGACGAAGCCAACAACGATCTGGCCGCCGGCCGTATCGACGCGGTGCAGGCCGACTCGATTGCGCTCGGCGAATTCCTGAAATCCGACCAGGGCAAGGCCTGCTGCGACCTGAAGGGCATGGTGGCCCCGGACGACGAGGTGCTTGGACCGGGCGTCGGCGCCGGCATCCGCAAGGAAGACACCGCGCTCAAGGAAAAGTTCAACGCCGGCATCAAGGCGATCCGCGCCAACGGCAAATATGACGAGATCTCGAAGAAGTATTTCGACTTCGACATCTATGGCGGCACCCCGCAGTCGAACTGAACCCTCTAGCAAATGAGTGAGGGCATGGCGCACACGCCATGCCCAATCCTTGCCACGCACGCCTGCCGCTGACCTTGGCTTCAGTGGCTCGCCAGCTATCCGGGGGCGAAGCTGATCGACGCCTTTCTTCCGGCCTCCGCGGCCGGCATCATCGAACTCCTGTCGCCGGTGGCGCCCGGCTGGGGCGGCACGCTGCTGGTTGGCCTGCTGCATTCGCTCGAGATCGCCATCGGCGCCACCTGCCTTGGCCTGCTGATCGGTACCGCCGGCGCCTTCGGCAAGCTCTATGGCGGCCCGGTGACGCGCGATCTGCTCGCGGTCTACACCACCGTGGTCCGCGCGGTGCCGGAACTGGTGCTGATCCTGCTGCTCTATTATGCCGGCACCGACCTCATCAACCAGGTGCTGGCGGCGATGGGCTATAGCCGTGTCGACATCAGCGGGCTGGCGGCCGGCATTTTCGTGCTGGGTTTCGTCCAGGGCGCCTACTCCACCGAGGTCATCCGCGGTGCCATCCTCGCTATCCCGCAAGGCCAGATCGAGGCCGCACGCGCCTATGGCATGCCACCCGGCCTTATGCTGCGGCGCATAACCATGCCGGCAATGCTGCCCTTCGCGATCCCCGGCCTTGCCAATCTGTGGCTCATCGCCACCAAGGACACCGCGCTGCTTGCCGTGGTGGGCTTCTTCGAACTGACGCTGGCGACGCGCCAGGCGGCCGGCGTCACCAAGGCTTATCTGCTCTTCTACGTCGCAGCCGGCGTGCTTTACCTCGCGGTGACACTCTTCTCCAACCTGATCATCGGCCGCGTCGAGACCTGGTCGCGGCGCGGCATGCCTTCCGTCAAGGAGGCGCGCTGATGTCGGCCGAAGCCACCGCGATCGACATGGCGGCGCGCGCCTCGATCTGGCTCAAGCCGCATCGCATCGTGCTCATCCTGGTCGCCTTGGCGCTGGTCCTCTGCGCGGCCTTCTTCATGCGCTGGGACTGGCTGCCGCAATATTGGGAAATGGGCCTGATGGGCATATGGCGGGCGCTCTGGATCCTGGCCGTCACCTGCGCGCTGGGCTTTGCGCTTGCGGTGCCGCTCGGGCTCGCCCAGGCCGGCGGACCGATCTGGTTCTCGGCACCGGCCAAGGTCTTCTGCACCATCATCCGCGGAACGCCGCTGCTCCTGCAGCTCTGGCTGCTCTATTACGGACTCGGCTCGATCTTCCCGCAATATCCGTGGATCCGCGAATCGTGGCTCTGGCCGTATCTCAGGCAGGCCTGGCCTTATGCCGTGGTGGCGCTGACCTTCTCCTTCGCCGGCTACGAGGGCGAAGTTATGCGCGGCGCCTTTGCCGGCGTGCCGCGCGGACAGCTGGAGGCCGCCCGCGCCTTCGGCATGAGCCGCTGGAAGATCTTCCGCCGCATCTGGCTGCCGCAGGCCTTCTATCGGGCGCTGCCGACCTTGACCGGCGAGACCGTGCTGCAGCTGAAGTCGACACCGCTGGTGGCGACGATCAGCGTCATCGACATCTTCGCTGTCTCGTCCAAGGTGCGCCAGGACACCTACCTGACTTATGAGCCTTTGCTGCTTCTGGCGCTGATCTATATGACGATCACCGGCATTCTCGTCTTCGTGTTCAGCCGGATCGAGGCGCGGATTCCGGTGAAGATCGGATAGTAGGGGAGTAGGGAAGTAGGGGAGTAGGGGAGTAGGGGAGTAGGGGAGTGTTCAGCTCGATGCGCATTCACATTTCCATGCCCATTCGCTATTCGCTCCATAATTTCCCCCTACTCCCCTACTTCCTTATTCCCCTACTCCCTCAGGACAGCCACCATGCAACTCACTCTCGAGCAGGCAACAGGCCTATGTAGGATGGCGGCACTAGGCGCCGGCGCCAATGAGGAGGCGGCGCAGTCGCTGACCGCTTCCACCATCGCGGCCGAGGCCGAAGGCCTGTCGACGGTCGGATTGTCGCATTTTATCGATTATCTGGAGGCGCTCGAAGCCGGCCGCATTGACGGCAATGCCGATCCGGCAATCACCAGGCCGGCGCTCGCCGTCTATCTTTCGGATGCGCGCGGCGGGCTTGCCCATACCGGCTTCGACCGGACGATTGACGACCTAATCAAGGCGGCAAGATTGTTCGGCGTGTCGATCTTCTCGCAGAAGAACGCCTATACATGCGGCGCGCTCGGCTATTTCACCGGGCGGCTGGCTGAGCAGGGGCTGGTGTCCTTCGCCGCCACCAACGGGCCGGCCCTGCTTGCAGGCTCAGGCTCGGTCAAGCCGGTCTATTGCACCAACCCTATGTCCTTCGCCTCGCCTGCCGCCGACGGGCCGCCGCTGGTCATCGACCAGTCGTCGAGCGCTACCGCCTTCGTCAACATCCGCAAGGCGGCCGAGGACGGCAAGAAGATCCCCGAAGGCTGGGCGCTTGATGCCAGCGGCAACCCCACCACCGACCCGGCAGCGGCGATGAAGGGCGCGATGCTTGCCTTCGGCGGCCAGCGCGGCGCCAACATCGCCTTGATGGTCGAGGTGCTGGCCGCCGGTATTTCCGGCGCCAACTGGTCGCTCGATGCGCCCTCATTCACCGGTGGCAAAGACAGCCCCGGCACAGGCCTCTTCGTTCTCGCCATCGAGCCCAAGCTGCTCGATCCGGAATTCGAGCAGCGCATGAGGGACCAGCTCGACCGGCTGCGGCGGCGCTATGGCGTGCATATTCCCGGTCGCTCGCGCGCCGAGGCCGCGGAGAAGGCAAAGGCGCGCGGCATCACCACGTCCAGGGCGGTGGTGCAGCGCATTTCGGAATTCGCCGAGCGTTATTCGGCCTGATTTTTCCGGTGCGAATGAACCTTTTCCCGGCCTGACAGCACCCCCATCCGGCATCCCACGCCGCGAACCGGCTGGTTGGCTTCGTCCGGCTCGCGGCTGGCGGTGCGCCGCGCCGGGCGTTCACGGCGGGACGGGCGTGCTTGCTTCACGCCAGCTTGATACCGTCTCAGTCAGGCCGCCTCGTTGGGCCCTGTTTCGACGTGGACACTGCCCGTAAAACCCCGCTTCAGCGGGTTTTCCGTTTTCTTCAAACGCGGCGGAGCGGCATTCTGGGCAAGTGCAAGATCATGGCAGTGGCGACCTCCGGTCGCTCTTTGCCTTTGGCGAGAAACGGATTATGAAACGGCTTCAGCCAAGCATTCGCGCGGAGCCAGTCATGACCGAAATCCTGCAGACCCCCAAGCTCGTCGTCGTTTTCGGCGGCTCGGGCTTCGTTGGTCGCCATGTCGTGCGTGCGCTTGCCAAGCGCGGCTATCGCATCCGGGTCGCCTGCCGACGGCCCGACCTTGCCGGCCACGTGCAGCCGCTCGGCAATGTCGGTCAGATCCAGCCCGTGCAGGCCAATGTGCGCGTGCGCTGGTCGGTCGACCGCGCCGTTCAGGGCGCAGACCACGTCGTCAACCTCGTCGCGATCCTGCATGAGACCGGCCGCCAGAAATTCGGCGCCGTGCACGATTTCGGCGCGCGCGCCGTCGCCGAGGCCGCACGCTCGGTCAGCGCCGGCCTCACCCACATCTCGGCGCTCGGAGCCGATCCGAATTCCCCGTCCAGCTACGCCCGCACTAAGGCGCTCGGCGAAAAGGCGGTGTTCAATACGATTGCGGACGCCGTCATCTTCCGCCCCTCGATCAATTTTGGCCCGGAGGACTCCTTCTTCAACCGCTTCGCCAACATGGCGCGCTACTCTCCGGTGCTGCCACTGATCGGCGGCGGACAGAATAAGCTGCAGCCAGTCTATGTCGGCGACGTCGCCGAAGCGGTGGCGCGCTCGGTCGACGGCAATGTCAAGGGCGGCCAGGTCTATGAGCTCGGCGGCCCGCAGGTGCTGACCTTCAAGGAATGCATGGAAGAGCTGCTGACGGTCATCGAGCGCCGCCGCCTCCTGGTGCCGGTGCCGTGGTGGGTGGCGAACATCCAGGCCTCGATCCTCCAGCTGCTGCCCAATCCGCTCCTGACCAAGGATCAGGTGCTGCAGCTGCACGAGCACAATGTGGTCTCGGACGAAGCCGCCAAGGCCGCCAGGACACTGGCGGGGCTAGGGATCCAGCCGCAGGCGATCGCCACCATCCTGCCCAGCTATCTCTGGCGCTTCCGCGCCGCAGGCCAGTTCCAGCAGCGCCGGCCGATCGCCGATCGTTAGAAATCGGCCTACGTCCGCCGGGAGACCTGCATCGGCAGGCCGCCCTGCGGTTGCGTGGTCAGCTTCTGCACCGGCCACGGCCGCGTCTCGGCCGTCACATCAAAGCGGAATCGCGACAACAGGATCGCCAGCGCGACGATCGCTTCCTGCATGGCGAAGCTGGCGCCGATGCAGACACGCGGGCCGGCGCCGAAGGGCAGGTACTGGAAGCGATCGATCTTGTCGCGGTTTTCCGGGTGGAAACGCTCCGGCATGAAGGCGTTCGGCCTGTCCCAGAGTTTTCTGTGGCGGTGCACGACCCAAGGCATCACCAGCACGGCGGCGTATCTCGGAATATAGAGGCCGCTCCAGGTCTCCGGCTCGATCGGCTCACGGTTGATGGAGGGCGCCGGCGGATAGAGCCTGAGCGCCTCCTCGAAGGCCGCGCGGGTGAAGGGCATGGCGTCCAGCCACTTGGTCGGATCGGGCTCGCGCGCCAGCACGGCGTCGATCTCCTGCTCGACCTTGTCGCGCTCCCAAGGTGCTTCGGCCAGGCAATAGATGGTCCAGCCCAGCGCCCGCGCCGTAGTCTCGTGGCCGGCGCCGATGAAGGTGATGATGTTGTCCTCGACTTCGGCGCGGGTCAGCCCATCCGGCCCTTCGGCGCGCAGCAACAGCGTGAGAAAGTCCTGCGGCACCCCGCCCGGATCCCGCTTCATCCGCTCTTCGCGCATCCTCACCGTGTCGGCGACGATGTCGCGGAAATAGGCCATGGTCTTGCGGCCGCGGATGCGGGTAAGGCGCGGCAGCCATTCCGGCGCGCGCAAAAGGTCGAGCGGGTCGACGCGGCCCATGGTCTCGAACAGGCGATCGATCTCCTTGGCGAAGCTGCCCGGCTCGCCAGCGATCTCGCCGGAAAACAGGGTCTCTGCCAGAATATCATAGGTGAGCAGCGTCATGTCATGCGCGACATCGGTCGTGCCGCCTGCTTCATAGCGGGTGACGAATTCCAGCGTGCGCTTCAGCATCGGCCCGGCGAAGCCGAAGATGTGGCGCGGCGTGAAAACCGGCGCAATTGCCTTGCGCGAGCGCTTCCAGACCTCGCCCTCGGCAGTCAGCAGTCCGTCGCGCAGGATCGGCCGCAGGATCAGCTGGCGTACGGTCGCCATCTTGTAGTTCCTGGCGTTGTCGATCAGCACGTGGCGGATGAGGCCGGGATCGTTGGCGACGATCAGATGTCCGCCGACACCATTCGCCGAAATCCAGGGTTCGTTGTAGGTGTGCTCGCCCCACAATTCGAGCGGGTTGCGGTAGACGATGCGCATCATCTCCAGCGTCGAAGGCGGCTCTGTGCGTGGCTTCGGCGCCGGCGGCACGAAGGGGGCGGGCTTGGTGTCCATGGAGATGCTCCGCTGTCATCGCCAATGTAGTGCCCGGCAAGGCCGGCGTCCATGTGACCGGACGGCAGCACACCATCAGCGACATCGCCGGAACGTGACCGCATCGGCCAATAACTGCTTGTTGTCGGCGGCAGCCTGCGTTAGTCACCAATGGATACCGCCAAAGCAGGAGCCCCTCCCGTGAAGCATCGGTTGAACATCATCATCGGCAGCACACGGCCTGGACGCGCCGGCCCGATCTTCGGCGAATGGCTGGAAGGATTCGCGCGCGAGCACGGCAAGTTCGAGCCGGCGCTGACCGACATCGCCGCGTTCAACCTGCCGATGCTCGACGAGCCGCACCATCCGCGTCTGCGCAAGTACGAAAACGACCACACCAAGGCGTGGTCGAAGGCGATCGACGCCGCCGACGCCTTTGTGTTCGTGGCGCCGGAGTACAACTACTTCGTGGCGCCCGCGATTGTGAACGCCATCGACTACCTGCTCCATGAATGGCGCTACAAGCCTGCGGCGATCTTCAGCTATGGCGGCGTGTCCGGCGGATTGCGCGCGGCGCAATCGCTGAAGCCGTTGCTCACCTCCGTCGGCGTCATGCCGATCCCGGAAGGCGTGGCGCTACCCGCCTATGCGACGTTGCTCGATGAGCACCGGGCTTTCCACCCGAGCGAGCAGGTGCAGGGAGGAGCTAAGACCATGCTCGATGAACTGTTGCGCTGGAGCGAAGCGTTGAAGGCATTGCGCGCCGCCGCATAGGCAAGAAATTCTCCGGTGCGGCACTCGCGAGCCGCGTTTCGGCGCTGCTTTCGCGGTCGGACGCTCGCCTGATAAGGCCAGCATCTCATGCAGGCGTGGAAAGACCGCTCGCCAAGTCGGCAAAATGGCCGCAAACCTTGGAAAAGCAACCGTTTGCGCCTATATCTAGGACATCAAAACGGCGCGATTCGCGGCCATTTTTCCGCGCCGGACCAGCGACATCAATCAGACAGGTTTTCATGAGCGATCAGACCGAAAGCGCCAATGGCGCGGAAGCCGAGTACGGCGCCGATTCCATCAAGGTTTTGAAGGGGTTGGACGCGGTGCGCAAGCGGCCGGGCATGTATATCGGCGACACCGACGACGGCTCGGGCCTGCATCACATGGTCTATGAGGTGGTGGACAACGCCATCGACGAGGCGCTGGCCGGCCATGCCGACCTCGTCTCGGTGACGCTCAACCCCGACGGTTCGGTCACCGTCATCGACAATGGCCGCGGGATTCCTACCGATATCCACCCCTCGGAAGGTGTTTCGGCGGCCGAAGTGATCATGACGCAGCTGCATGCCGGCGGCAAATTCGACCAGAACTCCTACAAGGTCTCAGGCGGCCTGCACGGCGTCGGCGTCTCGGTGGTCAACGCACTTTCCGCCTGGCTAAAGCTCAAGATCCGCCGCAACGGCGAGATCTTCGAGATGAGCTTCACGCATGGCAATGCCGACGCGCCGTTGAAGGTGACCGGCAGCTACGTGCAGGACAAGCAGCCCGGCACCTATGAAGGCCGCAGCGGCAGCGAGATCACCTTCTTCCCATCGGCCGAGACCTTCACCATGGTCGAGTTCGATTACAACACGCTGGAACACCGGCTGCGCGAGCTCGCCTTCCTCAATTCCGGCGTGCGCATCGTGCTGACCGATGCACGCCATGCCGACCTCGTGCGCCACGAGTTGCACTATGACGGCGGGCTGGAAGAATTCGTCAAATATCTCGACCGCGTGAAGAAGCCGCTGATCGAGGCGCCGATCGCCATCCGCGCCGAGCGCGACGGCATCACCGTCGAAGTGGCGATGTGGTGGAACGACAGCTACCACGAGAATGTGCTGGCCTTCACCAACAACATTCCGCAACGTGATGGCGGCACGCATCTGGCCGGCTTCCGCGCGGCGTTGACCAGACAGATCACCGGCTATGGCGAGTCTTCCGGTCAGACCAAGAAGGAAAAGGTGTCGCTAACCGGCGACGACTGCCGCGAAGGCCTGACCGCTGTTCTCTCGGTCAAGGTGCCGGACCCGAAATTCTCCTCGCAGACCAAGGACAAGCTGGTCTCCTCCGAGGTGCGCCCGGTGGTGGAAAGCCTGGTCAACGAGGCGCTGGGCACCTGGCTGGAAGAGCATCCGAGCGAAGGCAGGGTGGTGGTCGAGAAGGTCATCCAGGCGGCCGCGGCGCGCGAAGCCGCGCGCAAGGCGCGCGACATCACGCGCAAGAGCACGCTCGGCGTCACCTCGCTGCCCGGGAAGCTTGCCGACTGCCAGGAGCGCGATCCGGCGAAGTCGGAAATCTTCATCGTCGAGGGTGACTCGGCCGGCGGCTCGGCCAAGGGCGGCCGCTCGCGCCAGAACCAGGCGATCCTGCCGCTGCGCGGCAAAATCCTCAATGTCGAACGCGCGCGCTTCGACCGCATGCTCTCCTCCGACATGATCGGCACGCTGATCACCGCGCTCGGCACCTCGATCGGCAAGGACGAGTTCAACGCCGACAAGCTGCGCTACCACAAGATCATCCTGATGACCGACGCGGACGTCGACGGCGCCCACATCCGCACGCTGCTGCTCACCTTCTTCTTCCGGCAGATGCCGGAGCTGATCGAGCGCGGCCATCTCTACATCGCCCAGCCGCCGCTTTACAAAGTGACCCGGGGCAAGAGCTCGCAATATCTCAAGGACGAAAGCGCCTATGAGGAATATCTGATCGGGTCCGGGCTGGACGAGGCGTCGCTGGTGCTGGCCTCCGGCGAGGTCCGCACCGGACAGGACCTGCGCAGCTCCGTCGACGACGCTCTGGCGGTGCGCCAGCTGATCAACGGGCTGCACACGCGATACAACCGCAGCGTCGTCGAGCAGGCGGCGATCGCCGGCGCGCTCAACGCCGATGTGCTTGCCGATCTTGGCCGCGCCAACGCCATGGCCGAGCGCGTCGCGCAACGGCTGGACATGATCGCGGAGGAGACCGAGCGCGGCTGGACCGGCCGGCTTTCGACCTCCAATGACGGTTCGGGCGGCTATGTCTTCGAGCGCACCGTGCGCGGCGTGAAGGATGTGGTGCAGCTCGATGCTGGCCTGATCGCTTCGGCCGATGCGCGCCAGCTCGATCGCTACGCGCCGCGGCTTTCGGAAGTCTATGGCGAGCAGCCAACGCTGCGCCGCAAGGAGACCTCGGAGCTTGTTTCGGGACCGCTGGCGCTGCTCAACGCGGTGTTCGCTTCCGGCCGCAAGGGCCTCACCATGCAACGCTACAAGGGCCTTGGCGAGATGAATGCCGAGCAGCTCTGGGAAACCACGCTAGACCCCAATGTGCGCTCGCTGCTGCAGGTCAAGGTCAACGACGCGACCGACGCCGATTCACTGTTCTCGCGGCTAATGGGCGACGAGGTCGAGCCGCGGCGCGAGTTCATCCAGGACAACGCGCTGTCGGTGGCCAATCTCGACATCTGAGTGCAAGTCACACATTCAAAGAAGAAAGGCCCGGCGTCTGCCGGGGGCGGCGTCTGCCGGGCCTTTCTCTTTTGACGCCTTCAATCAGGCTCAGTGATCCATCGCCTTGACTATTTCCTCGGTCATCTTCTTGGCGTCGCCGAGCAGCATCATGGTGCCGTCCTTGTAGAACAGCGTGTTGTCGATGCCGGCATAGCCGGAGCCGAGCGAGCGCTTGACGAAGAGGCAGGTGCGGGCCTTGTCGACGTCGAGGATCGGCATGCCGTAGATCGGCGAGGACTTGTCGTCCCGGGCGGAGGGATTGGTGACGTCGTTGGCGCCGATGACATAGGCGACGTCGGCCTGCGCGAATTCGGAGTTGATGTCCTCCAGCTCGAACACTTCGTCATAGGGCACGTTGGCCTCGGCAAGCAGCACGTTCATATGGCCGGGCATGCGGCCGGCGACCGGATGGATGGCGTATTTGACCTCGACACCGTTGGCCTTGAGCTTGTCGGCCATCTCACGCAGCGCGTGCTGCGCCTGGGCGACGGCCATGCCGTAGCCTGGCACGATGATGACCTTCTGCGCGTTCATCATCAGGTAAGCGGCGTCGTCAGCCGAGCCCTGCTTGACGGTGCGCTCGATACCGTCATCGGCAGCGGCGGCCGTCTCGCCGCCGAAGCCGCCGAGGATGACCGAGATGAAGGAGCGATTCATGCCCTTGCACATGATGTAGGACAGGATCGCGCCGGACGAGCCGACCAGCGCGCCGGTGATGATCAGCGCAAGGTTGCCGAGGGTGAAGCCAAGCGCTGCCGCCGCCCAGCCCGAATAGGAATTCAGCATCGACACCACGACCGGCATGTCGGCGCCGCCGATCGGTATGATCAGCAGCACGCCGAGCACCAGCGAGGCGGCGACGATCAGCCAGAAGACCAGCTTCGATTCGGTGGCGACCAGAAGCACGATCAGCACCACAAGGGCGACGCCGAGCGCGATGTTGATCAGGTGGCGGCCACCGATCATGATCGGCTTGCCGGACATCCGGCCGTCGAGCTTCAGGAAGGCGATTACCGAGCCGGTGAAGGTGATGGCGCCGATGGCGACGCCCAGGCTCATCTCGACCAGCGCCTGGGCATGGATATCGCCCGCCGTGCCGATGCCGAAGCTTTCCGGCGCATAGATGGCGGCCGCGGCCACCATGACGGCGGCGAAGCCGACGAGCGAGTGGAAGGCGGCGACCAGCTGCGGCATCGAGGTCATGGCGATGCGGCGCGCGGTGACGGCGCCGATACCGCCGCCGATCGCGAGGCCGAGCACGATCAGGCCGAAGCGGCCGGCCGAGGGTGTCGCCAGGGCCAGCGTGGTGGCAATGGCAATGCCCATGCCGATCATGCCGTAGAGATTGCCCTGCCGGCTGGTGGTCGGATGCGACAGGCCGCGCAGCGCCAGGATGAACAGGATGCCGGAGACGAGATAGAGGAAGGAAGCGAGATTGACGGTCACGTCACTTTTCCTTCTTCTTGTACATGGCGAGCATGCGCTGGGTCACCAGGAAGCCGCCGAAGATGTTGACCGAGACCAGCACCAGCGCGACGAAGCCGAAGCCCGCCGCAAGGCCGGAAGCGGCGATGCCGACGGCGAGCAGCGCGCCGACGACGATGACCGAGGAGATGGCGTTGGTGACGGCCATCAGCGGCGTGTGCAGCGCCGGCGTCACCGACCAAACGACATAATAGCCGACGAAGATCGCCAGCACGAAGATGGCGAAGCGGAAGACGAAGGGATCGATGGCGCCGCCCGAGAGCGCGTGCGCGGCATTGCCCGCAGCCTCGGCGCCAGCAGGCGCGTTGGCAAGATCCTGCACCGCCAGCCGTACGGCGGCGGTCGCCTGATCGAGTTGGTCGAGAGCTTTCTGCAAGGCGTCCATCACGCGGTCCCCTTAGGCTTGGCTGCGGCCTTCTTCTTTGCCGCCGGCTTCGCGTCGGCGGCTTCGGCAACCATGGCCGTCGCCGGAATGGCCGCCGGCTCGGTGCGCGGCTCTTCGGCCGCCTTGGCGAAGTTCGGATGCACGACCCGACCACCGTCGGTCAGCATCGTCGCCTTGACCAGCTCGTCATCGCGCTTGATGGCGAGCGTCTTGCTCGTCTTGTCGACCATCGTCTCGACGAAGGCGTAAAGGTTCTTGGCGTAGAGCAGCGAGGCCGAGGCCGCGACACGGCCCGGCACATTGAGATGGCCGACGATCTTGACGCCGTTTTCCGTCGTCACGACCTTGCCGGGAACCGCGCCCTCGACATTGCCGCCGCGCTCGACCGCAAGATCGACGATCACCGAACCCGGCTTCATCGAGGCGACCATGGCCGCCGACACCAGCTTCGGCGCCGGCCGTCCAGGGATCAGCGCCGTGGTGATGACGATGTCCTGCTTGGCGATGTGCTCGGCGGTGAGCGCGGCCTGCTTGGCCTGGTATTCCTTCGACATCTCCTTGGCGTAGCCGCCGGCCGTCTCGGCCGCCTTGAACTCCTCGTCCTCGACCGCCAGGAACTTCGCGCCGAGCGACTGCACCTGTTCCTTCACCGCCGGCCGCACATCGGTGGCGGTGACGATGGCGCCGAGGCGGCGCGCGGTGGCGATCGCCTGCAAGCCCGCGACGCCGACGCCCATGATGAAGGTCTTGGCGGCCGGCACGGTGCCCGCCGCGGTCATCATCATCGGCAGTGCGCGATCATATTCGGCGGCCGCGTCGATCACCGCCTGGTAGCCGGCAAGGTTGGCCTGCGAGGACAGCACGTCCATCACCTGCGCGCGGGTGATGCGCGGCATGAATTCCATGGAGAAGGCGGTGATGCCGGCCTTGGCCATGGCGGCCACCGCGGCATCGTTGCCATAGGGGTCCATGATGGCGATCACGGCGGCGCCGGATTTGTAGCCCTTCAGCTCGGCATCCGTCGGCCGGCGCACTTTCAGCACCACGTCGGCCTTCGACGCATCGGTCGCCTTGCCGATCGCGGCACCTACCGCAGCAAAATCCTGGTCGGGGATGCGGGAGCCAAGGCCGGCGCCCTTCTCGACGATCACGTCGAAGCCGAGACCAGCCAGACGTTTCACCGTCTCCGGCGAGGCCGCGACGCGCGGCTCGTTCGGGTCAAGCTCACGAGGGATGAACACTATTTGTCCCACCGGACGATCCTTTCGGCTGGAACCTTGATTACGCAAGGCGTCGGCCGGGACGTCCGGCGACGTCGAGGGCGATGGGCTTGGGAAGTCTACCGCAGAATAAGAGTGCCGATGGCCGTGATCAGAATGAACACGATGAGGCCCGAGAAAAAGCCGCCGACGAAGAAACCGAAGGCCATGGCGATGAGGATGGCGGCGCAGACCAGCGAGCCGTATTTGGCAAGGCTGAGGAAGGCCTTGTAGGTGCGATCGTGCTCGGCATAGTCCATCTGCGCGCCAAGCTCGACTGGACCGGCGGGCGTGTGATCAGCCATGGAAGTACCCCTTCGAAAAAGCCTTCGAGGCACATAGCGAAAAGCCGAACCAAGAGCAATGGCGCTATTGCCGCACAAGCTGCGACAACAGCCTCAAATGAAAGTTGAAATCGAAAAGGGAAGCCGTCCGCGCCGCGGACGCGGGATCTCAGCTGGCAAGGTGGGGAAACAGGCCGAGCAGGCGGACAACGATCAGGTAAAGCGCGACAATGTAGTTAAGCAACCGGGGCATCACCAAGATCAGCACACCGGCGATCAGCGAGATAAGCGGCGTCAACGCGATTGAATGGATGGTCATTCCGAGATCCTTTTCTATGACGGGCGCGGACGCCCGTCAGGCGGGGCTGCGGAGAGAGCGAGGTTCACCGTTTCACGGAAACGATGAATCTCGCTATCTCGTTGTTTGACGCAATTCCGGACGGAAAACCGCTCACACTTTTCCTGGAATTGCTCGAATAACGGCGCAGCCGGCGAAAGGTTCACCCCTGCGTTCAGGCAGCCGTGCGAAAGAATTTCGCCGTCGGCACAATCGACAGAGGCGTCAGCCGGTTGATGGCCGGATTGCCGAACATGAGCCGCTGCTCCATCGGCGTCGATTTGAAGAACGGTAGCCGTTCGAGCGTCCGGCGCATGTTTTCGCCAGCCGGAATTTCGAACAAGGCAATCGAGGCAAGAACGCCCGGAAACTGCTTGGCCTCGCTCCTCTGCACGGCATTGAAGAAACGCGCGTAGAACGCGGAATGCTCGAGCTTGACCGGCGTCAGCACCGAGTCCTGACCGAAGTAGCAAGAGGCGACCATGGCGATCCTGAGAGTCAGGAAAGGCAGCACCCCCGGCGCCGGCGCGCTGTCGGGATCGGTTGCGAAGCGGGTTCCGTCAATGAACGTTTCGCCGCGGGCGAGCCGTGGAAGCAAGACTTCGGGATAGGCATCGATCGAAGGCGAGTATGGCTGCTCACTGGAAATATAGTGGAAGCGCAGTGTGCTGACCAATTCACCGTAACAATAGACGCCGAACCGGTAGGAATTGGGCAGATTATCCCAGCGATCCTCAAACATTCCACTGGCGATCGGGCCACACATACCTGAGCGCAGATAGGAATTGTAGCGAAGCCGGTAGATCGCCTCCAGATCTTCACCCCCGGTGATGAGACGATATTCGACATGATCCAGCAGTTGCATCATGGATCGGTTGAGTGCCGAGTCCATCCTAGCGCTGGCGTCAGCCGACGCACTCTTCCTCGCAACATCCATCGTCAGTCCCTCGAACCCCGCCTGGAAATAGGCTATTCGAGTTGAAATGAGACACAAGCTGAAAATTCGATATTGCTGATTTACCGCTTGTTAACCTTAATAGCCGCGGCCGTTAGACCGGCTCGCACACAAGAAAAGCAAACACCACAGCCGGCGGTTGTCCGGACCGACCTGACGACGGTTATTCGAATTACTCGAAAATCAAAGCTGGACCCACCAAGACCCAGCGGGCCTGATCCGCGCCAGAACGATCGCCAATCTTGCGAGAAGGTTTCGCAGTTTCGCGGAAACGGAGAGCTGCTTGATCTCTTGCAATTACCGGCGAAAAACCGCTTACACGTTTCCCGGAATTAGCTGGCTGTCCGTTTGCCGGCGATATGCAGGTCCGCGGCAAATGGCCATGTGACGCTCGACATCGTCTCGATGCCCGACGCGCTCAGCGCGGCGCCGAAGAGGAAGCCCTGCACGAAGTCCGGCTTGACCAGATGAACCAGCGTCTTCAGCTGCTCGAAGGTCTCGACCCCTTCGATGGTGACCGAAAGGCTCAGCGTCCGGGACAGGCCGACAATGCCCTTCAAAAGATCCAGCGACTGCCGGTTCTGGTTCAGATCGACCAGGAACGAGCGGTCGATCTTGATCTTGTCGAGCGGCAGCTTGTGGAGATAGCTAAGGCTGGAATATCCGGTCCCGAAATCGTCAAGCGCGATGCGAACGCCAAGCGCCTTCAATTCCTCGATCGACTCGCGCGTCAGCGACTTGTCGTCGAGCAGGGCGGTCTCGGTGACCTCTATCTCGAGCCGGTGCGCCGCAAGGCCCGACTTCGCCAAGGCTTCCCTGACCTTCTGGACGATATCGCGGCTGCGGAAGTCCTTGGCCGAGAGGTTGACCGACACGCTGGTCTGTGCCGGCCATTTGGCGCATTCGGCGCACGCGGCCTCCAGCACGAACGTGCTTATGTCCGAAACGATGCCCATCTCCTCGGCGAGCGGAATGAAGACGCTGGGCGAGATCGGGCCGAGGTCGGGATGGTCCCAACGGCAGAGCGCCTCGCAACTGGCGATGCGCATGGTGCTGACGGCCACGATCGGCTGATAGACGACGCGCAAGTCCCTGGCCTGCACGGCGTTGCGCAGATCGGCCTTCATCAGCTGGCGATTGCGGAAAGCGGCATCCATGGCCGCCTCGAACAGCCGCCAGCTGTTCTTGCCGAGCTCCTTGGCCTTGTAGAGGGCAAGATCCGCCTTGACGATCATGGCGTCCGCGTCGGTATCCTTCACCTTGGACAGCACCGCGCCGCCGCTGGCCTGGATGCGCAACCCGTGGCCGGCGACATCCACTTCGCCCTGCAGGTCCGCGAATATCTGGTCAAGCAGGGTGCTGAGATGGCTCTCGTCCTCGACGCGATCGAAGAAGACCATGAACTCGTCGCCGCCGAAGCGGCTGACGGTGATGCCGGGTCCGGCGATCGCCGCGAGACGCTCGGCCACGGCATAGATTAGCCCGTCGCCCACCGGATGGCCGAGCGTGTCGTTGACGCTCTTGAAGTCGTCGAGATCGAGCACGGCGAGGCCGCAGAGCCGGTCCTGGTCTCCGGAGGCCATGGCCTCGCCGACCAACTCATGGAAATAGGCGCGGTTCGGCAAGCCGGTCAGATTGTCGTAGCGCGCCATGAAGCGGATCTTCTCCTCCGCCTCGACACGGGCCGTCACGTCCTCGAAGGTGATGACGCCCAGCTCCTGACTGCCTTCACGGGCGGAGAATTCATAATGCTGGCCGTTGGCGAGCGAGACCAGCACCTTGCGGTCGCGGCCTTCGCGCAAGGCGCGGGTCAGCTGCGCCTCGATGTAGCGGCAGTCTTTCGGCGCCAGCATGCCGCCGGCGACGCCGCGCATCAAAAGCCCATGGATCGAGCGCCCCAGCAAGGCGTCGCCCGATTTCAGCGACATCAGGCGGGCGGCCTCGGCATTGGCCACGGCGACGCGCCCGTCTGGCCCCAGCATGACCAGGCCATGCGACATTGTGTTGAGCGCGCGATCGAACCGGCGCGTCAGGTTCCTGGCCTGCTTGTGCCCGATGACGGCGGAGAAGAGCACGTTGCGGACATGGTCGGCGCTGTTGATGGTGATGAATGTCAGCGGGATGATCATCAGGCCGAGCAGGACCGACGGGAAATCCATGCGCAGCAACAGCCCGAGCGCCGCCGGACCGATGAAGGTCACGGAGAATATCCGCACCATCTGCGGGGAGCCGTAGTTGCGGCCGACAACCGTGACCAGGGTCGCGATCGTCAGCGATGTCGCGGCCAGCTCAGCGAAGGGATCGGGATAGACGTAGATCGATATGAAGCACAGCGAACCGAGACCGAGACCCTGAAGGCTGCCTTTAAGGATGTAGTTGCGCTCCCACCGCCGGGCTTCCTCGACATTGGCGATGGTGCCGCCTTTCTTCAGGAAGCCGCGTATGCCAACGTAACGGAAAAGGCTGATGGAGAGCAGGCCGAAAGAAAATGCCAGAAACAGCGGATTGAGCGTCCGCCAGTAGATCATGAATCCGAGGATCCAGTAGCAAACGCCACCGATCACCAGCATGTGGGCGTTGTCGAACAACGACCGCACAAACTGGATATAAACATCCGCCGGGATGTTCTCGGTCTTTGTTCTACCCATGCCGTTGGCCCAACACTACGCCTTGTCATGCCACACCCGCCTTAAGAAAGGCTTAGAACGGCGCTTCATGCCGGTTGCAGAGGGTTGAGGCCGGCGGGACAGATCAGGAAATTCAGGGGATTCCGGGGGCGCCATCAAGGCCCGGCGCGATCACTCCGCCGCCCGAAGCGATGGCTCCGCGGGCGCTTGCATCAAACGCTCGATCAGCCGCGAGCGCTCGCCCGCCGCTTTGCTGGCGCCGGCCTGCCGGACATGGCCATAGCCGCGGATGAGAGCCGGCACGGAGGCAAGGGCTGTGGCGGCCTCGATCCGTCCCGGCGCCAGCGCGCCGACGATGAGGTCGAGATCGGCTTCGTATTCCCTCAATGCTTGCCGTTCCATGCGCCGCTCGGCCGTGTAGCCGAAAAGGTCCAACACGGTTCCGCGCAGGCCCTTCATCGCCGCCAGCAGCCGAAAGCCCTTCAACATCCACGGGCCGAAGCTCGATTTCCTGGGCTTGCCGTCATTGCCGCGGCGGCCGAGGATCGGCGGCGCCAGATGGAATTCAAGCTTTTCGTAGCTCTGGAACTGCTTGGCCAGGTCGGCGGCGAAAGTGCCGTCGGTGTAGAGCCGCGCCACCTCATACTCGTCCTTGATCGCCATCAGCTTGAAGAGGTTCCTGGCGATGGCCTCGGTCACCGCGGTCGAGCCCGGCACGGCCCTGGCTTCAGCGGCACGCAACGCCGCCACGCGGTCGGCGTAGCGCCTAGCGTAGGCGGCGTTCTGATAGGCGGTGAGGAAGGCGACGCGGCGAGCGATGACATCGTCCAGCGTCTCGGCCCGTTTTGGCGCCGGCTTGCCGGTTTGAGCGACAAGGCCACGCACGAAGTCGGGCTGATGCGCGGCACGGCGGCCCCAGCGGAAAGCCGCGATATTCATCGCCACCGCTTCGCCGTTCAATTCTATCGCCTTTTCAACGGCTTCGGCCGAAAGCGGCAGCCCGCCATGCTGGAAGGCGAAGCCCAGCATGAACATGTTGGCGCCGAGCGAATTGCCGAAGAGCGCGGTCGCCGTGCGGGTGGCGTCGAAGAAATGAGCCTTGTCGTCGCCGGCAGCCGCCCGGATCGCCTTCTTCAGCCGCTCGACCGGCAGCGAGAAGTCGGCGGAGCGGGTGAATTCTCCGGGCATGATCTCGGCAGTGTTGGCCAGGAAGATCGTGTGGCCCTCGCGCACCGCGCCCAGCACCTTCTTGGCGCCGGAGACGACGAGGTCGCAGCCGAGCACAAGGTCGGCCTTGCCGGCCGAAACGCGGATGGCGTGGATGTCCTCGGGTGTCGGGGCGATGCGGACATGGGTGAAGACCGAACCGCCCTTCTGGGCGAGGCCCGCCATGTCGATCATGCCGCAGCCCTTGCCCTCCAAATGCGCTGCCATGCCGAGCACCGCGCCGACGGTGACGACGCCGGTACCGCCGACGCCGTCGATGATCGCCGCCCAGCCCTGGTTGCCCATGCGGAATTCAGCCGGCGCGGGCACGCCATCCAGCGGATCGGCCTTGCCGGCAATGCCCTCGGCCTTCCTTATCTTGCCGCCATGCACGGTGACGAAAGACGGGCAGAAACCGTTGAGGCAGGAGAAATCCTTGTTGCAGCTCGACTGGTCGATGCGGCGCTTGCGGCCGAATTCGGTCTCGACCGGCTGGATCGAGACGCAGTTCGACTGCACCCCGCAATCGCCGCAGCCTTCGCAGACCAGCTCGTTGATGAAGACGCGCTTGTCCGGATCGGGGAAGGTGCCACGCTTGCGGCGGCGGCGCTTTTCCGCGGCGCAGGTCTGATCGTAGAGCAGCACCGAAACGCCCTTGACGTCGCGCAATTCGCGCTGGACGAGATCGAGATCGTCGCGGTGGTGGATTGTTACGCCGGCCGGGAAATCGGCCTTGCCGGTATACTTGCCGGGCTCGTCGGTGACGACGGCGATGCGGTCGACGCCCTCGGCGCGCACTTGTCTCGCGATCATGTCGACGGTCAGGCCGCCCTCATGCGGCTGGCCGCCGGTCATGGCGACGGCATCGTTGTAGAGGATCTTGTAGGTGATGTTGGCGTCGGAGGACAGCGCGAAGCGGATCGCCAGCACGCCGGAATGGTTGTAGGTGCCGTCGCCGAGATTCTGGAAGATATGCTCGCGCCTGGAAAACGGCGCCTGTCCGACCCATTGCGCGCCCTCGCCGCCCATGGCGGTGAAGCCGACGGTGTTCCTGTCCATCCACAGCGCCATGAAGTGGCAGCCGATGCCTGCGGCGGCCAGCGAGCCCTCCGGCACCTTGGTCGAGGAATTGTGCGGGCAGCCCGAGCAGAAGAAAGGAGTGCGCGAGCCGATGTCGACGGTGTCCGCCAGCATCGCCTGGAACTGGCGCAGCTTCGCCACCCGAGCGGCGATCTCCTCGGACGGGCCGATGGTGCGCAGGATCCGTTCGCCGAGCGCGATGGCGATCTCG
This sequence comes from Mesorhizobium sp. WSM4976, assembly GCF_029625685.1. Lineage (NCBI taxonomy): Bacteria > Pseudomonadati > Pseudomonadota > Alphaproteobacteria > Hyphomicrobiales > Phyllobacteriaceae > Mesorhizobium > Mesorhizobium sp. WSM4976. The sequence continues at coordinate 229,474 of NZ_JARTVT010000008.1, forward strand.
TTCGGGTCGAGCGCGCCTTTGGCCGGAAACAGCCAGTCGCCGCGCTCGTCCTTCTTGCCGACGATCATCGGCTGCGTGGCGGTGCCGTAGAGGTTCTCGCGCAGTTGCACCTCGATCAGCGAGCGCTTTTCCTCGACGACGACGATGGTGTCGAGGCCGCGCGCGAACTCGGCGATATGCTGAAAATCGAGCGGCCATGGGCAGCCTACCTTGAACAGGCGGATGCCGATGCGGTTGGCGGCCGCCTCGTCGATGCCGATATCCTCCAGCGCCTGGCGGACGTCGAGATAGCTCTTGCCGATGGTGATGACGCCGAGCTTGGGATTGCGGCCGCCGGAATAGACGATGCGGTTCAGCCCATTGGCCTGGATGAAGGCCGAGGCGGCGGCGCGCTTATACTCATGCAGCCGCTCTTCCTGGCCGAGCATGTCGATCTCATGGCGGATGTTCAGGCCGCCCGGCGGCATGTCGAACTCAGGAATGACGATGCCCAGACGCTTGATCGAGGCGTCGACCGAGGCCGTCGATTCGATGTTGTCCTTGACGCATTTGATCGCCGCCCAGGTGCCGGCGAAGCGTGACATGGCAAAGCCGTAAAGGCCGTAGTCGATGATCTCCTGGACGCCGGCCGGATTGAGGATCGGCACCATGGTGTCGACGAAAAGGAACTCGGTGGCATGCGCATTGGTCGAGGATTCGGCCATGTGGTCGTCGCCCATCAGGGCAAGCACGCCGCCGTGCTTCGAGGAGCCGGCTAGATTGGCGTGGCGGAAGACGTCGCCGGACCGGTCTACCCCCGGCCCCTTGCCGTACCAGACCGAAAAGACGCCGTCATGCGTGCCTTCGCCCAGCAATTCGGTCTGCTGCGAACCCCAGCAGGCGGTGGCGGCAAGCTCCTCGTTGAGGCCCGGCTGAAAGACGATGTCGGATTGCGCGAGCTGCTTCTTCGCCCGCCACAGCTGCATGTCGAGGCCGCCCAAAGGCGAGCCGCGGTAGCCGGAAACGAACCCCGCTGTGTTGAGGCCGGCGCGGCGGTCGCGCTCGCGCTGCATCAGAAGCATGCGCACGACGGCCTGCGCGCCGGACAGGAAGACACGCTCCTTGCCAAGGTCGAACTTGTCGTCGAGCGCGACGTCGTGCAGCGTCATCAGGTATTTCCTCTGCGGAGGCAGCCCAAATCAGGCAGCCAACGTCGGAGTGGGACGCCGCAGTCTTTCGTCCCTTGGCGGTGAGGTCAAACAAAATCGCAGAGGCCAAATAACACGCAACAAACGGTCTGGCGAGTAGCAGGCGGCGCACGCAAAATCGTGCTAACCGTCTTGCGAGGAACAAAAATTTCGTGGCTCAGGTCGCTTTCGAGCAATCCGGCTTCGGCTCTCCCGGCAGCTTGCCATCCGGATGGCCGGCCAGATCGGAATTGAGCTCGTAGTTCGGTCCGATCACCAGTGGCCGGTCAGGCAGCATCGTCTGGTCCTCCGACGAGGTCATGGTGGTGTCGATACTCTGCAGCAAAGTGCCGCTCGAATCCTTGATGCGGATCGAGACTTTGTAAGGCTTGTCCTTGACCACGCAGGTGAGCGGCGGGCTGGTGAGCGTGATGTGCGGCAGTTTTGGCCAGATCTTCTGGTTGACGACAAGTGGGTCGCCGCCGGCTGGGTTCTGGAAGCTCACTACCGCGACCTGGCCGTCGAGCATCGGCCGCAGCGGCTTCAGCGTGATGACATAGGTGGCGATGGCCAGCCGGTAATTGAATTCGAACAGCTTGCCGGAAATGGCGAAGAGCTGCTCCTTGCCGCTGTCGCGGCAGGCGCCGAGCGCGATTGCGGCTACAAGGACGGCGCCGACCAAAGTCGAACGCGACAGTTTCTTAAGCATTGCTGACCTCCCTCGCCGCTGTACGGCGGCGGTAGTAACGATTTGCCTTCTGGCGGTTGCCGCAAACGGCCATGTCGCACCAAAGGCGGCTGCCGTTACGGCTGCGATCAACGAACAGCCAGCTGCAATTGGGACAGATTCTGAGCCTCGCCACCGTTTCGTCCCGCAACAGCGACAGCGCCGAGACGGCCAAAGCCGCCTCGAAAGCAATCGGCGTTCGCGGGTCGCCGAAAGGCTGGCCATGCGTCCCGATCTCGGTCTCGCTGCCCGACAGTCCGCTGGCGCAGGCCGTGAGAAAATCCGGCAGGTGGCTGATCGCGAGCGCACCGTTCGATACGGCATGGCGAAACAGGCGATCGGTCGCTTCGCGGATCGAGATGACGGTTGGCTTTATCTCGGCCGGCTCCGGCGCCTGCAGCCGCCGGCCGCCAAGCTCGGCGGCGCGAAAGCCGCTGGCCGCCTCGGCGAACCGGGCGATCTCCGCCGGATCGTCGAAACGGTCGAAAGTCTTCTCCGGATCGTTACGCAGCACGACGGTGTTCGCCGTATCGAGCGCAAGGATGCCGCCGGTGAAGCGGTGCGGTGTCCAAGAGACAGTCATGAATAGAAATCTAACCGATAAAACGCATTTGACAAGTTAGATTCCGAATGCAACGGTCCCAAGCAGGGTCGCGTCTTGCGGCCCGAAGGATGCCGCATGCTCTATTTCCTCCAGCAGGTGTTGAACGGGCTGCATTCGGGCGCGCTCTATGCGCTGCTCGCCTTCGGCTATGTGCTGACCAACGGCATTCTGCACCGCACTAATCTGGCTTACGGCGCGCTGTTCGCCTTCTGCGGCCAGACGATGATCCTGACCGCCGCCTTCGGCTATCAGGCGCTGTGGCTGACGCTGGCTGCCTCGGTGGCGCTCGGCGTCGCCGCGGCCTTGCTCTACGCCGCGCTGATCAGCCACGTCCTGTCGCGCAGCGTGTTTGAGAGGCTCGCCGACCGCTCGCCCAACGCCATCGTGGTGACGACGCTCGGGATCTTGATCTTCCTGTCGGAGGCCAGCCGCATCGCCGCCGACACGCATGATCTCTGGCTGCCGCCGATGCTCGCCGATCCCGTCATTTTCGCCGAGGGTGAAGGGTTCAAGGTCACGCTCACCGTCATCCAGCTGCTCGACTGCACGGGTGTCGTCGCGCTGGTGGCGCTGGCGGCCTGGCTGTTTTCGCATTCGCGCTTCGGCCGCGCCTGGCGTGCCGTCTCCGACGATCCGAAAGCAGCGGCGATGTGCGGGGTCGATGTTCGCGCGGTGTTCCGCCTCGCCGTGCTGTTCGGTGGTTTCTGCGCGGCCCTGGCCGGCGTGCTTGCCGGCCTCTATTACGGCAATGTCTCCTTCGGCACCGGGCTGGTCTACGGCCTGAAGATCCTGTTTGTGACGGCGGTCGGCGGCTATCTGTCGCCGCTTCGGGCGGCCCTTGGCGCAGCGGCCTTCGGCATGGCCGAATCGCTCTGGGCGGGCTATTTCCCGCTCGAATGGCGCGACGCCTGGATCTATCTCTTCCTCGTCGCCATGCTGGTGCTGATCGGCGCCGGGCGCGATCAGGCCAAGATCGCCTAAAGCGCGTCGCGATCTTTCAGATTCGCTCCATACGCTTTAGGTTTAACCGGTTCCCACTTTTGGGAGACATGCTTTAAGCATCCCAGACTTTGGTTGCATGACGTTCCGTCAAGCGGCGACGTTCCGGCATGGTTCGGTGCGCCGATCTGTTCGACAGGGCTTTGTCATGTTGACCTGCCGGACCACGCACTGCATACCGTTGGGCCAAGGCGACGCGACACCGGAGGGGGAATCGGGCGCATCGCAAGGTACAGGGAGGATATGCATGGCAGGGCTGCTCGCTCTATCCAGAACGATCGACCGCATCAACGAGTTCATCGGCCGCTGGGTGTCATGGCTGATCCTGCTCGCGATCCTGGTGAGCGCCGGCAATGCCGTCATCCGCAAGGTGTTCGACACCTCCTCCAATGCCTGGCTTGAGCTCCAATGGTATCTGTTCGGCGCCGCCTTCATGCTGGCCGCCGCCTACACGCTGAAGCAGAACGACCATATCCGCATCGACATCGTCTACGGCATGTTCCCGCGGCGGGTGCAGCACTGGATCGACCTCTTCGGCCATCTCTTGTTCCTGATGCCGTTCGTCGTGCTGATGGTGATCTATTTCGTGCCCTATGTGTCGCTGTCCTTCCGCAGCGGCGAGATGTCGACCAATGCCGGCGGGCTGATCGTCTGGCCGGCCAAGGCGATCCTGCTCGTCGGCTTCTTCCTGCTCGCGCTGCAAGGGGTTTCCGAGATCATCAAGAAAATCGCCATCATGCGCGGCGACATGGACGATCCCAATCCCTTCATATCGGCGCATGAGCAGGCCAGGCTCGAGGCGGAGGCGCTGGCCGAGGAAGCCAAAGCCATCGCGGGCGAGGCCCGCCCATGATCGAGTTCATCGCGCAGAACATGGCGCCGATCATGTTCGCCTCGCTGATCATCTTCCTGTTGATCGGCTACCCCGCCGCCTTCTCGCTCGCCGCCAACGGCCTGCTGTTCTTCTTCATCGGCGTGCTGGTCTCGCCCTATTCCGGCGGGTCGATCAACCTCGCCTGGCCGCTGCTGCACGCGCTGCCCGACAATTTCTACGGCACCAGGGTGATGTCAAACGACACGCTCCTGGCGATACCCTTCTTCACTTTCATGGGCATCGTTCTCGAGCGCTCAGGCATGGCCGAGGACCTCCTCGACACGATCGGCCAGTTGTTCGGGCCGATCCGCGGCGGCCTTGCCTATGCGGTCATCGTCGTCGGCGCTCTGTTGGCCGCAACGACCGGCGTGGTGGCGGCCTCGGTCATTGCCATGGGGCTGATATCACTGCCGATCATGCTGCGCTACGGCTATGACCGCAGGGTTGCATCCGGCGTCATTGCGGCGTCCGGCACACTTGCACAGATCATCCCGCCCTCGCTGGTGCTGATCGTGCTTGCCGACCAACTCGGGCGCTCGGTCGGCGACATGTATGCCGGCGCGTTGATCCCGGGCATCGTGCTGACCGGAATCTACATGCTCTACATTCTGATCATGTCGATCGTCCGGCCGAACGCGATGCCGGCGCTGCCGCTCGAAGCCCGAACGCTCGGTCACGGCGTGCTGTCGCTGTTCGTGGCGCTTCTGATCACCGGCGCGATCTCCTATGGCGCCTATCGCTATCTTGCGCCGACGCAGGGCGACAATGCCGACATCCTCGGCTTCGCCGTCGGCGTCATCGCCATCTATATCGTCGCCGTTGTCGACCAGCGGCTGCGCATCAACATGATGTCCAAGCTGGCGCAGCAGGTGGTGATCGTGCTGATCCCGCCGCTGGCGCTGATCTTCCTGGTGCTGGGCACAATCTTCCTCGGCATCGCCACGCCGACCGAGGGCGGCGCGATGGGCTCCGTCGGAGCATTGATCATGGCGGCAGGCAAGGGGAGACTGTCGCTCGAGGTCGTCAAACAAGCGCTCGCCTCGACGACCAGGCTTTCCTCCTTCGTGCTGTTCATCCTGATCGGCGCGCGCGTCTTCTCGCTGACCTTCTACGGCGTCAACGGCCACATCTGGGTCGAACATTTGTTGACCTCGCTGCCCGGCGGCGAGACGGGCTTCCTGATAGGCGTCAACATCCTGGTGTTCGTGCTTGCCTTCTTCCTCGATTTCTTCGAGCTCGCCTTCATCATCGTGCCGCTGCTGGCGCCAGCCGCGGACAAGCTCGGCATCGACCTGATCTGGTTCGGCGTGCTGCTTGGCGTCAACATGCAGACCAGCTTCATGCATCCGCCCTTCGGCTTCGCGCTGTTCTACCTGCGCTCGGTCGCGGCCCGCGTGCCGTATCTCGACAGGATCACCGGCAAGCAGATCGCGCCGGTGACGACGGGGCAGATCTATTGGGGCGCCGTGCCGTTCGTCTGCATCCAGGTGATCATGATCGGGCTCACCATCGCCTTCCCGCAAATGGTCATGCGCTACAAGGGAGCGGCGGTGGAGCCCAGCACCATCGACCTCAAGCTGCCCGACATGCCTTCGCTGTCGCCGCTCGGCACCCCGCCCGCCAACAACGGCGCGGCCCCCGCCAATGGCGGCGCGCCGGCGGCGCCCGGCACTCCTGACCTGTCGCAGCCGCCGAGCTTCGGCGACGCGCCGGCCAAGCCGGCGGCACCGGCGCCCGACCTCTCACAGCCACCCAAATTCAACTGAGGTAATCCCATGAGAGCCGTGCGGCTGGAGGCGGTAGGCAAGATCGCGCTGCGCGAGGTTCCCAAACCCGTTCCCGGGCCTGAGGACATTCTCGTCAAGATCGAGGCCTGCGGCGTCTGCGGCACCGACCGGCACCTTTTCCATGGCGAGTTTCCGTGCACGCCGCCGGTGACGCTCGGCCATGAATTCTCCGGCATCGTGGAAGCCGTCGGCCCGGGGGTGTCGGGCATTACCGTGGGCGACCGCGTCACCGGCGACCCCAACATCGCCTGCGGGCGCTGCGCCCACTGCCATGCCGGCCGCGTCAACCTGTGCAGCAATCTCAGCGCCATCGGCATCCACCGCGAGGGCGGCTTCGCCGACTATGTGCTGATGCCGCACAAGCAGGCTTTCCGGCTCCCCGCGGATCTCAAGCCGGCGCATGGCGCCTTCTGCGAACCGCTCGCCTGCTGCCTGCACGGCGTGGACCTTGCCGCAATACGGCCGGGCGCGTCGGTCGTGGTGCTTGGCGGCGGCGTCATCGGCCTGCTCGTCGTGCAGTTGGCGAAGCTCGCCGGTGCTGCAACCATCATCCTGTCGACCAGACAGGCCTCCCGCCGAGCGCTTGCCGAGGAGCTCGGCGCGACCGCGACGATCGATCCAAGCACCGGCGACCCGATCGCGGCCGTCGCCGGGCCGAAGGGCCTGGCGCCCGGCGGCGTCGACGTGGTGCTGGAGTGTGCCGGCGTGCGCGACACGGTGGAGCAATCGATGCGCATGGCGAAAGCCGGCGGCACGGTCGTCATCGTCGGCGTGGTGCCGCAAGGCATGAAGGTGGAAATCGAGCCGTTCGATCTATTGTTTCGCGAACTGAAGGTGCTCGGTTCCTTTCTCAATCCGTTCACGCATGGCCGGGCGGCGCAGTTGATTGCCACCGGCGCTATCGAGGTCGACAGGCTGATCTCGAGGCAAGTCAGCCTGGAGGAGGCACCGCAAGTGATCGCCAATCCACCAGCGCCGGGCGAAGTCAAGGTGCTGGTGGTGCCAGGCCGCTGACACGCGATCGGCCAACCTGGAATTTAAAGGCCCCAGAGCGAACCGGGGCCTTCCAGATCAAGCCAATCGCCTTATTTCCTACAGCTTGCCGTTGCGCTGCTGCACCATCATGAAGGTGTCGTAATTGTATTCGGCGACCTGGGCCCACAGGTAGTGTTCCTTGCGGAAGGCCTTGATGGATTCCCAAATCTTCTTGAACGGCGCGTTGTTGGATTCCATCTCAGCATAGACCTCGTTGGCCTTCTCGAAACAGGCAGCCATGATCTCCTGGCTGAATGGCCTGAGCTTCGCCCCGCTGGCCACCAAGCGCCGCACCGCCGGCGGATTCACATAATCGTATTTCTGCAGCATGTTCGCGTCCACGGCCTGCGCCGCGGTGCGCACCAGCGATTTGTAAGTCGGCGACAGCTCTTCATACTTGGCCTTGTTGAACAGCAGGTGGACGGTAGGGCCGCCTTCCCACCAGCCGGGATAGTAGTAGTAGGGGGCGACTTTGTAGAAGCCGAGCTTCTCATCGTCATAGGGGCCGACCCATTCGGCGGCGTCGATCGTGCCTTTTTCGAGCGCCGGGTAGATGTCGCCGCCGGCGATCTGCTGAGGCACCACGCCCAGCCTCTCGATGACCTTGCCGGCAAAGCCGCCGATGCGCATCTTTAGGCCCTTCAAATCGGCGACGTTGTTGATTTCCTTACGGAACCAGCCGCCCATCTGAACGCCGGTGTTGCCACCCGGCAGGCCAAACAGACCCTGCGCCCCGAGGAATTCGTTGAACAGGTCGATCCCGCCGCCATGGTAGTGCCAGGCGTTCATGCCGCGAGCATTGAGCGAGAAGGGCACGGCCGCGCCCAACGCCCAGGCGGGATCCTTGCCCCAGTAATAATATGCCACGGTGTGAGCCGCTTCGACCGTACCGGCAGCAGTGGCGTCGGCCGCCTGCAGGCCGGGCACCAGCTCGCCCGCAGCGAAGACCTGGATCTGGAAATTACCGTCGGTCGCTTCCGAAAGCATCTTGGAGAAGACCTCGGCGCCGGCATAGATCGTGTCGAGCGACTTCGGGAAGGACGACGCCAGCCGCCAAGTCACTTTCGGATTGGACTGGGCAATTGCCGGTGTGGCGAGCGCCGCGGCCGCTGCGGCGGCTCCCACGCCGGACGCGCCGGCCTTGCGAATGAATGAACGACGATCCATGCAGTTTCCTCCCTTGCGGATCAGCTGACCGATGCCGGACATACTCGCTGTCCGGATCGGTTTGGGGGGAGAACATACACGGGCAAGAAGTCGAGTCCAGCGCCGCGGGCCAGCTTGACGCCCATTCAGCTATCATCTGCAACTATAGTCTAACGCTCTCTTTCTGGCCTATGCGAGGCGGCCAAACTTGCCATGGAAAAGCCGTGACGGATCGCTTATTTTGTAAGCAGAACAATTCCTTGGCCTCATGGAAACCAAACCCAAAATGAAGCAGCCGCTCGTCGCAGTCTCAACCGACGTCCGCCAGTTCGACAACTACACCTGGCACGCCGCGCCCCAGCAATATCTGGAAGCCGCGGTCACGGGCGCCGGCGTGTTCCCGCTGCTGGTTCCGTCCTTCGGCGACCGGCTCGACCTCGACGAATTGCTGTCGGCGGTCGACGGCGTCATGCTGACAGGCTCGAAATCCAATGTGCATCCCTCGCTTTATGACGGCGACCCGAGCGAGGCCAACGGTCCGTACGATCTGGCACGCGATGCCACGACGCTGCCGCTGATCCGCAAGGCGCTCGAGCGCGGCGTGCCGGTGCTTGCCATCTGCCGCGGTATCCAGGAGCTGAACGTGGCGCTGGGCGGCACGCTGGGCACCGAGATCCAGGAGCGCGAAGGCTCGCTCGACCATCGCGCGCCGGTGAGCGACAATCAGGACGAGCGCTTCGCTATCCATCAGACGATCTCGATCAAGCCGGGCAGTTGCCTTGCAGGCGTGTTCGGGGCCGGCGATATCAAAGTCAACTCCCTGCACCGGCAGGGGATCGACCGGCTCGGCTCGAGACTGCAAATCGAGGCTTTGGCCACCGACGGCACGATCGAAGCGGTCTCCGTCAAGGATGCGCGGGCCTTCGCGGTCGGCGTGCAGTGGCACCCCGAATACTGGGTGAAGTCGGACAGCAATTCCGCCAAGATCTTTCGCGCTTTCGGCGATGCCGTGCGGCTGCACGCGGCGGCAAAGGCGGGCGTGCGCGCCGCGGCGGAATAATCCGCCGTTCCCTGGACTAGGTTGAGCTCAGTTGCTGCTGTCGTCGTTCAACGCCAGAAGCGGCGCGGACGGCGCGTAGGATTCATAGCCGTCGCCATCGGCAACGCCGAAGGTGACGATCGGGTCGATGCCGTTCTCACTGAAGGCAACCGAGCCGTCCGCCTGCTCGCGCCAGAACTTCACGCGTTCGATGCCCGGCATCAGCTTGCCGCAATCCGGGGCGATCTCGAGTCGCGACAGGCCGTTCGAGACCGCGGCGCCCCGCCGCACGGCGCAGGCAGCTTCGTCGCCATTGGCCGTCAATCGATAGGTGCTTGAGGAGACTGTGTCGACAGCGGTGCTCTGACTCTGGTCGTCATACAGGACATGCGCGCCCCCGAACAAGGCAACCGACACAACCAACCCCGCAACCAGCTTCACGCCGCTTCTCCATACTCGATCAAGTATGGAAAATGATTTCAAAGGGTTAATCGAGAGTTAATGTGCTACCAAGGCATTAACATGTGTGGCGAAAGCGCCGACGTTCCTGGACGGCTGCTTTAGCCGCCCGCCTTGACGTTGATCGTCTCCGGCACGGGCGTCAGCGGCCGGCGCTCGGTGAACCAGGCGACGAGGTTGTCGACGCAGAGATCGGCCATGGCGCGGCGGGTGTGCTCCGACGCCGAGCCGACATGCGGCAGAAGCGAGGCATTGGCAGCGTCGAGCAGGGTCCGCGGCACGTTCGGTTCGTCGGCAAAGACGTCGAGCCCTGCGGCGGCGATGGTACCGCTCTTCAGGGCGGCGGCCAGCGCTGCCTCGTCGACCGCCGAGCCGCGGCCGATGTTGACGAAGACGCCGTTCGAACCCAGCGCCGACAAGATTTCGGCATTGATCGCCTTTTCGGTGGAGGCGCCGCCCGGGGCAATGCAGATCAGCGTGTCGACGGCCTCGGCAAGGCCTTTCAAAGTGGCATGATAGTCGTAAGCCAGGCCTTCGACCTTGCGGCGGTTGTGATAGGCGATCGGCAGGCCGAAGGCTTCAAGGCGGCGGGCGACGGCTCGGCCGATGCGGCCCATGCCGAAAATGCCGACGCTCCGGCCGCGCAAGGTAAGCCGGCTCAGGCGATAATTGCCCTTTTTCACCCAGTCGCCGTCGCGCAGCCATTTCTCGGCGGCGTAGAGCTCGCGCACAGTGTTGATCAAAAGGCCGATGGCGGTATCGGCGACCTCCTCGGTCAAAACATCGGGCGTGTTGGTGACCATCACGCCGCGCTTCGCCGCATGATTGGCGTCGACCGAGTCATAGCCGACGCCGAAGCTGGCGATGATCTCGAGATCGGGCAGCGCGTCGATCATCGCAGCGTTGATGCCCGCGTAAGAGGCGATGCCGCGCACCGTGGCGCGCGTCTCTTCCGTGACCAGTCCAGGGTCGGCGCGTTCGATGCGCACAAGCTTAAACGCCTTGTCTATGCGGCTGACGGCATGGTCGTTGAAATCGCCCGGCACCAGAATGGCGACCGGCAATTTTCCTTCTGCACTGGTCATGCGCGCTCCACGGGCTTGCCGGTCGATTGCCGCACATGCAGTTCCGGCTTGATCAGCTCTTGCGAGGGCCGCACCGCCTGCCCGTTCAGTTTGTCGAGCAAGGCGCTTGCGGCGCGGCGGCCGACTTCGCGCTGGCCGTTCCAGACCGTGGTCAGCGCCGGCGTCGCAATCGCCGCCTCCTCGAGATCGTCATAGCCGGTGACCGAGATATCGACGCCGGGCACGAGGCCGGCGCGCGCTATGCCGTTCATCAGCCCGATCGCGACTAGGTCATTCCAGCAGCAAGCGGCGGTGGGCTTGTCCTTCAGCGCCAGAAACTGCCCAGCGGCTTCGAACCCCGCCTGCTTGGTGCGGGGGCCGGGAATGCGCCAGGACGGCTTCACCTCCAGGCCGGCCGCCTCCATCGCGTTGAGATAGCCCTGGTAACGGTCGCGGCCGGTCGAGGTCTGATCGGTGCCGCCGACCATGGCGATGCGCTTGTGGCCGAGCGAGATCAGATGATTGGTGGCAAGTGCGGTGCCATAGGCGTCGTCGCCGCGAAACACCGGCACATCGGCGCCGGCGACGGTGCGCGCGATCAGCACTGCCGGCAGGCCGTTTTCCTCGGCCATGATGATGTCTTCGGCCGGCGTGCCGATTGCCGGCGACATGATGACGCCGTCGGCGCCGAGCTGCAGCAGCGTGTCGATGAAGGTGCGCTGCTTTTCGAGCTGATCGTAATGGTTGGAGAGAATGAAGGTCTGACGGCTGCGGTCGAGCTCGCTTTCGATCGAGCGCAGGATCTCGGCGAAGAACGGATTCATGATGTCGTGCACGACGACGCCGACGATGCCGGAGCGCGAGGTGCGCAGCGAGGCGGCGCGGCGGTTGTAGATATATCCGATGGCGCGCGCGTGCTCCTTGATGCGCTCACGCGTGGCGCCGGCCACCAGCGGGCTATCGCGCAGCGCCAGCGATACGGTCGCCGTGGAGACGCCGAGCGCATCCGCGATTGTCGAAAGCTTGATCTTCTGTGCCAGCGCCCTTCGCTCCCCAGGGTCTTTAAACTGTTTAAATCGGCCTTATGCCATCGATCGGGGGCAAATCAAAGTTTTTTCGCCAGCGCCTCGGCCTCGGTGTCGAGCGAGGCGGAGTTGCGCACGCGAAGCCGGTGCTCGCGGTGGATGATGTAGAGGCCGCTGGCAACGATGATGGCAGCACCAAGCAACGTCCAGCGGTCGGGGAACTGGTGGAAGATCAACCAGCCGGAAATGATCATCCACACCATTTGCGAATAAGGGAAAGGCGCCAGTTGCGTTGTGGTCGCCAGACGATAGGCCCGGACCAGCAGATAGTGGCCGCCGGCGCCGAAGACGCCCAGCATCAGGACGACGAACCATTGAAAGCCGCCATGGGGCAGCGCTGGCGACAGTAAGAGCATTGGAGCCAGCAGCACCGAAGGCGCCAGTGCCGAGAACAGTATCAGGCTCTCCGATGTTTCGGTTGAAGACATGCGCCGCGTCATGATGACATAGAAGCTGTTCGACAGCATCGAGCCGAGCGCGAAGAGATGGCCGATGCCGAACACGCCCACGCCCGGGCGGGTGATGATCAGGACACCGACAAAGCCGGTGAGGATCGCCAGCCAGCGCCGCCAGCCGGCCCATTCGCCGAGCAGCGGCCCGGCAAGGGCGGTGATGACCATCGGGCCGAAGAAATAGATCGACGTCGTCTCGGCCAGTTGCAGCGTCTTCAGCGCCAGGATGTTGAACATGGTCGAGCCGAAGAGCATGCAGCCGCGCAATATATGCGCCGGCAGGTCGTTGGCGCGAAAGCGCGCCGGCTCGCGCCAGCCGCGCAGGAAGACACCGACGAGCAAGACGTGAACGGTGAAGCGGGCCCAGGCGACGATCAGCGCCGAGACGCCGGCAAGCACCAGATATTTGCTGGAGGTGTCGAGAAAGGTGAAGCAGACATAGACGCAAAGCATCAGAAGCATCGCCACGGGCGGCGTTGCGCTGTCGTCTTGGGTTCGGGAAACAGACAAATTCAGGCCGAGAGGAAGCAAAGGCGGGGGCCCCACCTTTGCGGTAATCAAAGCTTGCCGGCAAGCCAATTGTCCGGTGTGGCCGGACCAAAAGCGGCCACTGCAACAACGGCCCGCCCGTTCAGCCGTGCATGCGGGCGCCCTTGGTGATCTTGTCGACCAGCTTCTTTTCAGCGCGCAACGCAACCCCGACGACCTTGGCGTCGTCCGGCGCGAATTCGGCGAAGACGGCGCGGTTGGCGGCGTCGTGGCCGGTCGAAAACATCTCCTCGACATAGGCGGATGTCGTGACGCCGCGCTCCAATGACCGGCGATGGATCGTGCCCAGCGTCGCCGCGTCGCCCGACAGGACGATGACCGGTTGGATCGACATCGGATTGTAGGGGTTGCCGGCACGGTCGCGATAGGGTTCGCCGATGATTTCGGGGAACTGCGCGACGATGCCGCTGGTGAGGAAGGCGGTGACGTTGAGCTTCTGCCAGACAGGCAGATCTTCCCTCAGAACGATTGCAATTTTCGTATCAAACACCAAGATTGAGACTCCGAGGTTGGCCCATGACGGGGCGGAACAGGGCGATGGCGCAGGCTCTAGGCGCAGAGGCGAGGCAAGGTCTTGAACGTTCGTGCGCGGACACGGCCAATGGCGATCGCATCGTTGCGGCGCCTGGCGGGCTGGGCCTCGAACGCATTGAGGCGCGTTTCCAAGGCAACGCCTTCGAGCCGCACCGGCACGACACCTATGCCATCGGCGTGACACTCAACGGCGTGCAGCGCTTTCATTATCGCGGGGCGCTGCAACACAGCCTGCCCGGCCAGGCGATCGTGCTGCATCCGGACGAATTGCATGATGGCGGCGCCGGCACGGAAGACGGACTGCGCTACCGGATTCTCTATCTGGAGCCGTCCCTGCTGCTCGACTGCCTCGACGGCGAGCCGCTGCCTTTTGTCCGTGACGCGGTGGTCGATGATCCGGCGCTGCGGGACACGCTGTTATCGGCACTAACGCCGCTGGACGAAGAGCTCGGAGACCTGTTCGTAGCGGATTTCGTCGCGCAGCTGGCGCAACAGCTGAGACGCCACGCCGGAAAGCCGGCGAAGTCAACGGGCAAGACCGCATGGCGCGCGGCGGTACTTGCTCGCGACTATCTTGCGGAGAATGCCGAACGGCCGGTGCGCTCCGACGAGCTCGAGGCCGTTACCGGCCTCGACCGCTACGCGCTGTCGCGCCATTTTCGCGCCACCTATTCGACCAGCCCGCATCGCTTCCTGTTGATGCGCCGGCTGCAAAGGGCGCGGCGCATGATCGCGGACGGAGAACCGCTGGCGGAGATCGCCGCCGGCGCCGGCTTCAGCGACCAGAGCCATTTCCACCGCCATTTCAAGAAGGCGTTCGGCTTGACGCCGGGGCGTTGGGCGGCGCTGGTGAGGCGCGACGCGTAGCGTCGTCGCTCAGGCACGATCCGTAGGCGCGATGCGCAGCATCGTCGCTCAACCGCGAAACGTCCCATGGTGGCGCTCAGGCGCGGCGTGCGCCGTCGTCGCCCTTTTCGCTAAGCTGTTGATGTTTGGATGGCACGTGAAGCGACGATGCTGCGCATCGCGCTTGAGTCGGTCGAGACGACGCTTACGCGCGTCGCTCGTTAACGGGAACGCCGCGCGGTTGAGCGACGACGCTGCGCGTCGCGCTTACGCCTCATCCATCTCCGCGTCGTCGTCGATCAGGACCAGATCTTCGTTCGAGAGATTCGCCTCGATACGGGCGAGCAGCTTGAACAGCGCCTTCTGGTCCTTCTTGTCGAGGCCTTTCAGCGCCTGCTTCTCGGTCTTCTTGACCGACTTCTCAATCGCGCGGATGGTTTCGCGGCCGGATTCGGTGAGGAAGATATGGGCCTGGCGGGCATCCGCGTTGGAGGCGCGCTTTTCCAGGAAACCCTGCGCCTGCAACCGGTTGATGGTCTTTGTGATGGTCGGCGGGCGCACGCCGAGCTTGCCGGCGAGGTTGCCGGGGGTCTGGCCGTCCTCGCGATCGAGCGCCAGCATGATCTGGTCCTGGCCGGCGTAGAAACCATGCGCCAGAAGCCGTGCCGCGAGCGCCGTGCGCGCCAGCCTTGCCGCCGAATGCAGCCGGCTCATTGTCGCTGTCTTGTCCGCCTTGGCCATGGCCATTCCCTCTTCGGCCGAACCGGCGTGGGCAGCATAGAGGCTGCGCAACGGTTGGCAAATGACGATCTCTAAGAAACCGGCTTGCGGAACGCTTTGCCGGCAAGCATTGCGGTGCCCGCGCAGGTGATGCCAGATGTTTATTTCAGTTAGATGACAAACGACTTTTGAGGCGCGGAGATTCACAGCGGCAAACTGGAAATGCCATTGGGAGCTGCCGTGACTCCCCGTTGATCGGCCTCGACCGCAGCCAAATCCCTCCTCACCGCCATCCCAGTCAGAGGGTCCGCTGGTCCATCGGTTTGATGCGTGCAAAAGCGCGACGCCCGTCCTATATGAGGCCGACAATCCAGATTTTTCGAGGCCAAGATTTCGAGGCAAGCCATGAGCGACGCACAGACGCAGATCCCCGTAACCGTTCTCACCGGCTATCTCGGCGCGGGCAAGACGACGCTACTCAACCGCATCCTGTCGGAAAACCACGGCAAGCGATACGCCGTCATCGTCAACGAGTTCGGCGAGATCGGCATCGACAACGACCTGATCGTGGAATCCGACGAGGAAATCTACGAGATGAACAATGGCTGCGTGTGCTGCACGGTGCGCGGCGACCTGATCCGTGTCGTCGAGGGCCTGATGCGCCGGCCCGGCCGCTTCGATGCCATCGTCGTGGAGACCACCGGACTCGCCGACCCGGTACCGGTGGCGCAGACCTTCTTCATGGACGACGACGTGCGCACCAAGACCAAGCTCGACGCGGTGGTGGCACTGGTCGACGCCAAGCACCTGCCGCTGCGCTTGAAGGATTCCAAGGAAGCCGAGGACCAGATTGCCTTCGCCGACGTGGTGGTGCTGAACAAGACCGATCTGGTCACACCGGAAGAGCTCGAAAGAGTCGAGGCGACCATCCGCGCCATCAATCCGGCGGCAAAAATCCATCGCACGCAGCGGTCCGGCGTGGCGCTCAACGAAGTGCTCGACCGCGGCGCCTTCGATCTGTCGCGCGCACTGGAGAACGATCCGCATTTCCTCGAGGCGCATGACCATGATCACGACCATGAATGCGGCCCGGACTGCGACCACGACCACCATCATCACGACGGTCACGATCATCATCACCATCATGCCTCCGACATCCATGACGTGACGGTGAAGTCGGTGTCGCTGCGCGGCGGCGAGATGGACCCCAAGAAGTTCTTCCCTTGGATCGAGAAGGTGACCCAGATGGAAGGGCCGAACATCCTGCGGCTTAAGGGCATCATCGCGCTGAAGGGCGACGAGGACCGCTACGTGCTGCAAGGCGTGCACATGATCCTCGAGGGCGACCACCAGCGCGCCTGGAAGGATGGCGAAAAGCACGAGAGCCGACTGGTCTTCATCGGCCGAGATCTCGACGCGGAGCGGTTGCGCAAAAGTTTTGAAGCCTGCCAGGCGGCTTGATTTCCTGACTTTCAGGCGCTAGCGCTGCCCGTTCTTCCCTTCTCCCCTTGTGGGAGAAGGTGGCCTCGCGAAGCGAGGTCGGATGAGGGGTGCTCCAGCTTGGCGATGACGGCGATCCGTCCAACACCCCTCATCCGTCTTGGCGCTGCGCGCCAATCCACCTTCTCCCACAAGGGGAGAAGGCGAGGTCGCACCTAGCCGCACCGGCTTTGTGCAAAGAAGCCGAATGGACCGCCCCCATGCCCACAGTCGCCCCGCTTGATCTCGAAGGCCATTGCGTCGCCGCCGTCTTCCTCAACGACGTGCCGCATTTCGCTCTGGCCGATGGCGCGATCCATCGCCTGGACAATGGGCAGAAGACGGTTCAGGCCAATGACGGGCTGCTTGCCGCCTTTCATGATGCGGCCAACGACCGGCTGATCACCGGCGGTGAGGACGGCAAGGTGTTTGCCGTGAAGACCGGCGGCGAGGTGAGCGAACTGGCGAGCGCCGGCAGGAAGTGGATCACCAGCGTCGCCGCCGGACCGCAGGGCGCGATCGCCTACGCCTCCGGCAAGACCGCTTTCGTGCGTTTCGCCGACGGCAAGATCAAGGAATTCATCCACCCGCGCTCGGTAGAAGGGCTCGCCTTCTCCCCCAAGGGCATGCGTTTCGCCGTCGCCCGCTACAATGGCGCGACGCTGCATTTCCCGGCGGCCGAAGGCAAGCCGGTGGAGCTCGAATGGGCCGGCGCCCATACCGGCATCACCTTTTCACCGGATGGCGCTTTCCTCATCACCACCATGCAGGAAAACGCGCTGCATGGCTGGAAGCTTGCTGACGGCAAGCACATGCGCATGAGCGGTTATCCCGGCAAGGTGAAGAGCCTGTCCTGGAGCATGAAGGGCAAATGGCTGGCGAGCTCGGGCGCGCCGGCGGCGATCGTCTGGCCCTTCGCCAGCAAGGATGGCCCGATGGGCAAGGCGCCGCTGGAGCTCGGCACGCGCGGCAACACGATGGTGACCTGCGTCGCCTGCCATCCGAGCCAGGACGTGGTGGCCATCGGCTACGAGGACGGCATGGTGATCGCGGCGCGCTTCGCCGACGCCAAGGAAGTGCTGCTGCGCCGCCCCGGCAAGGGCGCCATCACGTCGATGATGTGGGACAAGGAAGAGCGCCGCATCGTCTTCGGCAGCGCCGCCGGCGATTGCGGCGTCATCGATATTACTGCGTAAGGGAGTAGGGGAGTAAGGCAGTAGGGGAGTAGGGAACGACCGCGGTTGAGCGCCTCTCCCTACTGCCCTACTGCCCTACTGCCCTACTGCCCTACTGCCCTACTGCCCTACTGCCCTACTGCCCTACTGCCCTA